>NZ_JBEXRT010000024.1:0-108412 GCF_040613235.1 Streptomyces sp. NPDC006296 | reverse complement strand
GGGCGGGGGGGCCGCGGGCCCCGGCCCCCCCCCGCGGGCCGGGCCCGGCGGGCGCCCTCAGCCCGGGTGGGGGGGCACCGGCCCTTCCGCCGGTCACCACGCCTGTCTTGTGCGCTGCGCGTGTCCCGCGCGCCACGCCTGTGTCGTACGCCCGGCGTTTCTCGTGCGTGACGCGCATCCTGTCCGGCTCCGCGTCCGGCTCCTCAGCCGGCGGGCGGGGCCCCGTGCTCCTGCTCGCTCATCGGCGGGGCCTCGTACCCGGCGAGGGCCCGTGCCGCCGCTCCGGCCGGTGCCGGGTCCGCGGACCCGGCCAGCTCACGCAGCAGGGGTACGGCCCGCTCGGCGAACGGCCCGCCGCCGGTGTGGCGGCCGAGCCCTCCCAGCACGTCCGCGCCCAACGCCCGCCGCAGCGGATCCCCGGCCGCCGTCCACGCGGCCGCCGCCTGGAACGTCTCCTCGTCGCCGCGCAGGCACAGCGCCCGGACCGGCTCCAGCCAGTTGTCCAGCCCGGGGCCCCCGCCCCGCAGCGCCCGCACGGCCAGTTCCTCGAACGGGGCCCGCACGTCCAGCGCGTCCTCCAGGAGCGTCATGATCGCCCCGTGCCCCGTCTGCCCGTCCCGGCCGGCGAACGGCTCGCCGTCCCGCAGGAGTTCGACCGTGACGGCCACCCCGCCGTCCACCCGAGTACGGTGCACCGTGTCCGGGTGCTCCCCGTACGCGCGCCGCAGCGCGTCCCGCAGCTCCTGCTCCACGTCCACGCCGAGCATGCGCCTGGCCTCCGCCAGCGCGGGGGACAGGCCGCCGGCGCCGTGCCGGAGCAGGGTCCGCACGGTGTGCGCCGACCCGCGCCGCGCCGCGACCAGCAGCGGGGCCTCGCCCTGCGGGCCGGGCAGGTCCGGGTCGGCCCCGTGGTCCAGGAGGACCTCCGCGACCCGTGCGTGCCCCAGGCCCGCCGCCCAGCGCAGCGCGGTGAAACCGAACTCCTCGCGCAGGTCCGGATCGGCCCCGGCGGACAGCAGCGCCCCGGCGACCTCCGCATGGCCCCCGCACGCCGCCCCGCACAGCGGGAGATCGCCCGCCTCCGGGCCGCTCGCCCTGTCCGGGTCCGCGCCCGCCGCCAGCAGCAGCCGCACCGCGCCGGGCAGGTCCTGCACACAGGCCAGGTAGAGCGCGGTCGTCCCCTCCTCGTCGCACGACTCGGCGGAGGCGCCCGCGCGGAGCGCCCGTACGACCGCGTTCTCGTCGCCGTACAGCGCTTCGAAGAGGCTCCTGGCACCTCCCACCGGACCGTTCGTCATACACCGACCCTACGGTGGGCCCGGTCGCCGCCGTCGTCTCAGGTGTCGCACTCCAGGACGGTGCGGCACAGTCCGCACCGGGCCCGGGTCCGGCCCCGGACCGGCAGCCGGACACGCTGGTGGCAGGTGGGACACCGGAAGGACACCCGCAGACCGTCCGCCCCGCCCTCGAAGGCGTACGGGACGGACGGATCCGGGGCGGAGCCCGGGTGCTCGGCCGCGTACCGGCGGTCCTTCGCGTAGCGGCGCCTGCCCGCCCACCCCGCGGCCGTCAGCGGCGGCCGCCGCAGGTCACGCTCGGCCTCGGCCCGGCCCCTGGTGTACGCCGTGTACGCCTGGGGGCTGGTGAACCACACCGACGGGTCCTCACCGAAGACCGCCGCGCGCTGGGCGAGCACGTACCCGAACTCCTCGGGCGTGAGATAGCCGAGCTTCTGGCTGGAGACCGCGTCCTCACGGAAGGCGTCCAGCAGGAGCCAGCCCGCACCGAGATACGTCGTCACCGTGTCCGTCAGGATCTCGTTGTCCCGGGTACCGGGAAGCTCCAGGCCCAGCCGGTGCAGCAGCACATGGGTGATCTCGTGCGCCAGCGCGGCGCCGATGTCCCTGCGGTGCGTACGGAACCTCTCGTTGAGCTCGACGAAGTACTCCGGGCCGGCGGTGAGTTCGACACTCGCGGCGTGTTCCATCCGCCGGAATCCGACGACGACCCGGGCCTGCGGCAGCCGGAGGTGCCGGACCAGCGCCGCGGCCACCCGCTGGGACCCGAGATGGAGGTCGTCCACGTCGGAGAACGCGGCCTCCGCCGGAGCGAGGCTCGTGGCGTACGCGAGCACGCCGTCGGGGGAGAGCCGCCGGTAGAGCGCGGTGATCGCGGACCGGACCGCGTCGAGGTGCGGGAAGCCGTGGACGACCGGACTCCCGCCGCCGCTCCTGCCGTCGCTCACGACCGCACCCCCATCCATGCGCTCGACGGACCTTCGCCCGCGGGCCGACCCGCCGTCCCCGGCGGGCGCACCGCGCGGACGACGCCCGCGCACCGCGCCGTCCGGCCACCTCCAGTATGCGGAGGTTCCCCGCCGAGCGGGGATGGCGCGTCCGACGCGCCGGGACGGTGCCGGTCCTCCGGTCCGGATCCCACCGGGCGTCCGCGCCTCCCGGTACCGCGTCGCGCCGTACTCCGCCGAGCCGTGCCCGCGCGGTGCCGCGCCGTCCGGGCCCCTGTACCGAGGCGCGCCGCGCCGTACCGCACCGAGCCGCGCCGCCGTGGGGCGGCGGCGCTCCCGCACCGGGCCCGGTTCCGCACCGGCGGGGGAGACCCGCCCGCTCCCGCTCTCCGCCCGCTCCTCCCGGTGCCGCCGGAGCGAACGCGTCCCGCTCCCGGGTACCGCGCGCCCTCGGCATCCGGGGCAGGAACGAACGAAACCGGCCGCCGTACGGGGTGCGTCCGGCCGGTGCACGGCACGGAACCCGCTGGCGGGCGCGGTGCGGCCGCTCGGAGCACGCACGGGGAGCGTGGCCGGAATTCCTGCCTTGTGACAGCGGTGACCGCCTCCCGATAATCGGATCCTCCTTGTCGAGGACATGCCGAGAAGTGGTCGGTTCATGCCCCTGACCAGGACAAGCACACCCGCACGCCTGCAGCGCCACTTCCATCCTGACCCCCCACACGAAAGCAGGCCATCCCGTGAAGCACCTCCTGCGCGCGTTCAAGAGATGTTCCGTCATCGCCGCCGTGGCACTCGCCACCCTCAGCCTCCAGCCCGCGAGCGGCGCCTCCGCCGCCCCCGCGCCCGTCGTCGGCGGCACCCGCGCCGCCCAGGGCGAATTCCCCTTCATGGTCCGGCTCTCCATGGGCTGCGGCGGCGCCCTCTACAGCCCGACCGTCGTGCTCACGGCCGCCCACTGCGTCAGCGGATCCGGCAACAACACCTCCATCACCGCCACCGCCGGAGCCGTCGACCTCCAGTCGTCCTCCGCCGTCAAGGTCCGCTCCACCAAGGTCCTCCAGGCCCCCGGTTACAACGGCGTCGGCAAGGACTGGGCCCTGATCAAGCTCGCCCAGCCCATCAACCAGCCCACCCTGAAGATCGCCACCACCACCGCCTACGACAGCGGCACCTTCACCGTCGCCGGCTGGGGCGCCGCCACCGAGGGCGGCAGCCAGCAGCGCTACCTCCTGAAGGCCACCGTCCCGTTCGTCTCCGACGCCACCTGCCAGCAGTCCTACGGCAGCGACCTCGTCCCCGGTGAGGAGATCTGCGCCGGATACGTCAGCACCGGCGGTGTCGACACCTGCCAGGGTGACTCCGGCGGCCCGATGTTCCGCAAGGACAACGCCGGAGCCTGGATCCAGGTCGGCATCGTCAGCTGGGGCCAGGGCTGCGCCCAGCCCGGCTACCCCGGCGTCTACACCCAGGTGTCGACCTTCGCCTCCGCCATAGCCTCGGCCGCCTCGACGCTCTGACCCCGTCCCGCTCCGCCACCTTCCCGGGGGCGCCCGTTCCTGACGGGCGCCCCCGGGTCCCGTTCGTCCGCACCCCGCCCGCACAGCCGCACCCTTCCGGACAGACCCGTGAGCGACCGGGACACCCGCCGCACACCGCCCCACCCGAGGCCCTAAGCTCGCTGACCATGACCACGAGCGACATCGACGAGCACGTCACCGCCGAACTGAACCGGCTGCGCGGAAGCATCGACAACATCGACGCCGCAGTCGTCCACATGCTCGCCGAGCGGTTCAAGGCCACCCAGCAGGTGGGCCACCTCAAGGCCGCCCACCACCTGCCGCCCGCCGACCCCGCCCGCGAGGCCCGCCAGATCGCCCGGCTGCGCGAACTCGCCGAGAGCGCCCGGCTGGACCCCGCCTTCGCCGAGAAACTGCTGAACTTCATCGTCGCCGAGGTCATCCGCCACCACGAGCGCATCGCCGAGGAATCCACCGGCGAGGGACCCACCCACGAGGGATCCGCGGGCCCCGACGCCTGACCCCGCCACCGGCCGACCGGCCCGGCCCCTCCCACCCGGCCCGGCCCGGCGCCCGGCCCGGGGCACGCCGGACGCGAAGGCCCGCCCGGGCCGCTCCCGCACCCCGACCCGCGCACCCGACCCGCCCGGGCACGCCCCCACGTCCGGCGGCCCGCCGTCAGCCCTGCGAGAACCCCACTGCGGGTCCCCGGACCCGTACGGCAGCATGGGCGCCATGTCCGTACTGACGCGCAACGAAGCGCAGACCCGCGCCCAACTCCTCGACGTACACCGGTACACGGTCGAACTCGACCTCACCACGGGTGAGGAGACCTTCGACTCCCGGACCACCGTCCGGTTCACCGCCCACACGGCCGGGGACACCTTCGTCGAGATCAAGCCGGACACCCTGCGCTCCCTCAGCCTCGACGGACGACCGCTGGACCCCGCACACCTCGACGGCAACCGCTACCCCCTGGACGGCCTCACCGCCGGCCCCCACGAGCTCACCGTCGACGCCACCATGCGCTACTCCCGCACCGGCGAAGGCATGCACCGCTTCACCGACCCCGCCGACGGCGAGACCTACGTCTACACCCAGCTCTTCATGGAAGACGTCCAACGCGTCTTCGCCGCCTTCGACCAGCCCGACCTCAAGTCCGTCTTCGACATCACCGTCACCGCACCCACCGGCTGGACCGTCCTCGGCAACGGCACCACCACCCGGACCCCCGAAGGCCGCTGGACCATCGCCCCCACCCCACCCATCTCCACCTACCTCGTCGCCGTCGCCGCAGGCCCCTGGCACTCCGTCACCACCCACCACGCCGGCCTCCCCTTCGGCATCCACTGCCGCCGCTCCCTCGCCCCCCACCTCGACGCCGACGCCGACGAGATCCTCGACATCACCCGCGCCTGCTACGACCGCTACCACGAGAAGTTCGACGAGCCCTACCCCTTCGACTCCTACGACCAGGCCTTCGTCCCCGAATTCAACGCCGGCGCCATGGAGAACCCCGGACTCGTCACCTTCCGCGACGAATTCATCTACCGCTCCGCCGTCACCGACACCGAACGCCAGACCCGCGCCATGGTCATCGCCCACGAGATGGCCCACATGTGGTTCGGCGACCTCGTCACCCTCACCTGGTGGGACGACATCTGGCTCAACGAGTCCTTCGCCGAGTACATGGGCTACCAGACCCTCACCGAAGCCACCCGCTTCACCGGCACCTGGACCGACTTCGGCGTCGCCCGCAAGGGCTGGGGCTACGACGCCGACCAGCGCCCCACCACCCACCCCGTCGCCCCCGACCCCGACGCCGTCCCCGACACCGCCTCCGCCCTCCTCAACTTCGACGGCATCTCCTACGCCAAGGGCGCCTCCGCACTCCGCCAACTCGTCGCCTGGCTCGGCGAGAAGGACTTCCTCGCCGGAATCAACACCCACTTCGCCCGCCACAGATTCGCCAACGCCACCCTCGCCGACTTCATCGACAACCTCGCCACCGCCACCGACCGCGACGTCCACACCTGGGCCCAGGCCTGGCTCCGCACCACCGGCATCGACACCCTCACCGCACACGTCGAGAACACCGGACACAGCTGGAACCTCACCGTCGACCGCACCGGCAACCGCCCCCACCGCATCACCGTCGGCACCTACGACCACAGCCTCGACACCCACACCGGCGCCGACCAGCTCACCCCACGCGCCCACTTCGACATCGACGTCCCCCAGAACGGCACCCCCACCACCCGGCCCGGCCTCCGCCCCGACCTCGTCGTCCTCAACGACCAGGACCTCACCTACGCCAAGATCCGCCTCGACCCCGACTCCTGGAACACCGCCCTCACCCACCTCTCCGGCATCCCCGACCCCCTCACCCGCGCCCTCATCTGGAACACCGCCCGCGACATGGTCCGCGACGGCCAGCTCCACCCCACCGTCCACCTCACCGCCGCCCGCACCCACCTCCCCCACGAGACCGACCTCGCCCTCGTCCACGGCGTCCTCGGCTTCGCCGCCACCCAGATCGCCGACCGCTACCTCCCGCCCCAGGACCGCCCCACCGCCCTCGCCACCCTCACCTCCCTCTGCCGCGACCTGCTGCGCCGCACCGAAGGACTCACCGCCAAGGACTGGGAACAAGGCCCCGGCACCACCCCCGGAAGCCCCGACCCCGGCCTCCGCCTCACCGCCGTACGCCACTTCATCGATGCCGCCACCCAGCCCGACACCATCCAGGACTGGCTCCGCGAAGGCACCGTCCCCGGCGGACCCGAACTCGACCCCGAACTCCGCTGGCGCATCCTCACCCGCCTCGCCGTCCTCGGCGCCACCGACGACACCGCCATCACCCGCGAACTCGACAAGGACCCCAGCGCCACCGGACAGGAAGGCGCCGCCCGCTGCCGCGCCGCCCTCCCCACCGCCGACGCCAAAGCAGCCGCCTGGCAGGCGATGTTCACCGACGACACCCTCTCCAACTACCTCTTCACCGCCACCGCACAAGGCTTCTGGCAGCCCGAACAGAGCGAACTCCTCCACCCCTACGTCGCCCGCTACTACCCCGACGCCATCGAGCTCGCCGCACGCCGCGGCCCCGCCATCGCCGAAGCCGCCGGCCGCCACGCCTTCCCCGCCCACGCCGTCGACCCCGCCAGCATCCACCTCGGCGAACAGGCCCTCACCGACCCCGCCCTCACCCCCGCCCTGCGCCGCAAACTCACCGACCAGCTCGACGACCTCCGCCGCGCACTCGCCGTACGCGACGCCCACTGAGGCGGGGGAGTCCCCACCGCACCGGGAACCCACCACCCACGACCCACCGCAACCAGGGCCGCCGGAACCGGCCCACCGCACCCCGGGCCCACCCCACCCCGGCCGCCGGACCGTACCCGCCGACGGCCCGCCCACCACCGGCACCCGCAACAACCGTGCCCGGCCTCACCGCACTCCGAGGCCGGGCACCACCACACGAGCAACGAACCCACCGAGAGCTCGCCCGTGATCCCCGGCGGACCACCCGCCACGAATCACGGCACAGCCCCTACCAGCCCCACCGACCCCACCGCCGCCACACCAGGCCGCAGTACCCCTTTCGGGTTCAGATCGTTGGGCTCTTCGGCCGCCCCCTCCGCAATCCGGACAAGCTGGCCCGACCGCCCCCACGCCCCCGAAGGACCACATCACCCATGCCCACCCCGCCCCTCGCCGGAGGCACAGCAGGCCCCGCCCACCTGCGCCCCCTCATCGACACCGTCCTCACCGCACTCCACGACGGCGCCACCCGCCGCGACGGCCCCCTCCCCGCCGGCGGCCCCGACACCGTCACCCACCACCTCCACCACACCACCGGCCCCCTCATCCCCGACCACGGCACCGGCGCCCACCACGCCCTCCGCACCCTCGTCACCGCACTCGCCGAAGGCGCCGCCGACCCCGCACACCCCCACTGCGCCGCCCACCTCCACACCCCACCCCTCGCCCTCGCCGCCGCAGCCGACCTCGCCGCCTCCGCCCTCAACCCCTCCATGGACTCCTGGGACCAGGCACCCGCCGCCTCCGCCCTCGAAACCCGCCTCACCACCGCACTCGCCACCGAGATCTACCCCCACACCCCCCACCCCGACGCCCTCATCACCACCGGCGGCACCGAAGCCAACCAACTCGCCCTCCTCCTCGCCCGCGAACGCCACGGCCCCGTCCAGACCATCTGCGCCGCCAACGCCCACCACAGCATCACCCGCGCCGCCTGGCTCCTCGGCCTCCCCCGACCCATCGTCATCCCCGCCCCCACCGGCGTCATGGACCTCACCGCACTCCACCACGCCCTCCTCCACAACGACGGCCCCCTCCTCGTCACCGCCACCGCAGGCACCACCGACACCGGCCAGATCGACCCCCTCACCGACATCGCCGACCTCACCACCACCCACAACGCCGAACTCCACATCGACGCCGCCTACGGCGGCCCCCTCCTCTTCAGCCCCACCCACCGCCACGCCCTACGCAGCCTCCACCGCGCCCACAGCGTCACCCTCGACCTCCACAAACTCGGCTGGCAACCCGCATCCGCCGGCATCCTCGCCGTCCCCCACCACCACGACCTCGCCCCCCTCCACCACCACGCCCCCTACCTCAACGCCGACGACGACACCGAAGCCGGACTCCCCGACCTCCTCGGCCGCTCCCTCCGCACCACCCGACGACCCGACGCACTCAAGATCGCCGTCACCCTCCAAGCACTCGGCCGCGACGGACTCGCCGACCTCATCGACCTCACCATCGCCACCGCCCACCACCTCGCCGACCTCATCGACGCCCACCCCACCCTCGAACTCCACGACCGCCCCACCATCAGCACCGTCCTCTTCCGCCCCACCCACACCGACGACACCACCGTCGCCACCATCCGCCGCACCCTCCTCCACCACGGCCACGCCGTCCTCGGCCGCGCCCACGCCGACCACCGCCTCTGGCTCAAAGCCACCCTCCTCAACCCCCACACCACCCCCGACGACCTCCAACGCCTCCTCACCCTCGTCACCCACGCCCACACCGGCGCCACCAAGGAAGGCAGCACCCCCCGATGACCGACCGGACCACCCCCGAAGGCGACCGGACCCACGACCTCATCGGCATCGGCCTGGGCCCTTTCAACCTCTCCCTGGCCGCACTCGCCCACCGCATCCCCACCACCCACGGAACCCCCCTCACCACCGCCTTTTACGAACAACGCCCCGCCTTCCACTGGCACCCCGGCCTCCTCATCGAAGGCGCCACCCTCCAAGTCCCCTTCCTCGCCGACCTCACCACCCTCGCCGACCCCACCAGCCCCTGGACCTTCCTCAACTACCTACGCCACCACGAACGCCTCTACCCCTTCTACTTCGCCGAGCAGTTCCACATCCACCGAGCCGAATACGACGCCTACTGCCGCTGGGTCAGCGAACAACTCCCCACCATCCACTTCAACCACCAGATCGACGCCGTCCACTGGAACCCCGACCACGCCCGCTACGAAGTCGACTACACCCGCATCGGCCCCGACGGCCAACCACACACCCCCGGCCACACCCACACCCGCCACATCGCCCTCGGAGTCGGCACCGCCCCCTACGTCCCCGAACCCCTGCGCCCCCTCGCAGAAGCACCCGGCACCCCCGTCATCCACTCCGCCGACTACCTCCACCACCGCGAAGAACTCCTCCGCGCCGACCACATCACCGTCATCGGCTCCGGCCAGTCAGGCGCCGAGATCTTCCTCGACCTCCTCCGCGCCCGCCCCCACGGCAAAGAAAAGATCCACTGGCTCGCCCGCACCGAAGCCTTCGCACCCATGGAGTACTCAAAACTCGGCCTCGAACACTTCACCCCCGACTACACCCGCTACTTCCACGCACTCCCCGAACACACCCGCGACACCCTCGTCCCCCGACAGTGGCAACTCCACAAAGGCATCGACACCGACACCATCTCCGCCATCCACGACGAGCTCTACCGACGCACCCTCCACGGCGGCTGGCCCGACGCCACCCTCACCCCCGGCATCAGCGTCCGCACCGCAGGCCGCATCTCCGGCAGCGGCAACCGCATCGAACTCCACCTCGAACACACCCAACAAGCCACCCGAAGCCGCCTCACCACCGACGCCGTCGTCCTCGCCACCGGCTACCGCGAACGCCCCCTCGACACCCTCCTCAACGGCATCGCCCCCCACATCCGCCGCGACACCCAAGGACGCCCCCGCATCCACACCGACTTCCGCCTCGACCTCGACCCCACCCTCACCGGCAACATCTACGTCCAGAACGCCGAACGCCACACCCACGGAGTCGGCGCCCCCGACCTCGGACTCGCCGCCTGGCGCAGCGCCACCATCCTCAACAACCTCACCGGCACCACCCACTACCCCCTCCCACAACGCACCGCCTTCACCACCTTCGGCCTCACCCCCCACACCACCCCCGCCATCCCCCGCCAAGGCAGCTCACTCACCCCCCTCGCACACGACCACTGACACACCGAGGCGGCCGCCCTCCCGAAGGAGAACGGCCGCCCCACACCACCACCGACCCGACAACCGGATCAGAACACCGGCACACCGTCCCGCGTCAGACGCCAGTCCACCGACGCGAACTCCGCCGGATCCACCGACCCCTTCGCCTGAACCCACCCGATGATCGTGTTCCGGATCTCATCCGAATTCGCCCACAACTGCTTCGCACCCGGCACATGCGGAAAATTACCGCCACCACTCGCACGGTAATTGTTCACCGCGAACACGAACTGCGCCGCCGGATCCACCGGCGCCCCCTCGAACGACAACCCCACGATCCGCGAACCAGCCGGCTTCGCGATATCGATGTCATACGTCACACCCGACACCACGTCGTAGTTGTAATCCGGAATGTTCTCCGCATTCGTCAACTTCGACGTGTCCACCGGCGCCCCCGCAGCCGTCTGCACGTAATACCTAGCCGAGAACTCCAGATAGTCCTTCAACTGCGCACCCGTCAGAAGCCGCGCCTCCAGCGTGTTCTCGAACGGATACAGCCCCGCCGCGTCCTTGATCGTCACCTCACCCGCAGGGATCGCCGCCGTACGCGAAAAACACGCCGCCTGCGACAGCACCGGCAACGCCGCATACTCCCCACCCGCCAGCGCCGACCTCACCGTCTCCGCCTGCACCACATTGATCAGATCGATGACCGGCTCGTCCCTCCACGGCGCATCCGCCGTCGACATCGCCGCCACCGACGTACCGATCACCTGATTCACATACGCCACCACCTTCCGGTGCTCAGCACCCAGCAACGACGTGATCCGCGGATCCTCCTCCACCGTGTTCGAGTTCAGCACCGAAGCGCCGACCTTCTCGACCACCCAGCGGCCCTTCTCCCACACCAGATCGAAGTCGAACAGCGTCAGCCGCTGCCCCCACTTCAACGGCTCCGACAGAACGACCTGCTTCCCCGTCTCCTTGTTCGCCACGAAGTACTCGGGAATCTCCGAATGCGCGTGACCCACCAGAATCGCATCGATCCCCGGCACCTGCTCCGCCACCAGGCCCGCCGCGTTCTCGACGTACGGCAACTGATCCCCGTACGACGACGTACCCGACGACCCCGAATGCGCCGACACGATCACCACGTCCGCACCCATCGAACGAAGCTTCGGCACCCACTTCGCCGCCTGCTCCTCAAGCCCCGGGAACACCATCTTCCCGCCCACATTCGCCTTGTCCCAGATCGCGATACCCGGATTCGTCAGCCCCAGCACCGCCACCCGCACATCACGGCCGTGCGGCGTACGCACCCGCTTGATCACATACGGCGCGAACGCCGGCCGCAACGTCTTCGCATCCAACGCATTCGCACCCAGCAGCGGAAAATCACACTGCTCCTCGAACTTCCGCAGCACCGGAATCCCGTAATTGAACTCATGATTCCCGAGCGCCGCCGCGTCATAACCGATCTTGTTCATCGCCTGCGCCATCGGATGCACCGGACCACGCCGCGCCGTGATCGGATCGACCTTCGCGTAGTAGTACGACAGTTGCGTCCCCTGGATCGTGTCACCCGCGTCGATCAGCAACGTATTGCGCCGCCCACGCTCCTCACGAATCCGGTTCACCAGCGTCGAGATCTTCGCCAGGCCGACGTCGTTGCTCGCCTTGTCGTCGAACTCCTTGTCCGTGAAGTAGTCCCAGTTGAAGACGTTCCCGTGCAGATCCGTCGTCCCCATCACCGTGAACGAGTACCGCTTCGGCGGACGCCCGTGACCGTGGCCCTTCGGCCCCGACGCCGCCGCCGGCCCCGCCCCGACCCCGCCGGCCAGCGTCACACCCGCACCGGCCACGGCCGAGCGGCTCAGAAACGTCCTACGGTTCAACGGCATCCTTGACTCCTCGTTCGAGCGAACAACGCGCGTAGATTCTGGCTCAGCCACCCCCACCCGCAACACCCCGAACAGGTTTCGATCTGGTGACCGGCAACCACCCCGCACCCCGCCGCCCCACCCGACCGACCCCGGCGCACGCTCATCGGAGCGCGCCTCCGCACCAATAAACAGTCCGCAAAAGCCCTTAACCCAAAGGCCGTTGACCAGTCACCCGGAGACAAATACCTACTCAGAGGTAAGGTCTAGGCTCGAACCATGCGCCGAGCAAAAATCGTTTGTACCCTAGGACCCGCAACCGACACATACGACCAGATCAAGGCCCTTGTCGAAGCGGGAATGGACATCGCCCGCCTCAACCTCAGCCACGGCACCTACGCAGAACACGAAGAGCGCTACCGTCACGTACGCAAAGCCTCCGAAGAGACCGGCCGCAGCGTAGGAATCCTCGCCGACCTCCAAGGGCCGAAGATCCGCCTCGGCCGCTTCGCCGAAGGCCCCGTACTCCTCGAACGCGGCGACGCCTTCACCATCACCGTCGAACCCATGGAAGGCGACCGCCACACCTGCGGCACCACCTACCACGGACTCGCCACCGACGTCACCACCGGCGAACGCATCCTCATCGACGACGGCCGCGTCACCCTCGAAGTCACCGACATCGACGGACCCCGCGTCCACACCACCGTCATCGAAGGCGGCATGGTCTCCGACCACAAAGGACTCAACCTCCCCGGCGTCGCCGTCTCCGTCCCCGCCCTCTCCGACAAAGACATCGACGACCTCCGCTGGGCCCTCCGCACCGGCGCCGACATCATCGCCCTCTCCTTCGTCCGCACCGGCCGCGACATCGACGACGTCCACCGCATCATGGACGAAGAAGGCCACCGCCTCCCCGTCATCGCAAAAGTCGAAAAACCCCAAGCCGTCGACCACATCGACGACATCGTCGCCGCCTTCGACGGCATCATGGTCGCCCGCGGCGACCTCGGCGTCGAAATGCCCCTCGAACACGTCCCGATCGTCCAGAAACGCGCCATCAAACTCGCCAAACGCAACGCCAAACCCGTCATCGTCGCCACCCAGATGCTCGACTCGATGATCGACAACTCCCGCCCCACCCGCGCCGAAGCCTCCGACGTCGCCAACGCCATCATCGACGGCACCGACGCCGTCATGCTCTCCGGCGAAACCAGCGTCGGCACCTACCCCGTCGAAACCGTCGCCACCATGGCCCGCATCGTCGAAGCCGCCGAAGAAGACATCCTCGCCAAAGGCCTCCCACCCCTCACCGAACGCAACAAACCCCGCACCCAAGCCGGCGCCGTCGCCCGCGCAGCAGCCGAAATGGGCGACTTCCTCGGCGCCACCTGCCTGGTGGCCTTCACCCAGAGCGGCGACACGGTCAAACGCCTCTCCCGCTACCGCTCCCCGATCCCCCTCCTCGCCTTCACCCCGGACCCCGCCACCCGCGCACAACTCAACCTGACCTGGGGCGTCGAAACCTTCCTCGGACCACACGTCGACTCGACCGACGCGATGGTCGCCCAGGTCGACGAAGAACTGCTGCGCATCGGCCGCTGCCGCAAGGGCGACATCGTGGTCATCACGGCCGGCTCGCCGCCCGGAGTGGCCGGCTCCACGAACCTCGTACGGGTGCACCACATCGGCGAGGACGACAGTCCCGAGTGACCGTCGTCAGTACTTGGGCCCGACGTGAGCGTCCATGAGAGCCACGGACGCCCGTCGGGCTACGGAGATGTTGTACCTCTTGCCCGCCCGGGTGCAGTGGGTCCAATCGATGCCCAGCTTGTCCAGGGTGTCGGTGTAGAGGGTGCGGATGTCGTCGGAGGCGTTGGTGAACCAGTAGCGCGGGTACTCGTAGCGCTTGCGCTCACCGCCGACCAGGCGGGTGGTCCAATTCATGGTCCGGCAGCCGTCGGAGTGGACCAGGCCCCGGACGAATTCCCACGGGTGCGCGTCAACGATGTCCTGCTGCCAGGATTCCAGGACGATCGGGCGTTCGTGCTTCTTGCCGGGCCCATGCTGCGGGAAGACGCACGTCCAGTGCCGCGTATGGGATTTGATCTCGACGCAACCCCCCTTGTGCCGACGCCCGGTGCGTGGCAGGGGCATTACCTTGCGCATGGCGGATTCCGCCTCGTCGATAAGCCCGGGCCAGGTGTCCCCGCAGAAGATCGACAGGTGATGCTGCTTGGGCTTGGAGATGATGTGGCCATCACCGAGGTAAAGCCCCAGGAGATACGCGTATGCCGGCCGGTCGAAATCCCGGCCGGTGCAGATGGGGCAGTCCGTGGGTTGCCTGTGCCGGACCCCTCGTGTCTTGCGGTCCTCGTGCAGCCACCAGCCGATCGTCCCGCGGGGAACGTTGAGCAGCTCCGACGCGGCCCTGTTGGTGACGCCGCTCCGCAAGAGCTTCAGGGCTTCGTCGCGCAATGATGGACTGTGCTGTTCCATGCGGCGGATTCTTGTGCGATCTTCGCAGGCATCTGCCGGACTCGAAGGAATGTTCACCGTCAAGGATGAAGATCGCCAATAAGGTTCTAAACCTTGGAAATGAAGGAGAAGTGCCCCGAGTCGGATTCGAACCGACGCTGTATGGGTTTTGAATCCATGGCCTCTACCGCTGGGCTACCGGGGCTCCTTCGAAACGAAGGATGCGGAAGACCCTCCGTGCCTCAAACATACCGTAACTAGGTAGGCTCTTGGGAGCTGCACCCCTGTCTTGATCAAGGAGCCCCGTGACCACCCCCGAGTCGCCCCAGCCCGTAGACGCCGCCGACGAGGACAAGTCGCACGTCCCGCCGCTGACGACCCGCGTCGTCATCGCCGAGGACGAGGCGCTCATCCGCCTCGACCTCAAGGAGATGCTGGAGGAGGAGGGCTACTCCGTCGTCGGTGAGGCCGGGGACGGTCAGCAGGCCGTCGAGCTGGCGCGGGAGCACCGGCCGGACCTGGTGATCCTCGATGTGAAGATGCCGGTGCTCGACGGGATCTCCGCCGCGGAGAGGATCGCCGAGGAGTCCATCGCTCCGGTTCTGATGCTCACCGCGTTCTCGCAGCGTGATCTGGTGGAGCGGGCGCGGGACGCCGGGGCGATGGCGTATCTGGTGAAGCCGTTCAGCAAGAGCGATGTGGTCCCGGCCATCGAGATGGCGGTGTCGCGGTTCGCGGAGCTGAAGGCGCTCGAGGGTGAGATCGCGGATCTGTCGCAGCGGCTGGAGACCCGGAAGCTGGTGGACCGGGCGAAGAGCATTCTGCAGACGGATTACGGGCTCTCCGAGCCGGCGGCGTTCCGCTGGATCCAGAAGACGTCGATGGACCGTCGGATGTCGATGCAGCAGTTGGCCGAGGCGTTGATCGAGGATGCCGAGGAGAAGAAGAAGTCCGCGGAGTAGGCGGTCGGTGTGCGTGGAGAAGGGCCTGTCCCCGGGTGACCGGGGGCAGGCCCTTCTCCGTGTGCGGGGGTGGTCAGTCCTCGCCGAGGTAGGCCTTGCGGACCGACTCGTCGTGGAGGAGGTCGGCGCCGGTGCCGGAGAGGACGACCTTGCCGACCTCCATGACGTGGCCCTGGTCCGCGAGGGAGAGGGCGGCCTGGGCGTTCTGCTCGACGAGCAGGATGGTGGTGCCCGAGGCCTTGAGCTCGACGATGGTCTCCATGATCTTCTGCATCATGATCGGGGAGAGGCCCATGGAGGGTTCGTCGAGCATGAGCAGTTTGGGCTGGGACATGAGTGCGCGTCCCATGGCGAGCATCTGCTGTTCGCCTCCGGAGAGGGTTCCGGCGGCCTGTTTCCGGCGTTCCCCGAGGATGGGGAAGAGTTCGTAGGCGCGCTGGACGTCCTTCTCGATGCCTGCCTTGTCGCTGCGGAGGTAGGCGCCGAGGAGGAGGTTCTCGGCGATCGTGAGCCGGGGGAAGATGTGGCGTCCCTCGGGGGAGTGGGCGATGCCCAGGGAGACGATCTTGTGTGCCGGGATGCCTGCGAGTGGTTTGCCCTCGAAGAGGATGCGTCCGCCGGAGGGCTTGAGGAGTCCGGAGAGGGTGCGCAGGGTGGTGGTCTTGCCGGCGCCGTTGGTGCCGATGAGGGTGACGACCTGGCCGGCTTCGACGGTGAAGGAGATGCCTTTGACGGCTTCGATCTTGCCGTAGGCGACGCGGAGGTCCTCGACCTCGAGCAGTGCGGTCATCGGGTGTCCTCCTCTTCGGTGTGGTGGGTGGGGGTGTCGGGTGTGGTGGTTGTCGTGGTGCCGGTTCCGGCTGCGGAGGCTTCGGCGGCTGCGACCTCGGCGGCTTCCTCGGCGCCGGGGGCGCCTTCGAAGGGGGTGCCGAGGTAGGCGGCGACGACGCGTTCGTCGCCCTGGACGACGGGTGCGGTGCCTTCGACGAGTTTTTCGCCCTGGACGAGGACGGCGACGCGGTCGCAGAGGTTGAAGATGAACCGCATGTCGTGCTCGATGACGAGTACGGCGATGCCCTGGTCCCGGATGGCGAAGATGAGTTCTTCGGTGACGCGGGTTTCCTGGGGGTTCATGCCTGCGGTGGGCTCGTCCAGGAGGAGGAGGCCGGGGTCGCTGGCGAGGGCGCGGGCGATCTCGAGCTTGCGCTGGTCTCCGTAGGGGAGGTTGCGTGCGAGGTGGTCGGCCTTGTCGGCGAGTCCGATGAACTCCAGGAGTTCCATGGAGCGTTCGCGGCTGGCGTTCTCGGCTTTCTTGTAGCCGGGGAGGCGCAGGAGGGCGGACCAGAGGCCTTCTTTGGTCCTGGTGTGGCGTCCGACGAGGACGTTTTCCAGGACGGTCATGTTGGCGAAGAGGCGGATGTTCTGGAAGGTGCGGGCGATGCCTGCCTGGGTGACGAGGTGGGGCTTGGGCGGCAGGACGGTGCCCTTGTAGCTGACCTTGCCCTCGGTGGGGACGTAGAGGCCGGTGAGGCAGTTGAAGAAGGTGGTTTTGCCGGCGCCGTTGGGTCCGATGAGGCCGACGATCTCGCCTGCGTTGACGGTGAGGTCGACGTTGCGGACGGCGGTGAGGCCGCCGAAGCGCATGGTGACGCCGCTCGCGTCGAGGACGGTGGTGCCGGTGGTGGGTGCGTCGGTTGTGGTCATGGTGGTCACGCCCCCGCCTTCGTGGTGCCGGCGGCTGTTTCGGTGAGTGGGGTGTCCGGCGGTACGTCGAGTTGGCCGGTCTCGTGGAATTCGAGCTGCTTCCTGCGGTCGGCGACGAGGCCTTCGGGGCGGAAGCGCATCAGGAGGATGAGTGCGATTCCGAAGAGGAAGAGCTGGTAGTCCTGCATGAACTGGAGTTTGGCCGGGATGAGGTAGAGGAGTGCGGCGCCGACGAGGGGGCCGCTGAGGGTTCCCATGCCGCCGAGGATGACGGCGGCGAGGAGGAACGCGGAGTTGGGCGGTACGGATCCGGCGAACTGGTACTGCTCGGGGGTGACCGTGTAGGAGACGTGTGCCTGCACGGTTCCGGCGAGGCCGGCGAGGGTGGCGCCGAGGGCGAAGGCGAGCAGTTTGAGCCGGAAGGCGTTGATGCCCATGGCGGTGGCTGCGGTTTCGTCCTCGCGGATGGCGACCCAGGCGCGGCCGATGCGGGATTCTCCGGAGCGTCGGAAGATGAGGACGACGACGGCGGTGAAGAGGAGCATCAGCAGGTAGTAGTTGGCCGACCTGCCGAGGGTGAAGGCGCCGATGTCGTGGCTGGTTCCGAAGTCGAAGCCGAGGAGGTTGAGGTCGGGGATGCTGGGGATGCCCTGGGAGCCGTTGGTGAGGTCGGGGCCGCTGACGCCGTTGAGGGCGTTGACGGTGAGCCGGAAGATCTCTCCGAATCCGAGGGTGACGATGGCGAGGTAGTCGCCGCGGAGGCGCAGTGTCGGGGCGCCGATGACGACGCCGAAGACGAGTGAGGCGGCGGCTCCGGTGAGGACGGCGGCCCAGAAGGGGAATTGGACGCCGATGGGGGAGAGGGGGCTGCCGGAGACGAGTGCTGCGGCGTAGGCGCCGACGCCGAGGAAGGCGACGTAGCCGAGGTCGAGGAGGCCGGCGAGGCCGACGACGACGTTGAGGCCGAGTGCGACGGTCGCGAAGATGAGGATGTTGGCGCCGATGAGGGCGTATTCCTCGTTCTGCTGGGTGAAGGGGAAGCAGAAGGCTGCGACGAGGGCGGCGCACAGGGTGACGTTGCGGTGTTTCGAGGTCAGCGCGGTGACGCGGGCGATGAGTCCGGCCCGGGTGAGTGCGGTGAAGCCGAAGGCGACGGCGATGACGTAGCCGATGAAGAGTTCGGCGTATTCGGTGTCGATGCCGTAGGTGAAGACGTGGAGTGCGATGCCGAAGGCGACGGCGATGATGAGGATCTCGGCCCAGGAGGGGAGTGCTTTGGCGCGTCGGATTTCGCGTGGGCTGGAGCCGAGGCGGATGTAGCGCCAGAGCGGGTAGGTGATGAGGCCGGTGATGATGGTGAGCGCGATGAAGCTCGGCCAGCTCCACTGGGGCAGCGATTCCTTGGTGTGCCGGTCGAGGGGCAGGCCGAGGGCGCTGATCGCGGTGAGGAGCGAGACGACCATGGCGACGAAGCCGCCTGGTTCGAGGTTGGCGAGTCCGCCGAGGTCCACGGCGATCGCGATGGTGGTGAACCAGGTGGTGGCGAAGGCGCCGAGGGCGGCGAGGAAGACCGCGTTGTTGCTTCGGGAGGGGTTGACCCAGCCGAGGCCGCGTATGCCGTAGCCGGCGATGGCGAGGAGCAGGGTGAGTGCTGCGCCGATGAGGGTGAGGACCTGGAGGCCGCCGGGGTATCCGTAGACGGTGAGGTCGCCGGGGAAGGCGTCGGTGTAGGTCCAGGCGAGGAAGGTGGAGGCGATGGTGAGTGCGGCGCCTCCGGTGGTGGCTGCGCGTGCTGCTGCCGTGGGGAGGGCGATGACCGGGGTTGTCTCGGTGGTGGTCGTCATGGTCATCACGCCCTGTCCGCGACGCGTTCGCCGAGCAGGCCTTGCGGGCGGATGAGGAGGACGAGGATGAGGAGCACGAAGGCCCATACGTCCTTCCAGGCGCCGCCTCCGAAGAGTTCCATGCCCGGGACGTCGCTCATGTAGCCGGTGGCGAGGGCTTCGGCGACGCCGAGGACGACGCCGCCGAGCATGGCGCCGTAGATGTTGCCGATGCCGCCGAGGACGGCTGCGGTGAAGGCCTTGAGGCCCATGATGAAGCCCATGCGGAAGCCGATCTGGCCGTTCTTGAGCCCGTAGGCGACGGCGGCGACGGCGGCGAACGCGGCACCGATGGCGAAGGCCATGACGATGATGCGGTCGGTGTTGATGCCCATGAGCTTGGCGGTGTCGGGGTCCTGCGAGGTGGCTTGCATGCCGCGGCCGGCGCGTGTCTTGGAGACGAAGAGGCCGAGGGCGAGCATGCAGAGGGGTGCGGCGATGAGGACGAAGAGGTCGCCGCGCTGGATGTGGGCGCCGAAGAGGTCGATCGCTTCTCCCTTGAACTGGGGGAAGGAGCGGTCCTTGGTGGCGTTAGGGTACCACATCCAGATGGCCTGCTGGAGTGCGAGGGAGAGGCCGATGGCGGTGATGAGGGGGGCGAGGCGTGGTGCGGTGCGCAGGGGGCGGTAGGCGAAGCGTTCGGCTGCGACGCTGACGGCGACGGAGCATATGACGCCGCCGGCGATCATGAGGGGTATCGCGGCGAGGAGGGAGAGTCCGGACGGAAGCCCGAGGTAGACCGTGAGGGCTCCGAAGCCTCCGATCATGAAGATCTCGCCGTGTGCGAAGTTGATGAGCTGGATGATTCCGTAGACCATCGTGTATCCGATCGCGATGAGACCGTACATCGCGCCGAGGATGAGTCCATTGGCCAGCTGTTGCGGCAGTTCGTTCACCGCAGGGCCTCCGTGGAGTGGTTCGGATATGGCGCCGCGCGGGAGTGCTCGTAGCGCTCCCGCGCGGTCTGTTCGCTTGTGCCGGGTGGGTCGTGGGGGTCCTTGGGGGACCTACTTGACGGCCTCGCTGAGCTTGGAGGTCCACTTGCCGCCGGTGACCTGGTAGGCGGTCATCATGGTGTTGGTGGTGTCGCCGTACTCGTCGTAGGAGACGGGGCCGGTGACGCCGTCGAACTTGACGGTCTTCATGGCGTCGAGGACCTTGGTGCGGGCGTCGTCGGGGAGCTTGCCGTCGTTGTCGGCGACGACGGACTTGACGGCCTCGATGATGGACCAGGCGGCGTCGTAGGTGCTGCCGCCGTAGGCCTCGTAGGCGTCCTTGTAGCCGGCAGTCTTGTAGTCGGCGATGAACTTCTTGGCGGATTCGAGTTCTTCGACGGGCTTGCCGACGGAGGTGGCGATGTCGCCTTCGGACTTCTTGTTGAGCTTGATGAAGTCGGCGCTGTACATGCCGTCGCCGCCCATGAGGGGGATCTTGACGCTGTCCTTGAGCTGCTGGCTCAGGGGGGCGCCGGCGGGGTATTCGCCGCCGTAGTAGACGGCCTTGGCGCCGGAGCTCTTGACCTTGGTGACGACGGAGTTGAAGTCGCGGTCGTCGGGGTTGATGTGGTCGGCGCCGACGATCTTGCCGCCGAGCTCGGTGAAGGTGGTCTTGAAGGAGGAGGCGAGGCCGGCGCCGTAGGGCTTCTGGTCGTCGATGAGGTAGACGTCCTTGATGTTCGCGTTCTTGAACAGGTAGTTCGCGGCGAACGCGCCCTGGATGGCGTCGGTGGTGGAGGTGCGGAAGTAGGCCGCGTAGGGGCGCTGCTTGTCGCCGCTCTTCCAGTTGTTGCCCTGGGTCAGCTCGGTGCCGGTGTTGGCGGGGGAGACCTGGGTGAGTTTGGCGTCGGTGAAGGGCTTCTGCATCGACTGGGCGACGCCGGAGTTCAGCGGGCCGACGACGCCGAGGACGTCCTTGTTGCCGATGAACTTCTGGGCGTTCTGCTGGCCGACGGAGGGCTGGGCCTGGTCGTCGAGTGCCTGGATCTCGAAGGTGACGCCGGGGACGGTCTTGTCCTTGTTGGCGGTCTGGACGGCGAGGTCGGCGGAGTTCTTGATGCCGAGGCCGAGGGCGGAGAGGTCGCCGGTCAGGGGGGCGTCGACACCGATGACGACGGTCTGGTTGTCGCCGCCGCCGCTGCTGTTGGCGTTGTCGTCGCGCGATCCGCAGGCGGTGAGGGTCAGTGCGCCTGTGGTCAGCACTGTGGTGAGGATGAGCAAAGAACGGTGTCGCACGAAAGGTCCTTTCCCTGGCGCGGCCTCCTCTGCTGAGGTGCCGTGACGATCGCCGGGCCGTACTGGTCGAGACAGGGCCGTGCAGCAGACGCGCCCGGCGGCGCGGTGACTGGCCGTGACTCTAGGCGTAGCTGAGGGGGTGCGGGTCGGGTCCGGTGATGATGTGACTGTCTTGTTATGCCGTGGGGAAGGCTTGTTGGCCGCAGTGTGGAGGTGTAGGGCATTTGCCCGGTCGGTGGGGTGACCGCATGGTGAGAACCCGCAGCTCTGCTAAGGGGCTTGGGGTGATCTTGGTGCTGTCGCGGGATCGGGGGTGCGGGGGGGGTGGGGTGGGGGGTGTCCGGGTGGGGCGGGGTGAGGGGTGCGACGTTTTGCGTGTATTGCGCACATGTTACGGAGTGTTACATGTGTGGGATGTGTGCGGCTCCGGGTGCGGGTGGGGTGGCTGCTGGAGTGGCGGGTGGGACGGGTGGGGTGGTGGGGGTGTTGACCGTGTGTGTCCGTGGAGTCCGCCGGTCCGCTTCGGATATGGGTCTGCCCGGTCCGGAATGCGGTGTGCTTCCGGGCCGGGCAGGGGTGGTGGTGCGGTGAGGGGCGGTCAGTCCGCTGAGGGGCGGGGTGCGTCGCGGAGCAGGCAGGTGAGGCGGGCGGTGCAGACCCGCTTGTCGTGCTCGTCGGTGATGACGACCTCGTAGGTGGCGGTGGAGCGGCCCCGGTGGACGGGGGTGGCGACGCCGGTGACGAGGCCGTTGCGGACGCCGCGGTGGTGGGTGCAGTTGAGGTCGACGCCGACGGCGATCTTGCCGGCGCCGCCGTGCAGCATGCTGCCGACGGAGCCGAGGGTCTCGGCGAGTACGGCGGAGGCGCCTCCGTGGAGCAGTCCGTAGGGCTGGGTGTTGCCTTCGACGGGCATGGTGCCCACGACCCGGTCGGCGGACGCTTCGACGATCGTGACGCCCATGCGCTCGCCGAGGTGTCCCGCGGAGAACAGTGCGGGGAGGTCGACGCCGAGTGCCGCGTACTCGTCGATGATCTCCTGGGGGAACGTGGGTGCGGTGTGCTCGCCCATGGGGTCCGGCTCCGATCGTGTGCGGTCGTCCGTTGCTGTGTGCACTGTTCTTATCAGACGACTGAGCGTGCGCTTAGGGGGCTGCGGGCGTCTCGAACCGGACGACGACGGATTTGCTGGCCGGGGTGTTGCTGGTGTCCGCGGTGGCGCCGAGGGGGACGAGCACGTTGGTCTCGGGGTAGTAGGCGGCGGCGCAGCCGCGGGCGGTGGGGTAGTGGACGACGCGGAAGCCGGGGGCGCGGCGTTCGACGCCGTCCTTCCATTCGCCGACGAGGTCGGTGTAGGAGCCGTCGGCGAGGCCGAGGGCGTGGGCGTCCTCGGGGTTGACCATGACGATGCGGCGGCCGCCCTTGATGCCGCGGTAGCGGTCGTCGAGGCCGTAGATGGTGGTGTTGTACTGGTCGTGGGAGCGCAGGGTCTGGAGCAGCAGGCGGCCTTCGGGGAGTTCGGGGTACTCGACCGGTGCGGCGGTGAAGTTGGCCTTGCCGGTGGTGGTGGGGAAGCGGCGTTCGTCGCGGGGGGCGTGGGGGAGGGTGAATCCGCCGGGGCGTGCGACGCGGGTGTTGAAGTCCTCGAAGCCGGGGACGACGCGGGAGATGCGGTCGCGGATCGTGCCGTAGTCCTGTTCGAAGTCCTCCCAGGGGGTGGTGGAGGCGGGGCCGAGGACGGCGCGGGCGAGGCGTGCGACGATCGCGGGTTCGGAGAGCAGGTGGGGGCTCGCGGGGGTGAGGTTGCCGCGTGAGGCGTGGACCATGCCCATGGAGTCCTCGACGGTGACGAACTGCTTCCCGGTGGCCTGTACGTCCTTGTCGGTGCGGCCGAGGGTGGGCAGGATCAGGGCGCGGGTGCCGGTGACGGCGTGCGAGCGGTTGAGTTTGGTCGAGACGTGCACGGTGAGGCGGGCCCGGCGCATGGCGGCTTCGGTGACGTCGGTGTCGGGGGTGGCGCCGACGAAGTTGCCGCCCATGGCGAAGAAGACCTTGGCGTCACCGTCGCGGAGTGCCTGGATGGAGCGGACGACGTCGTAGCCGTGGTGCCGGGGCGAGGTGATGCCGAATTCCTGGTCGAGGGCGTCGAGGAAGGCGGTGGAGGGCCGTTCGAAGATGCCCATGGTGCGGTCGCCCTGGACGTTGGAGTGGCCGCGGACGGGGCAGACGCCGGCGCCGGGCCTGCCGATGTTGCCGCGGAGCAGGAGGAGGTTGACGACTTCGCGGATGGTCGGCACGGAGTGCTTGTGCTGGGTGAGGCCCATGGCCCAGCAGACGATGGTGCGCCGGGAGGCGAGGATCATGGCGAGCGCCTGCTCGATGGTGGCGCGGTCGAGGCCGGTCGCGGTGAGGGTCTCGTCCCAGTCGGCGGCGCGGGCGGCCTCGGCGAACTCCTCGTAGCCGTGGGTGTGTGCGGTGATGAAGTCGGTGTCGACGGCTCCGTCGGCTTCGATGATCATCTTGTTGAGGAGGCGGAAGAGGGCCTGGTCGCCGCCGATGCGGATCTGCAGGAAGAGGTCGGTGAGGGCGGCGCCCTTGAGCATGCCGCGTGCCGTCTGGGGGTTCTTGAAGCGTTCGAGGCCGGCCTCGGGCAGCGGGTTCACCGAGATGATCTTCGCTCCGGCGGTCTTGGCCTGTTCGAGGGCCGAGAGCATCCGGGGGTGGTTGGTGCCGGGGTTCTGTCCGGCGACGATGATCAGGTCGGCCTGGTGGAGGTCTTCGAGGCTGACGCTGCCCTTGCCGATGCCGATGGTCTCGGTGAGGGCGGAGCCGGACGACTCGTGGCACATGTTGGAGCAGTCGGGCAGGTTGTTGGTGCCGAACTCGCGGGCGAGGAGCTGGAGGAGGAACGCGGCCTCGTTGCTGGTGCGGCCGGAGGTGTAGAAGAGGGCTTCGTCGGGGGAGGCGAGCGCGGTGAGTTCCTCGGCGATGATCTCGAAGGCGCGTTCCCAGGTGACGGCCTCGTACCGGTCGGCGCCCTCGGGGAGGTACACGGGCTGGGTGATGCGTCCTTGCTGGCCGAGCCAGTAGCCGCTGCGTGTGCCGAGGTCGGCGACGGGGTGGGCGGCGAAGAAGTCGGGGGTGACGCGGCGCAGGGTCGCCTCCTCGGCGACGGCCTTCGCGCCGTTCTCGCAGAACTCGGCGGTGTGGCGTTTGTCGCCCTCGGGCCAGGCGCAGCCGGGGCAGTCGAAGCCGTCCTTCTGGTTGACCTTGAGGAGGGTCTGCGCGGTGCGCCGCACGCCCATCTGCTGCTGGGCGATGCGCAGGGTGTGGGCGACGGCGGGCAGACCGGCGGCCGCGTGCTGGACCGGGTCGATCTGCGGGGCGTCCTGGACCGGGTCTCCGGTCGGGGGCTTGGTGGCCATGGTGCTCCCCTTCGAGCGCTTGCGGGGGCGCGTCCTCGTCCGTACGCGCCCTGTCACGTCTTCCTACGCCTTGACTGCCTTCGATCCTGTCATGCACGCGTGCCGGGTGGCTCGGGGGGAAGGGGCGGGTCCGGTGTGCGGGGCGGGCGGTGCGGGGGCCGGGGCGGGGGGTCGGGGTGGCGGCCGGTCCGGAATGTCAGTGGTCCGTGGCAGGATCGGGGGCGTGGCTGAGACGGCATCGAAGAACACGGCAGACAACCGACCGCGCCTGCTCCTGATGGACGGGCACTCCCTGGCGTACCGGGCGTTCTTCGCCCTGCCCGCGGAGAATTTCACGACGGCGACGGGGCAGCCGACGAATGCCGTGTACGGCTTCATGTCGATGCTGGCGAACACGCTCCGCGACGAGGCGCCCACGCACTTCGCGGTCGCGTTCGACGTGTCCCGCAAGACGTGGCGTGCGCAGGAGTTCCCCGAGTACAAGGCGAACCGCTCCAAGACGCCCGACGAGTTCAAGGGGCAGGTCGAGCTCATCGGCGAGCTGCTGGACGCGATGCGCGCGGACCGTTTCGCGGTGGACGGCTTCGAGGCGGACGACGTCATCGCGACGCTGGCCACGCAGGCCGAGGCGGCGGGCTTCGAGGTGCTGATCGTCACGGGCGACCGGGACTCCTTCCAGCTGATCACGGACAGCGTGACGGTGCTGTACCCGACGAAGGGCGTCTCGGAGCTGACCCGGTTCACCCCGGAGAAGGTCCAGGAGAAGTACGGGCTCACCCCGGGCCAGTATCCGGACTTCGCGGCGCTGCGCGGTGACCCCTCGGACAACCTTCCGGGCATCCCCGGGGTGGGGGAGAAGACGGCGGCGAAGTGGATCAACCAGTTCGGTTCGTTCGCGGAGCTGGTGGAGCGGGCCGACGAGGTGAAGGGCAAGGCCGGCCAGAATTTCCGGGACCACCTGGACGCGGTGAAGATGAACCGCGTGCTGACGGAGATGGTCCGTGACGTGGAGCTGCCGAAGGGCCCGGCCGAGCTGGAGCGCGCTCCGTACGACCGCTCGGCGGTCACGGGTGTGCTGGACGTCCTGGAGATCCGCAATCCGAGCCTGCGGGAGCGGCTGCTGGCCGTCGACCCGGGCGCGGAGGACGCGGGTCCGCCGGAGCCGGCGGCCGGGATCGAGCTGGACGGGGTGGTGCTGGGCCCGGGCGAGGTCGCCCCGTGGCTGGAGGCCCGCGGCGGGCAGCCGCTGGGTGTGATGACCGTCGACACCTGGTCGCTGGGTGCCGGTGCGGTCACCGAGCTCGCGCTCGCCGCCGCGGACGGGGCCGCGGCCTGGCTGGATCCGGCGGAGCTGGGCGAGGCCGACGAGCAGGCCCTGGCCGCCTGGCTCGCGGACCCCGCGCAGCCCAAGGTGCTGCACAACGCCAAGAACGCCCTGCGGGTCCTGCCCGAGCAGGGCTGGCGGCTGGACGGCATCACCATGGACACCGCGCTCGCCGCCTACCTCGTCAAGCCGGGACGCCGTTCGTTCGCGCTGGACGCGCTGGCCGTGGAGTACCTCGGCCGGGAGCTGGCCCCGGCGCCCGCGTCGGACGGGCAGCTGGCCTTCGGCGCGGAGGACCGTGCGGAGGCCGACGCGCTGATGGCGCAGGCCCGCGCGGTGCTGGACCTGGGGGACGCGTTCACGACGCGCCTGGAGGAGGTCGGCGCCACCGGGCTGCTGCACGACATGGAGCTGCCGACGTCGGTCATGCTGGCCCGCCTGGAGCGCCACGGCATCGCCGCCGACCGGGCCCATCTGGAGGGCATGGAGCAGCAGTTCGCCGGTGCGGTGCAGCAGGCCGTGAAGGAGGCGCACGCGGCGGTGGGCCGGGAGTTCAACCTCGGCTCGCCCAAGCAGCTCCAGGAGGTCCTCTTCGGTGAGCTGGCGCTGCCGAAGACGAAGAAGACGAAGACGGGCTACACCACCGACGCGGACGCGCTGGCCTGGCTGGCCGGGCAGACCGAGCACGAGCTGCCGGTCATCATGCTGCGCCACCGGGAGCAGGCGAAGCTGCGGGTCACCGTCGAGGGCCTGATCAAGACGATCGGTGCGGACGGCCGTATCCACACCACCTTCAACCAGACGGTCGCGGCGACGGGCCGGCTCTCCTCCACCGACCCCAACCTGCAGAACATCCCCGTCCGCACGGACGAGGGGCGTGCGATCCGCCGGGGCTTCGTCGTCGGTGAGGGCTTCGAGACGCTGATGACGGCGGACTACAGCCAGATCGAGCTGCGGGTGATGGCGCACCTCTCCGAGGACGCCGGTCTGATCGAGGCGTTCACGTCCGGGGAGGACCTGCACACGACGGTCGCCTCGCAGGTGTTCGGCGTCGAGAAGTCGGCCGTCGACGCCGAGATGCGCCGCAAGATCAAGGCGATGTCGTACGGACTGGCCTACGGGCTCTCCGCGTTCGGCCTCTCCCAGCAGCTGAACATCGAGGCCGGCGAGGCGCGCGGGCTGATGGACACCTACTTCCTGCGGTTCGGCGGCGTGCGTGACTATCTGCACCGGGTGGTGGAGGAGGCCAGGGCCACCGGATACACGGAGACGATCCTCGGCCGCCGCCGCTACCTCCCCGACCTGAACAGCGACAACCGCCAGCGCCGCGAGGCCGCCGAGCGGATGGCGCTCAACGCCCCGATCCAGGGCACCGCCGCCGACATCGTGAAGGTCGCGATGCTCCAGGTGGACCGGGCGCTGACGGAGGCGCAGCTGACGTCACGGATGCTGCTCCAGGTGCACGACGAAATCGTCCTGGAGATCGCGAAGGGCGAGCGGGAGCAGGTCGAGGAGATCCTGCGCCGGGAGATGTCCACGGCGGTCGAGCTCCGTGCGCCGCTGGACGTGTCGGTCGGCGTCGGCACGGACTGGGAGACGGCCGCGCACTGACGCGGTCCCGCCGGGATCGGCGGGACCGTCCTCGGGCGCACCGCCCTGGTCCCGCCCCGGGCCGGGGCCCCGGCGGCGCTGCGGCGTCAGCCGGCGTCGCGGCCCGCCGGGCGGGATCCCGCGGTGTCCGCGTGGGGGCCGTCCTGCGCCGGGGGCCCGGTCGGCGCCGGCCCCGGCCGCATCCGCAGCCGCATCCAGGCCCCGTACAGCACGAGCCCTGCGGCGAGACCCGCCCCGGCACCGAAACACGCCGTCGGGACGAGGTCGAGCGGTGTGTCGACGTGCCCGAAGTGGGCGTACCAGCGGGCGCACCGGTGGGCGGTCCCGAGCAGGGCGCACAGCACGAGGAGAGCGCCGGCCCACCCGCGTGCGGACCGGGTGAGCACCGGCACGGCCGCCGGCACGGGGACGGGGCCGATGCCCCGCAGACCCGTGTACGTGAACCGGGCCAGGACGGTCAGCGCCACCGCCGAACTCCCGTACTGCACGATCTGGAAGACCGGGTGGCCCGCGACGCTCCCGTTGAGGAAGGGCAGGAGGCCGGTGCCCCACCGGTCGTGATGCGTGAAGGCGTCCCACACCACGTGGGTTCCCGAGCCGATCACGGCGGACAGCGCGAACCACGCCGCCTCGGCGGGACCCGGCCGCCCGGGCCCCCGGGGCCTGCCCCGGAGGAAGGTGTGCACCCGCCCCCGGGCCGCCGCGGGCAGCAGGGCGACGAGCGGTTCGCGCAGCATCAGCCACAGTGCCACCGCGACGCCCGTGACGAGGACGTCCACGGTGAACACTCCCCCCACGGAATGGGTCACCTCGCCGAACTCCATCGCCCCGGGGACCGCCGTGTCCGCGTAGTAGGTCAGGTCGGGAGCGAACGATCCGGCGACCAGGGCGGAGGCCACGAGAGGCCCGCGGCCCCTCCCGGACCTGTGGACCCCAGGGAGCACGGCTGCGGCATGGCTGAGCGTGAACGGCATGGCGGCAGTATGGACGAGCCCGGGTCATCTCACCGTTGCACACGGGTGACTTGACGGCAGGGAAGCTGAGAAAACGGTGAGAAGCGGTCACCGGACAGTGTCCGGGCGGCGGGAGTTGCCGTAGGGTCGCCTGAGTCCTCGCGCTGGGGAGCGCGGGCAGCCGTCGACGGGGAGGGACCGACAGGTATGGCAGCGCAATTCGGCCGCAGACTGCGCAGGGGGGCCACCACCACCGCGGTGGCCGCGGCCGCGGTGGCCGCCCTCTCCGCCTCCCAGGCTCCCGCAGCACCCCAGGCCGACACGGCCGCCGACGACCGCACGGCGTCCGGTGCGACGCCCTCCGGCGACAGCGCGGCCACCGGCAACTCCCCGTACCACACGGACCTTCCGCCGCTCACCACGCCCGGCAAGCCCGGTGCGTCCGTGAACCTCCCGGTGACCGGGAGCGCCGAAGCGGGCATACCCGCCACGATCCTGGCCGCCTACAAGAAGGCGGAGCAGGAGCTCGCGGGCACCGACGCCGCGTGCCGGCTTCCGTGGCAGCTGCTCGCCGCGATCGGCAAGGTCGAGTCGGGGCAGGCCCGCGGCGGCAAGGTCGACGCGGACGGCACCACCTTCTCCCCGATCCTCGGCCCGGCCCTCAACGGCCAGGGTTTCGCCCTCATCAAGGACACCGACGGCGGGGCGTACGACGGCGACGCGACCCACGACCGCGCCGTCGGCCCCATGCAGTTCATCCCGTCCACCTGGGCCACCTGGGGCCAGGACGGCAACGGCGACGGACGCAAGGACCCCAACAACATCTACGACGCCGCGCTCGCGGCCGGCCACTACCTCTGCGCCGGGACCCGCGACCTCTCGGTCGGCACGGACCTGGACCGGGCGGTGCTCAGCTACAACCACTCCACGGAGTACCTGCGCACGGTGCGCTCCTGGTTCGACTACTACAAGCGCGGCACCCACGAGGTCCCGGACGGCACGGGCGTCCTCCCGGCGGACACGGGCGGCGGCACGGTCTCCCCGTACCCGACCCCCTCGACCGGCGGCGCGTCCCCGAGCCCCACCCCGAAGCCCGGCGGCAGCACGTCCCCGAGCCCCGGCACCACCCCGCCGACCACGAAGCCGCCGACCACGAAGCCGCCCACCACGAAGCCGCCGACGACAAAGCCGCCGACCGAACCGCCGACCACGCCCGACCCGTCCACGACGTTCGGCACCCTGGAGAAGCGGGGCACCCCGGCCCTCACCGCCACGGCCGGCGACGCCTTCGGCGAACGCGTCACGGTCCGGGCGCTGAACAAGCTCGGTGCGCCGCTCCCCGGGACCCGGGTCACCTTCGCGCTCGTCGGAGAGACGGACACCCGCTTCGCCGAGGGGAAGAACACCGTCACGGTGACCACCGGAAGCGACGGCACCGTCACCGCACCCGTCCTCACCGCCGGTGAGAAGACGGGCACCTTCAAGGTGACGGCGGTCGCCGGGACCACCGATCCGCAGGCCCTCGCCTGGACGGCCAAGGTCACCGCCCGGGTCGCGGACACCGTCGTCCGGACCGGCGAGGAGGCCCTGACGGCCGCCCCCGGCGCCGAGTTCGCCGAACGCGTCGAGGTCAGGACCACGTACAAGGACACGGGGGTCGCGGACACAGCGGTCACCGCCACGATGATCACCGACGCGGAGAAGCCCGCCGAGAACGACAAGGGCCCGTACTTCAAGGACGCGGACGGCAAGCCCCTGCGCACCCTGGACCTGACGACCGGCGCCGACGGTGTCCTGGAACTCCCGAAGATCTACGCCGACGACACCGAGGGCACCTACCTGCTCCGGCTCACCACCGCGAGCGGCGCCACGCTGACCGTCGAGCTGAAGGTCGAGGCCGCCCCGGCGGCCTGACCCGTGCCACGGCCGGGGCCCGAGCGGGCCCCGGCACGGGGCGGCGGGCACGGGCCGGCGTGTACGGGGCGGCGGGCACTGGTCCGCCTGTACGAGCCGGTCGAGACGCGTCGGTTGAGACGCGTCGGTCGAGACAGGCCGGTCCGGCACGGGCTCCGACACGGCCTGTCCGCACGGACCGGCGGGCACAGGTCAGCCGCCACAAGTGCGCCGTGGGCGCGCTTCCGGCACAGGTGCGCCCGGCGGTCGCGGCGCGTCCGTCGAATGCACCGGCCCCGGCGCGCTCAGCCCCGCAGCCCCCGCACGCAGCCTCGCGCTGCCCGCCGCGTGCGCAACCCCCGCGGCGCGCGCGCCGTTTACACGCCCCCGTGGGCTGCCGGGCCGCTACCCCCGGCGCAGCCGCGCCGAGGTGAAGCGGGTGGCCTCCATCGTCGTGGGGTCCTCGGGCCACGGGTGCTTCGGGTAGCGCCCGCGCAGCTCCGCCCGTACGTCCCGGTAGCCCTCGCGCCAGAAGGACGCCAGATCCGCCGTCACCGCGGCGGGGCGCCCGGCCGGGGACAGCAGGTGCACCAGGACCGGCACCCCGGCCACCCGGGGCGTCTCGGTCAGCCCGAAGAGCTCCTGGAGCTTCACCGCGAGGACCGGCTGCTCGCCGCCGTACTCCACCCGGACCCTGGACCCGCTCGGCACCTCGATCCGCTCCGGGGCCAGTTCGTCGAGCCGGGCCGCGTCCCCCGTCGACCAGGGCAGCAGACGCCGTACGGCCTGCGCGGCGTCGATCCGCGCCAGATCCGCGCGGCGCCGTGCCCGCGACAGCTCGGGCTCCAGCCACTCGTCGGCGCGCGCCAGCAGCGCCCCGTCCGACACGTCGGGCCACGGAGCCCCCAGCACCCGGTGCAGGAACGCGAGCCGGAGCCGCAGCTGCGCACCGTCCCGGGTCCACCGCAGCAGGCCCGTGCCCTCCTGCCGGAGCCCCTCCAGCAGTGCGTCGCGCACCGGTCCCGGGGCCGGAGCGCGCAGCGCCCGCACCGACAGTTCTACCGCCCCCAGGCGCTCCACGGAACGCGCCACCACGTCGCCGTCCGCCCAGCGGACCTCCTCCCCGGAGAACCACAGGTGCCCCGCGGCCAGCCGGGCGGTGTCCTCGTCGATGACGGCGGCCAGCCGGACCCGGGCGGACGCGGCGTGGGCCGGCCGGTCGGCGACCGCGACCGCCAGCCACCGGGCGCTGCGCAGCCGTGAGCCGTCCCCCAGCAGTGCGCCTGTGCCGGATGCCATCAGGAAGGCACCCTCGCCCCGTGCCCGTGCCACCCGTTCGGGGAACGCCAGCGCCGCGACGGTGCCCACGGCGGTGTCGTCCGGACCGCCGTGCTCGGCACCCGAGGAGCCGAGCGACTGCGAGAGCCGTCGGACCTCCTGCCGCCAGCGGGCCGCGTAACCGTCGCCGCCGCGCCGCGCCGTGCGCAGCGCGTGCGCCAGGTCGTCGCCGTACTCCCTGGGCGGCTCCTCGCTCAGCAGCGCCACCACCTCCGCCGCCCGGCGCCCGCCCACCCGGTCCGCGCCGTCCAGGAGGGCCCGGGCCAGCCGGGGGTGCAGACCGAGCCGGGACATCCGTACGCCCCGGTCCGTGGCCCGGCCCGCGGCGTCCACCGCGCCGACCGCGGCCAGCACCTCGCGGGCCGCACCCAGCGCGCCGGCCGGCGGGGGGTCCAGCAGCGCGAGGCCGGAGGCGTCCGGATCACCCCAGCAGGCGGCCTGCAGGGCGAACGCCGCGAGGTCGGCGACCTTGATCTCGGGGGAGGGGAACGCGCTGAGACGGCCGTCCTCCGCCCGGTCCCAGCACCGGTACACGGCTCCCGGGGCCTCCCGCCCGGCCCGGCCCGCCCGCTGGCGGCCGGACGCCCGCGACGCCCGTACGGTCGTCAGCGCGCTCAGCCCCCGCGCGTGGTCGGTGCGCGGTTCCCGGGCGAGCCCCGAGTCCACGACGACCCGCACCCCCGGCACTGTGAGCGACGACTCCGCGACGGAGGTCGCCAGCACCACCCGACGGCCGCCCGACGGCCCGGCCAGCACCGCGTCCTGCACGGCGGCCGGGGCCCGCCCGTGCACCTGGAGCACCTCGGCGTCCACACCCGCGAGCTGCCCGGCCACCCGGCCGATCTCGCCGACGCCGGGCAGGAAGCACAGGACGTCGCCGTCCCGCTCGGCGAGTGCCCGGCGCACCACCGCGGCCACATGCGTCAGCAGCGCCGGGTCCACCCGCATCCCGTGCGGGGGCCGCACCGCACCGGACGGCGGTGCCCACACCACCTCCACCGGGTGCGACACCCCCTGCGCCTCCACCACCGGCGCGTCGCCGAACAGCCGCGCCCAGCCCTCGGCGTCCGTCGTCGCGGAGGCGGCGACCAGCCGCAGGTCCGGCCGGATCGTCGCGCGCACGTCGAGCAGGAACGCGGCGGCCGTGTCCGCGTCCAGGTGGCGCTCGTGGCACTCGTCGATGATCACCACGTCGACCCCGGCCAGCTCCTGGTCACGCTGCAGCCGCTGGAGCAGCACCCCGGTGGTGACGACCTCCACGACCGTGTCCGGCCCCACCGCCCGCTCGCCGCGCACCGTGAACCCGACCCGGCCGCCCGTCCGCTCGCCGAGCAGCCACGCCATCCGGCGCGCCGCCGCCCGGGCCGCGATCCGGCGGGGCTCGGCGACCAGCACCCGGCGGGCCGGTCCGCCCCCGGTCAGCCCGGCGAGCACCAGCGGTACGAGGGTCGTCTTGCCCGTCCCCGGCGGCGCGCAGAGCACCGCGGCGCCCCGTTCGTCGAGGGCCCGCTCCAGGGCGGGCACAGCGGTGCGCACGGGCAACTGGTCCAGGGCGTCGGTACGGATCACGCCCCCAGTCTCGTACGCCCGCCGCCGCGACGGGACGGCCGGTGCCCAGCGGCCTCCCGATGCCTGGGCGCCCCCGGGTGCCTAGGCGGCGTCCCGGTCGTCCCGCTCGCAGACGAAGATCGCCGTGCCGGGGATCAGGTTGCCGCGCAGCGGGGACCAGCCGCCCCACTCCTGGGTGTTCCAGGCCGGCCACTCCGGTTCCACGAGGTCGACCAGCCGGAACCCGCCGGCCACGACGTCGCGCACCCGGTCGCCCAGAGTCCTGTGGTGCTCCACGTACACCGCGTCGCCGCGCTCGTCCTGCTCCACGTACGGCACGCGGTCGAAGTAGGAGGCGGAGACGGACAGGCCCTCCGGCCCCGGTTCGTCGGGGAACGCCCAGCGGACCGGATGCGTCACCGAGAAGATCCACCGTCCCCCCGGCCGCAGCACGCGGCGCACCTCGCGGAACACCTGGACGGGGTCGGCGACGAAGGGCACCGCGCCGTAGGCGGAGCAGGCCAGGTCGAAGGAACCGTCCCGGAAGGGGAGCCGTCCGGCGTCGGCCTGCACGAGCGGGACGCCGCCGCCGATCCGCAGGGCGTGCTGGAGCTGCCGGTGGGAGAGGTCGAGGGCCACCGGACGGGCGCCCCGGGCGGAGAGCCAGCGCGAGCACTGGGCGGCGCCGGCCCCGATCTCCAGGATGTCCAGCCCCTCCAGGTCCTCCTCCGGGCCCAGCAGGGCCGCCTCGGTCTCGTCCAGGCCCTCCGGGCCCCACACGAAGCGGTCGTCCCCGAGGAACGTTCCGTGGTCGTTCTGGTACTCGTCGGCGTTCCTGTCCCACCAGCCGCGGTTCGCCCGGCTGCTCTCGGCCGCCCCGGCATCGCGCCGGGTCGCCTCGGGTTCGGATGCGTGGATCTCTTGGCTCATCGTGCCCGTCGTTGTAGTTTGCCTTCACCCGCCTCGCGCGGGTGCCTCCACGGCCCGTACGGATGAGCACGGCCGTGCCCGCGACACACCGCTGTGACCGATGTGGCCTCGGCGAACGTGAGTTGCGCCGGAATTGGGGTGTTGTGCCCCGGGTGTGCGCCTTCGCGCATTGACCCTGTCCGGCTGCCCCCGTATGCTACAAGTTGCGCCGCGAGCCTGCGCGCTTCAGACCTAGCAGGCCGCGCTCGCGTCTGTTGCATGTCCCCTCGGTTGTCGAGGCGCCTTTCCGGACAGGTGGGGTGCTTTCCAGGCTGTCCGGCTTCTGCAGAGGCGATACGGGCTTACGGCGTAGCAGTACCTACGACTCTCTGTCCGTACCGGAGCCCTTTCCCACATGACGAGCAGCACCGAGACCACCGCCACCACTCCGCAGGTTGCGGTCAACGACATCGGCGACGCGGACGCGTTCCTCGCGGCGATCGACGAGACGATCAAGTACTTCAACGACGGCGACATCGTTGACGGTGTCATCGTCAAGGTCGACCGCGACGAGGTCCTCCTCGACATCGGTTACAAGACCGAAGGTGTCATCCCGAGCCGCGAGCTCTCGATCAAGCACGACGTCGACCCGAACGAGGTCGTCAAGGTCGGCGACGAGATCGAGGCCCTGGTTCTCCAGAAGGAGGACAAGGAAGGCCGCCTGATCCTCTCGAAGAAGCGCGCTCAGTACGAGCGTGCCTGGGGCACCATCGAGAAGATCAAGGAAGAGGACGGCATCGTCACCGGTACCGTCATCGAGGTCGTCAAGGGTGGTCTCATCCTCGACATCGGCCTCCGTGGCTTCCTGCCGGCGTCGCTCGTCGAGATGCGTCGCGTCCGCGACCTCCAGCCCTACGTGGGCAAGGAGCTCGAGGCCAAGATCATCGAGCTGGACAAGAACCGCAACAACGTGGTTCTGTCCCGCCGTGCCTGGCTCGAGCAGACCCAGTCCGAGGTCCGCCAGACGTTCCTCACCACCCTCCAGAAGGGTCAGGTCCGCTCCGGCGTCGTCTCCTCGATCGTCAACTTCGGTGCCTTCGTGGACCTGGGTGGCGTCGACGGTCTCGTGCACGTCTCCGAGCTGTCCTGGAAGCACATCGACCACCCCTCCGAGGTCGTCGAGGTCGGTCAGGAAGTCACCGTCGAGGTTCTCGACGTCGACATGGACCGCGAGCGCGTCTCGCTGTCGCTCAAGGCGACGCAGGAAGACCCGTGGCAGCAGTTCGCCCGTACGCACCAGATCGGGCAGGTCGTTCCCGGTAAGGTCACCAAGCTCGTTCCGTTCGGTGCGTTCGTGCGCGTCGACGAGGGCATCGAGGGTCTGGTCCACATCTCCGAGCTGGCCGAGCGCCACGTGGAGATCCCGGAGCAGGTCGTCCAGGTCAACGACGAGATCTTCGTCAAGGTCATCGACATCGACCTCGAGCGCCGTCGCATCAGCCTCTCGCTGAAGCAGGCCAACGAGGCCTTCGGCGGCGACCCGGCCTCGGTCGAGTTCGACCCGACCCTGTACGGCATGGCCGCGTCCTACGACGACCAGGGCAACTACATCTACCCCGAGGGCTTCGACCCCGAGACCAACGACTGGCTCGAGGGCTTCGAGTCGCAGCGTGAGGTCTGGGAGACGCAGTACGCCGAGGCGCAGCAGCGCTTCGAGCAGCACCAGGCCCAGGTCATCAAGTCCCGCGAGGCCGACGAGGCTGCCGCTGCCGAGGGCGCTGCCGCCCCGGCCGGCGCTGCCCCGGCTGCCTCCGGCGGCAGCGGTGGCGGCTCGTACTCCTCGGAGTCCGCGGACAACTCCGGCGCCCTGGCGTCGGACGAGGCCCTGGCTGCCCTGCGCGAGAAGCTGGCCGGCGGCCAGAGCTGACGCTCTGACCCCAGCGGCTCATCGGCTGGAGAGCTGTAGGTGAGGCCCGTCCCCTCCGGGGGGCGGGCCTCACGCCTGTTCCGGGCGGTCCGCCTGTTCCGGGCGGGCCGGACACGAGGTTCCCGGCCGGCCCGGCACCTCAGCCCTCCGCACGCCTACGCACCGCTCGGCGACCCCGTGCGGTTCGCGTCCTTCGGCCTCCTCCGGCCTTCCCGGCCTCTTCGGGTTCCTCGGGCCCCCTCCGGCCTTTCCGGCTTCTTCCGGCACGGGGCGCCTGCCCCGGCGCGGCAGGTGCTGACGGTCCGCCAGGACCGTGTCCCGGTGCGCGCGGGAGGGAATGCGCCCGGGTGGGAATGCCCCGGCCGGGCAGGGCGTTCTTGTCGAGGAACACGAGGAGGAGCGGTAACCGTGCCTGATCCGCAGAGTTTGTACGAATGGGAGCCGAAGGGCCTGGCCGTGGTCGACATGGCGCTCGCCCAGGAGTCGGTCGGCCTGGTCATGCTCTACCACTTCGACGGATACATCGACGCGGGTGAGACCGGCGAGCAGATCGTCGACGGCCTGCTCGAAACGCTGCCGCACCAGACCGTGGTCCGCTTCGACCACGACCGTCTCGTCGACTACCGGGCGCGCCGTCCGCTGCTCACCTTCAAGCGCGACCGGTACACGTCGTTCGAGTCGCCCTCCCTCGAGCTGAAGGTCGTCCAGGACGCCACCGGGGCCCCCTTCCTGCTCCTCTCCGGACCGGAGCCCGACGTCGAGTGGGAGCGGTTCGCCGCCGCGGTGGAACAGGTCGTGGCGCGGCTCGGTGTCCGCCTCGCGGTCAGCTTCCACGGCATCCCCATGGGCGTCCCGCACACCCGTCCCGTCGGCCTCACCCCGCACGGCAACCGCACGGACCTGATGCCCGGGCACCGCAGCCCCTTCGAGGAGGCGCAGGTCCCCGGCTCCGCCGAGGCGCTCGTGGAGTACCGGCTGATGGAGGCCGGGCACGACGTCCTCGGTGTCGCCGCCCACGTCCCGCACTACGTCGCCAGGTCCGCCTACCCGGACGCCGCGCTCACCGCCCTGGAGGCGGTCACCGCGGCGACCGGACTGGTCCTGCCGAGCGTCGCGCACACCCTGCGCACCGAGGCGCACCGGACCCAGACCGAGATCGACCGGCAGGTCCGCCAGGGCGACGAGGAGCTCGTCTCCCTCGTCGAGGGCCTGGAGCACCAGTACGACGCGATCGCCGGGTCCGAGACCCGCGGCAACCTCGTCGCGGAGCCGGCCGATCTTCCGTCGGCGGACGAGATCGGCCGCGAGTTCGAACGCTTCCTCGCCGAGCGCGAGGGTGATTCCTGAGCAGCCCTCCGGCCTCCGTCCCCTCGGGCGGGGGCCGGAGGCCTTGCCGGCCCGTCCCGCGGAGGGCGGCACAGGGCAGCCCGGGACCACTCGGCCCGCACGGGGACGGCCCGGGCCCGCTCCGGGAGCGGTGCCAGGGGCGCGGCCCGGTGTGATCCGGGCGGGAGGCCTTAGGCTCGACGCATGCTGAAAGTGGGCCTGACCGGCGGGATCGGCGCCGGCAAGAGCGAAGTGTCACGACTGCTCGCACGCTACGGAGCCGTGCTGATCGACGCCGACCGGATCGCCCGCGAGGTCGTCGAACCCGGGACACCCGGACTCACCGCCGTCGTCGAGGCGTTCGGCCCCGGGATCCTCACCTCGGACGGGTCCCTGAACCGGTCGGCGCTCGGCTCGATCGTGTTCGCGGACCCCGCCCGCCTCGCCACGCTCAACGGCATCGTCCACCCGCTCGTCGGGACGCGTTCCGCCGAACTGGAACGGGCCGCCGGGGCCGGCGCGGTCGTCGTCCACGACGTGCCCCTGCTCACGGAGAACGCCCTCGCACCGCTCTACGACCTGGTCGTGGTGGTCGACGCGCAGCCCGCGACCCAGCTCGACCGGCTCGTACGGCTCCGCGGAATGACGGAGTCCGACGCCCGCGCCCGGATGGAGGCCCAGGCCACCCGCGAGCAGCGACTGGCCCTCGCGGATCTCGTCATCGACAACGACGGCCCGCTGGAGGAACTGGAACCCCAGGTCCGTACGGTCTGGTCGGAACTCACCGCACGGGCCGCCGCCGGCTGACCCCGCCGCACCCGCCCCGGGACGGCCGTCACCTCCGCCCGGGGTGGGCTTCCCGCCCGGAACGCCCGCTCCGGCGCCGTACGCTCCGCCCGGAAACGTACGCACGCCCCCGGTGTCCCGCCCCGGAACGCCCACCCCGGCCATGCACAGCCCCGGCCGGAACGTGCGCCGGCCGCCCCGTCGTCCTGCTCGGGCGTCCCGCCCGAGCGGCGGGTACGGGCACACCCGACGACACCCCGCGGCGGGCACTCCGGCCGGAATACGTGCCTCTGGCCGGATGTTGAAGAGCGCAGAACGAGGGGAAGGATAGGGGCGTGCCCGAGAAGAACCCGGAAACGCATGTGATCGACTTCCGCGCGGCGGAGCAGCTGCTCGCCGCCCGGGACCCGCGGGGTGCGGTCAAGCTGCTCGACTCGGTGATCGCCGCCCATCCGGAGAACACGGCGGCCCGCCTGCTGCGCGCGCGGGCCTTCTTCGCCGCCGCGCAACTGCGCCCGGCGGAGCTGGAGTTCGAGCTGGTCCTGGAGCGCGAGCCTGACAACGCCTTCGCGCACTTCGCCCTGGCCCGTACCTTCCAGCGGGCCGGCCGCCCGGAGCAGGCCACCCGCCACTTCCGGCTGGCCGCCGCGCTCGACCCGAAGCCGGAGTACCTCGAGGCCGCCCGTTTCGAGGACCGGGACTGACGGGGGAGCGGGACCGGCGGAGGCGAGAAGCACGAGCCGGGGGTTCCGGTCTGCGGTGACGGTCTCCGGCCCATACGGCCGACCCAGCCCGGTGTCCGTGAGAGTCGACGGCTGACGGCTGACGGCTGACGGCTGACGGCTGACGGCTGACGGCTGACGCGGGCCGGGGGAGTCAGTGGGCGGAGCGGTCCCGCCGCCTCCGTTCCGGTTCGTACGGAGGGACGTCCCGGCCGGGCTGGTAGTCCGAGCCCTGCCGCAGATGGCGGACGACGAGACAGAGGTCCGTGACCGCGATCAGCAGCAGCACCCCGCAGGCCGTCGCCCAGCCGGCGCGCCCGGTCACCACGAAGGCCGCGAGCCCCAGCCCGGCCCAGACCATGCCCCACAGGCTCAGCCAGAGCCGCATGCGCAGAGGGCTTCGCGCGGTGGACGGTTCATTTCCGGTACGCATCACCATCGCCTCCCCTCCAGCATGACCCCACGGGTGCGCCGTACGGAAACCGGTGAGGCGGACCGTCCGGTGTGCACCACGGTGGCGGGAGCCCCGGCCGTCCGCCGCGACACGGGGGCCGCACGGGGGAGAGGCGCGGAGGGGGCCGCGCCGGTCAGTGGATGAACGTGTAGCTGCGCCAGGGCTGGGCGGAGGCCGCGTCGGCGTCGCTGAAGGTGGTCGCCACGTACGCCGTCCCCTGCCCGCTGCAGTCGCGGCTGGTGTACAGCACCATGTCGATCAGGGTCCCGTTGTCGACCTTGGTCGCACCGTCCGGCGCCATCGTGTGACAGCCCTTCACCGAGGGGCTGTTCACGCTGACCACCTCGTCCTTGCCGGTCGTGTAGGTGACCGGCCCGACCGCCGTCCGCCCGAGGCCGGAACAGCCCGTGACGGCCAGGACCAGCAGGGCCGCACCGGCGGCCGTACCGGCGCGGCGGCGGAGAACGGTGGGGTGCGTGGTGACCGACATGGGCGGGTCCTCGTCTGCTCGTCCTGCTCATCGGTACGTCACAGGGACGTGCTGGCGCTGGCCACCCTGCCCGGCCGGCCGGGCAGGGGCATCCGGTACGCGTCCGGCCGGGTGCCCCGCTACCCGGACAGCGGTTCGCGGGTGTACCGATCGGGCATATGGTGTTAATAGGACTTTATGAGTGGGTGTGGGGACGCACCCCGTAGGCAGGGGGCCGTGATGGTCCAGGTGTTGTTGGTTGCATTGGTGGTACTGCTCTCGGCCGGTGTCGTGTACGCCATGGCGGCGGCCCGGGTGGTCAAACAGTACGAACGGGGTGTGGTGCTCCGGCTCGGCCGGCTCCACGACGCGGTGCGCCCCCCGGGATTCACCATGATCGTCCCGGGCGTCGACCGGCTCCGCAAGGTGAACATGCAGATCGTGACGATGCCCGTGCCCGCCCAGGACGGGATCACCCGCGACAACGTCACGGTGCGCGTGGACGCCGTCATCTACTTCAAGGTCGTGGACGCCGCGAGCGCGGTGATCCAGGTCGAGGACTACCGTTTCGCGGTCTCCCAGATGGCGCAGACCTCCCTGCGGTCGATCATCGGCAAGAGCGACCTGGACGATCTGCTGTCCAACCGCGAGAAGCTGAACCAGGGGCTGGAGCTGATGATCGACAGTCCCGCGGTGGGCTGGGGTGTGCAGATCGACCGGGTCGAGATCAAGGACGTGTCGCTGCCGGAGACGATGAAGCGGTCCATGGCCCGGCAGGCCGAGGCCGACCGTGAGCGCCGTGCGAGGGTCATCAACGCCGACGCGGAACTGCAGGCGTCGAAGAAGCTCGCCCAGGCCGCGCAGCAGATGTCGACCCAGCCGGCGGCGTTGCAGCTCCGGCTGCTGCAGACGGTCGTCGCGGTCGCCGCGGAGAAGAACTCCACGCTGGTTCTGCCCTTCCCCGTCGAACTGCTCCGCTTCCTGGAACGCGCCCAGCCCGGATCGCAGCCCGCCGTGGGCACCGGACAGGCCGCGGACGGGGCCGGTCAGCCGGCACCCGGGCCGGCCGCGAGCCCGTCCGCCGACAGCGCGGCGCCGACCGCGGAGGCGCCTGCCGCGGAGCCGTCAGCCGTCGATCCTGCTTCCCTGGAGGACCCGGCCCTCGTGGATCCCGCCGTCACGGCGCAGACCTTCACGGACCGGCCTCTCCCGGACGCGCCTCTCACGGACGGTGAACCGGAGCCGGACGTGACCCCGCAGGGGACCGGCCCGGACGAAGTCCCGGAGTTCGACCCGGACAGCGTTCCCGAGTTCGACCCGGAGCCTTCCGCCCACCACCGCGGCAACCCCTTCACCCGGCACTGACGCCGCGGCGGCACCCCTTCACCCGTCTCTTTCCTTCACTCACCACCGGTGGCGCCGCACCCCCTCGCCCGTCATCGACGCCACCGGGGCACGCCCCATCCGCCACCTCCGCCACTGCGGCCCGCGCCCGTCATCGACGCCACCGGGATACGCCCCCATCCGCTGCCGCGGCCGCAGCCCGTCACCGCCCTCACCGAGGCACGACCCTCATCCGCCATCACGGCCGCCGCCCGTCGCCGTCCCGGACCGCGACCGACCGCCCGCCCGCCGGGAAACCCGGCCGTGGCGGGCGCTGTCACACCCCCCGCCTAGACTCGCCGGAGCAGGGGACGAGACCGGAACGAGGCGGGAGGGGGTGGCGGACATGGCACGGCGGACGCAGGACGACAGCGCCGACCGGCTGCTGCGCCGCGCCGCGGTCTTCCTCCCGGCCGCCCTGCCCCGGGACGGCCGGGTCGCCTTCTGGGACCCCGGCCCCGGTGCGGGCTCTGGCCTCCCCGGACCGGAGACCCCCGCAGGTCCCGATACCCCGGAGCACACCCCCGTCGAGCTCACGGTCGTCGAGCGGCACGGCACGGACGGTGTCCGCACCCGCACCGTGCCCGCCGTCGCCCTTCCCGTCGCGGACGCGGTGCCCCTGCTCGCGCGCGCCCGGCACCGTGCGGCCGCGCACCCCGCCACCCGTGCCTGGGGCGCCGCCGCCCTGCACGCCCTCACCCTCGTCGCGCGCGGCAGGCTGCTGCCCGGGCTGACCGCGGAGGGCCACGACGCCTGGCGGGCCGGACCGCGCGACGCGGAGGACGTCGCGCACCTCAGGGCGGTCGCCGCCTCGATGCCGCCCGAGGGGCACGCCGTCCCGCTCGACGGCCCGTCCCTGTGCGTCCCCGAGCCCCTCGCCCTGCTCGGCGCCTTCCTCGACGCCGTCGCCGACACCCTGCCCCGGACCCCCGCGGCCGCCCACGCCATGGGGGCGCCGTTCGCCGCCCGGGAGGCACAGCACCTGCCGGAGGCCCGCGCCTGGGCGGTGGAAGTGGCCTCCGGACTCGACGCCGGGGTGCGCGTCTCGCTGCGGCTCGACCTCTCGGCGTACGACCTGTTCGACGCGTCCGGTGGCTCCACCGGGACGGCCGGGGACGAGGACACGCCCGGGACCTCAGCCGCCGCGCGCCACGCCGCCGCAGCCGTCACCCAGGTGCACAGCCTGGCCGATCCGACGTACGTCACCGACGCGGCCGCCCTCTGGAGCGGCGCCGCGGGCGAACCCTTCGGACCCAGGGCCCGGATCGACGCCGTGCTCGCGCTGCGCCGGGCGGCCCGTGTCTGGCCACCGCTGGAACGGCTCCTCGACCAGCCCGTCCCCGACGTCCTCGCCGTCACCGAGGACGAGCTGTACGAGCTGATCGGTCCCGCCGGGGAGCGGCTCGCGGCCGCCGGGGTGGCGCTCCACTGGCCCCGTGAGCTCGCCCGCTCGCTCACCGCCGCGGCGGTCGTCCGGCCCGCCCCCGGATCGGCGACCGACGGCACCTCCTTCTTCGACGCCGAGCAGCTCTTCGCGTTCGACTGGCAGCTCTCCCTCGGCGACGACCGGCTCACCGAGGCCGAGATGGACACCCTGGCCGAGGCGCACCGGCCGGTGGTGCGGCTGCGCGACCGGTGGGTCGTCGTGGATCCCGCACTCGTCCGCAAGGCACGCAAGCGGGAGCTCGGCCTGCTCGACCCGGTCGACGCGCTCGCCGTCGCCCTCACCGGCAGCGCCGAGGTCGACGGCGAGCAGGTCGAAGCCGTGCCGGCCGGCGCCCTCGCCGCACTCCGCGAGCGCCTCCTGGACGAGGACGCCGTCCTCCCGGCCCCGCCCGGTCTCGACGCCACCCTCCGCGACTACCAGCTCCGCGGCCTGGCCTGGCTGGACCGGATGACCGCGCTCGGCCTCGGCGGCTGCCTCGCCGACGACATGGGCCTGGGCAAGACGATCACCGTCATCGCGCTCCACCTGCACCGCGCCCACACCGCACCCACCCTGGTGGTCTGTCCCGCCTCCCTCCTCGGCAACTGGCACCGGGAGATCAACCGTTTCGCCCCCGGCGTCCCGGTGCGCCGCTTCCACGGCACCGACCGCACCCTCGACGGGACGGACGGCGGCTTCGTCCTCACGACCTACGGCACGATGCGCTCCGGCGCCGAGCAGCTCGCCGGGCACCGCTGGGGCCTCGTCGTCGCCGACGAGGCGCAGCACGTCAAGAATCCGCACTCCTCGACGGCCCGGGCGCTGCGCACCATCCCCGCCCCCGCCCGGGTGGCCCTGACCGGCACGCCCGTCGAGAACAACCTCTCCGAGCTGTGGGCCCTGCTCGACTGGACCACGCCCGGTCTCCTCGGTCCGCTCAAGGCGTTCCGCTCCCGGCACGCCCGGATCGTCGAGAACACCGGCACCGCCGCCGGCCTGGGCAACGAGGAGGCGGTCGAGCGCCTCTCCCGGCTGGTCCGGCCCTTCCTGCTGCGCCGCAGGAAGTCCGACCCGGGCATCGCCCCCGAGCTGCCGCCGAAGACGCAGACCGACCACCCCGTCTTCCTGACCCGGGAGCAGGCCACCCTCTACGAGGCGGCCGTCCGCGAGACGATGGCGTTCATCGAGCAGTCCGAGGGCATCGCACGACGCGGACTGATCATGAAGCTGCTGGGCTCGCTCAAGCAGATCTGCAACCACCCCGCGCAGTATCTGAAGGAGGAGCCGACCCGTCTCGCCGGCCGCTCCGGCAAGCTCGCCCTGCTCGACGAACTGCTCGACACCATCCTGTCCGAGGACGGCTCCGTGCTGATCTTCACCCAGTACGTCTCGATGGCCCGGCTCCTCTCCGCCCACCTCGCCTCCCGGGCGATCCCCTCCCAGCTGCTGCACGGAGGCACCCCCGTGCCCGAGCGGGAGCGGATGGTGGACGGCTTCCAGTCCGGCGAGGTCCCCGTCTTCCTGCTCTCCCTCAAGGCGGCCGGCACCGGACTGAACCTCACCCGGGCCGCTCACGTCATCCACTACGACCGGTGGTGGAACCCGGCGGTCGAGGAGCAGGCCACCGACCGCGCGTACCGCATCGGCCAGACCCAGCCCGTGCAGGTCCACCGGCTGATCGCCGAGGGCACGGTCGAGGACCGCATCAGCGAACTGCTGGAGTCCAAGCGCGCCCTCGCGGACGCGGTGCTCGGCTCGGGCGAGGCCGCTCTCACCGAGCTCAGCGACCGCGATCTCGCCGACCTGGTCTCGCTCCGGAGGGCGTCATGAGCCCGGCGGGCGGACCCGCCGCCCGCCCGGGCCCCGACGACCTGCGGCGCACCTTCGAGGCGGTGCCCGCCCGTACCTCGGACGGCGACGGCCCCTTCGCCGAGAGCTGGTGGGGCCGGGCCTGGGTGGAGGCGCTGGAGTCCCTGTCGATGGACGGGGAACGCCTCGCCCGCGGCCGTACGTACGCCGACGGCGGCCACGTCGCCGCGATCACCGTCACCCCCGGCCGGGTCATCGCCTACGTCCACGGCAGCCGCCCGCGCCCCTACCGCGCCGAGCTGCGCCTGCGGTCGTTCCCGGCGTCCGACTGGGACACGCTCCTGGACGCTGTCGCCGCCCGGCCCGGGCACCTGTCCGCGCTCCTCGACAAGGAGATGCCGCACTCCCTGGTCGACACGGCGGGCGAGGCCGGCATCCGGCTCCTGCCCGCCGCCGGCGACCTGGACCCGGACTGCTCGTGCCCCGACCGGGGGTGGCCCTGCAAACACGTGGCGGCGCTCTGCTACCAGACGGCACGGCTCCTGGACAGCGACCCGTTCGTGCTGCTGCTGATGCGGGGCCGCGGCGAGCGCGAACTCCTGGACGAGCTCGGCCGCCGCAACGCCGAGCACTCCGCGCGGGAGCGCCCCGAGACCCCCGCCATGTCCTCGGTCGCGGCCTCCGACGCCCTGGCCGACCGCTTCCTGCCGCCGCTGCCCGCACCGCTGCCGGTGCCGAGCCTCCCCGGTGAGCCGCCGTCCTACCCGGAGCTGCCCGGCGCCCGCGACCCGCTCGGACTCGACCACCTCGCCACGGACGCGGCGGCCCGCGCCCACACGATGCTCACCACCGGCGACGACCCGCTCGCCGGGCTCACCACCTGGCAGGACGCCGTGCGGATCGCCGCGTCCCGCCCCACCGCCGGGCTCACCGCCACGACCCGGGCGCTCTACCGCGAGCTGGCCCACGCCACCGGCCGTACCACCACGGACCTGGCCAGGGCCGTCGCCGCGTGGCGGCAGGGCGGCGCGGAGGGACTGGAGGTGCTCGAAACCCCGTGGGACCCGCCGGCCGGACCCTTCGACCGGGCGCGGCCCGCCCTCGCCGGGGCCGACTTCCCGCGGTTCCAGCCCTGGCGCAACCACCTGACCGACGCCACGGGCACCCTTCAGCTCCGCTTCGGCCACGACAGCCGCTGGTACGGCTACGAGTCCGACCCGGGCGAGGAGGACTGGTGGCCCCGGGCCGCTCCGGACGCCGACCCGGTCACCGCGCTCACCGCTCTGCGGGGGACACCCTGACGGAGCTGTCGCGGGGGCGGCGGGCCAGCAGGTGCGCCTCCAGGAAACCCCGTTCGGAGGCCGGGTCGTGGACGAGCCGGGCGAACGGATCGAGCCCCGCCCCGGCCAGCAGTCCGGCGAACCGGTCCACCGGCCAGCTGTAGGCCGGTGCCACCTTGTGGTCGAAGCGCACCGGCTCCGGTGCGTCGGTCGCGAAGAGCGAGACCATGAGCAGGCCGCCCGGCGCCAGGACGCGTGCCTGCTCGGCCAGCAGCGCCGGCAGTTCGCCGGGCGGGGTGTGGATCATCGAGTAGTGGGCCAGCACACCGCCCAGCGCGCCGTCCCCGACCGGCAGGGCCTCCATCCGCGCCTCGTCGAACCGCAGCGCCGGATGGGCACGCCGGGCGTGGTCCACCATGCCGGGGGAGAGGTCCAGCCCGAAGGCGTCCAGGCCCAGATCGCACAGCATGGCCGTCAGATGCCCGGGACCGCAGCCCGCGTCGGCCGTCCGCAGGTTCTCCGTCCCGCGCACGAGCTCGGCGAAGGTGCTGAGCATGGCCCGGCCGAACGGCCGGGTCTCCAGCCGGTCGGCGAACATCGACGCGTACAGCTCGACGACCCCGTCGTAGCCGGCCCGGATCCCGTCCTGGTGTTCCGTCACGGCGACGAAGCTAACACCCCGTGCTCCGCGCACGGCCGGTCACCCGCCACCCCCGCCAGGTCCCCGCCGGGCCGTCCGCGCGCGTCCCGGCGGATGCGGCGGGACCGGCCGGGGGGACGCCGGCCCGGCAGGCTCAGCGGATCACTGCCGGTACCCGCTGAGGAAGCGTCCGATGCGGCTGATGGCGGCGTCCAGGTCGTCGGCGTGCGGCAGGGTGAGGATGCGGAAGTGGTCCGGACGCGGCCAGTTGAACCCGGTGCCCTGCACCACCTGGATCTTCTCGCGCAGCAGCAGGTCCAGCACGAACCGCTCGTCGTCGACGATGCCGTGGACCTTCGGATCGATGCGGGGGAAGGCGTACAGCGCGCCCTTGGGCTTCACGCACGAGACGCCCGGGATCTCGTTCAGCCGCTCCCAGGCGCGGTCGCGCTGCTCGTGGAGCCTGCCGCCCGGGGCGACGAGGTCCCGGATCGACTGCCGTCCGCCGAGCGCGGCTTGGATCGCGTACTGCGCGGGGGCGTTGGGGCACAGCCGCATGGAGGCCAGCATGGTCAGCCCCTCCAGATAGCTGCGGGCGTGCTGCCGCGGCCCCGACACCACCATCCAGCCCGAGCGGAACCCGGCGACCCGGTACGTCTTCGACAGGCCGCTGAAGGTGAGGCAGAGCAGATCGGGAGCCAGTACCGCGGCGCTGTGGTGCTCGGCGCCGTCGTACAGGATCTGGTCGTAGATCTCGTCGGCGAACACCATGAGCCCGTGCCTGCGCGCCAGGTCGAGCATCCCGTCGAGGACCTCGCGGGAGTAGACCGCTCCCGTCGGGTTGTTCGGGTTGATGATCACCATGGCCCGGGTGCGGTCGGTGATCTTCGCGGCCATGTCGGCAAGATCGGGGTTCCAGTCCGCGCCCTCGTCACAGGTGTAGTGCACGGCCCTGCCGCCCGCGAGCGTGGTGACGGCGGTCCACAGCGGATAGTCGGGACTCGGGACGAGGATCTCGTCACCGTCCTCCAGCAGTCCCTGCACGGCCATGGAGATCAGCTCGGAGACCCCGTTGCCCAGGAAGACGTCGTCCACGTCGACATCGGCCATCCCCATCGCCTGGTAGCGCTGCGCGACGGCGCGGCGGGCGGACAGGATGCCGCGCGAGTCGGTGTACCCGTGCGCCTGCGGGAGCATCCGGATCATGTCCTGGACGATCTCCTCGGGCGCCTCGAAGCCGAACAGCGCGGGATTGCCCGTGTTGAGGCGCAGCACGCTGTGGCCCGCCTCCTCCAGGGCGTTGGCCTGCTCGATGACCGGCCCCCGGATCTCGTAGCAGACCTCGTTCAGCTTGCTGGACTGCCGGAACTCCATGTGGTGCCTCCCCGACGTGAATTGCGATACTTGGTTTTACCAAGCTCGGGCTTGGAAAGTCCAACAACATGTCTAGACTGCGTCGCATGCCACGTCAGCAGCAGCCCGCACGCCCCGCCCGCCGCCGGAGCTACGACCAGTTCTGCGCCACCGCACGCGCCCTCGACTCGGTCGGCGACCGGTGGACCCTGCTGATCGTCCGTGAACTGCTGGCCGGCCCCCGCCGGTACACCGACCTGCACGCCGATCTGCCCGGGGTCAGCACGGACGTGCTGGCCTCCCGGCTCAAGGACATGGAGCAGGGCGGCCTGGCCGTGCGCCGGCGCCTGCCCCCTCCCGCCGCCGCCGCGGTCTACGAACTGACCGAGCACGGCCGCGGGCTGCTCCCGGTCCTCGCCGCGCTCGCCCGGTGGGGCGCGCCCGCACTCGACGAGCGCCGCCCCACGGACGCCGTCCGGGCGCACTGGTTCGCTCTGCCGCTGCTGCGGGCCCTGGACGGCCTCACCCCGGGCGGAGTCGTCGATGTCAGGCTCCCCGAAGGCGAGTTCCACCTCCGCGTCGGCCCTGAGGCGGCGGGCGAGGCCTACGGACACGGGCCCGCCGACCGCCCCGACGCCCGTCTGGTGCTCGACGCCGACGCCGTCCTGGCCCTCGGGCGCGGCGGCACCCTCGCGGACGCCGTCCGGGGCGGCGGGGCAGAGGTCGTCGGCGAGGGGCCGCTCGCCGACGGACTCCGTGCCGGTCCGGGTCCGCGCGCCTGATGCCCTCCGGCCAACTCATCGGTAGCGTAGGCGCGTTCATCGGACGGATGCTGAGGAGTCGGTCATGGGGTTCGACGGCGTGGTCGGTGCGGGAAGCGGAATCGGTGAGGGGCGTCGTGACGGCGCGCGGAAGCGGGTGAGCCTGCGCAGGATCCTGCTCGTGGGCGTCGGCGTGGCCGCGCTCGGACTCCTGCCGGCGGCGGCCGTCGCCACACCGGGCAGCGGGGTGAGCGGCACGGTCGTCGCCGAGGGCACGTCCGAGGGCAGGCTCTCGGTGCGGGCACCCAAGGGCCCCGCAGACGTGACCTTCCGGGAGATCACCGTGGCGCCCGGCGGATCCACCGGCTGGCACACCCACCGCGGTCAGCTGATCGCCGTCGTCAAGTCCGGGACCCTCACCCGCACCCTGCACGACTGCACGGTCGAGGTCACCCCCGCCGGGACGTCCTTCATCGAACCGTCCGGGGCCGGCCACCGGCACATCGGGCGCAACCTGGGCGCCGAACCCGTCGTGCTGTGGGTGACGTACCTGCTCCCCGAGGGCAGCCCGCTCTCCGACGACGCCGACGCGGCGGACTGCCCCGCGCCGTAGCGGCGGAACGCGGTCAGCCGGCGGGTGCCACGCCGTACGCGCCGGAGCCCGCCCCGGCCGGGGCGCCCGTGAAGGGCGGCGTTCCGGCCACCCGACCGTGGCCCGGTCGCGGTGGCCGCGAGCGTCCGGTCCGGAGTGTGGGGGCCGATCCGGAGCGTGGGAGGCCGGTCGCCGAGCGACGGGGCGGAGGGTGAGGGCGAGGCCCGTGCGGACCGGGAGGCGGCGGGGCGATGATGGACGGGTGCACTATGAACCCGTCACCTGGACCCGGCTGGCCGGTGCCCTCGCCGCCCACGCCGACGCGCTCGAACCGGCCGACGGCGGGTCCTGGTTGAGGATCGGCGTGGACGGCGCGCCGGCCGCCCGCCCCGAGAAGCCCGCCGCCCAGCTCGCCGAGGCGCTGCGCGCCCGCGGACGCCCGGTGCTCACCGTCTCCACGGCAGGCTTCCTGCGCCCGGCCAGCCTGCGCTACGAGTACGGCAAGGAGGACCCCGACTCGTACGCCGAGGGCTGGTTCGACACCGGGGCGCTGTGGCGCGAGGTGTTCCGCCCGCTGGAGGCCGGCGGCAGCGGACGCGTGCTGCCCGACCTCTGGAACCCCGACACGGACCGGGCGACCCGCAGCCCCTACCAGGTGCTCCCCGAAGGAGGGGTGCTGATCCTGCACGGGCCGCTGCTCCTGGGCCACTGGTTCCCCTTCGACCTCACCGTCCGTCTGAGCCTCTCGCCGGGCGCGCTGCGGCGGCGCACCGAGGAGAGCGAGCGGTGGACCCTGCCCGCCTTCGCCCGCTACGAGGCCGAGACCGTCCCGGACGCCGGAGTGGACACGGTGGTCCGCGCCGACGACCCGCACCATCCCGCCTGGACCGGGCTGAAGGGCCACGGCCCCGCGACCGCGTGACGCCGGACGGGCCGGGTGCGTCCGGGGCGGATGACGCCCTGATCGGTCCGTCGGTGAGGTGAGGTGAGGTGAGGTGCGGGGCGGATGCCGCGGCCGTCCCCGACGCGCCGCGTCCGGCCGGTCGCGGGTGACGCCGCCGCTGGGCGGGCGGGATGCCGGGCCGCCGGGCGCGTCACACCGGGCGGCCCCCGACCGTCGACACCGCCTCGGCCCCGGCCCGGCAGCCCGCCTCGGCCGCCGGGAGGACCGCCGCCCCGGCGACCAGGGCGGCGAGGAAACCACCGGTGAACGCGTCCCCCGCGCCCGTCGAGTCGACCGGGACGCGGACCGCCCCCGCGGGCACGCGCGCGGTCACCGCGCCGCCGGACGCCAGCAGCACGCCCCGGCCCCCGAGCGTGACGGCGACCCGCTCCACATGACGGCTCAGCTTCGCCGCGGCGTCCGCGGGATCCGGCAGACCGGTCAGCTCCCGGGCCTCGTCCGCGTTGGGCAACAGCAGATCGATCCCCTCGACCAGATCCAGGAACGCCGCCCCGCCCAGCGCGGCCAGGAACCCCGCCGAAGCGGGATCCACACTCACCGGGACGCCCCGCCGGCGGGCCTCCCGCAGCGCCAGCAGCGCCGTCGCCCGGCTCGTCGCCCCGAAGAGGAGGTAACCGGACAGATGGAGCCGGGCCGCACCGTCCAGCAGCGAGGAGGACCAGTCGGCGGGGGAGAGGCGCAGGACCGCCCCGCTGTCGGTGAGGAAGGTCCGCTCGGCCGAGGAGTCGACCAGGGCCACCACGGTGCCGGTCGGAGCCTCCTCGTCCACGCGCAGCAGCGCGTCCACCCCCGCCCGGCGCAGCGCGTCCCGGTGCCAGTCCGCCGCGTCCGCCCCGGCGCGGGCCAGCAGCCGGACCTCGCGGCACCCCGAACGCGCCGCCCAGCAGGCCACGTTGGCGCCCGCGCCGCCGGGCAGCGTGGTGATCCGGGCAGGGGTGTCCGTGCCGCGGCGCGGCTGTGCCGCATGCCGGACGACGACATCGGTGACCACCTCCCCGACCACCAGCAGACCGCCCCCGGGCACCGCGGCGCCGGTCCCGCTCACCGTCCGGCCGCCGCCACCGCGATCCGCGCGGCGAGCCGTACGTTCCCGCGCACGGCGGCGAGATTGGCCTCCAGGGACGCACCGTCCGTCTCCCGCATCAGGTGCTCCAGCAGGAACGGGGTGACGGCCTGCCCCGTGACGCCCCGCTCACGGCAGGCGTCCAGCGCCCCGGCGAGCACCCGGTCGTGCAGCACGGGGTCCAACTGCTCGTCCTCCGGTACGGGATTGGCGACGACCAGGGCCGCGGGCGGACCGCCCAGGCCCTCCCGGGCCCGCATCACGGCGGCGACCTCCTCCGGCGTACGGACCGTCCAGTCGACGGGTTCGCCCGAGCTGCGCAGATAGAAGCCGGGGAAGTGCTCCGTGCCGTAGCCCAGCACACCCACCCCCAGCGTCTCCAGGCGCTGCAGCGTGGCGGGCACGTCCAGGATCGACTTCACGCCCGCGCACACCACCGTGATCCCGGTGCCGGCCAGCAGGCGCAGATCCGCCGACTCGTCCTGGGTCTGCGTCCACTCCCGGTGCACGCCGCCGAGCCCGCCGGTCGCGAAGACGCGCAGCCCCGCCCGCGCCGCGAGGAAGGCGGTGGCGGACACCGTGGTGGCCCCGCTCGCTCCCAGGGCCAGCGCGGGCGCGAGATCGCGGTGGCCCAGCTTGCGCATCCCCGGATCCTCGGCGATCCGCGCCAACCGGTCTTCGTCCAGCCCCACATGGGCCCGCCCGTCCAGCACGGCCACCGTCGCGGGGACGGCGCCGCCCCGGCGCACGAGCTCCTCCAGCTCCCGTGCGACCCGGAGATTGCGGGGGCGCGGCAGACCGTGCGCGATGATCGTCGACTCCAGGGCGACGACGGGCCGCTGTTCCTCCAGGGCCTCCCGCACCTCTCCGGAGAGCACGAGGGCGGTGTGGCCGGTTTCCTGCGGCACGGATGCCGGTGGATTCTGAGGCATGCCCCATCTCTGTCGCGGGCACACCGGCCGCAAACCCCCGGCGGCGGGGCGGTGTACGGGCCGGTGGTGCGCGGTCGCCTCAGCCCTTGCCGCTCGTCCCGGTGGTCCCACTCGTCCCGGTGGTCCCACTCGTCCCGGTGGTTCCGAGGGTTCCGGTGGTCCCGGCGGCCCCGCTCGTTCCGGTGGTCCCACTCGTCTCTGTGATCCCGGTGGGCTCGGTGGCCTCGCTCGTTCCGGCGTTTCCGCTCGTCCCGACGGTCCCGTTCGTCTCTGTGGTCCCGCTCGTCTCGACCACCTCGGTCGCCCCCGCCGCCCCGGCGACCCCGGCCGTCCCGGTCGTCGCCCGGCGCAGGGCGAGCGCCGCCATCGGCAGGAGGAGGAAGGCGACGGCCGCGTTGAGCCAGCCGTAGCCCAGCTTCGCGACGACCACGCCCGCCACCGCTCCGCCGATGCCGGCCGCCGTGCTCATCGCGAGGTCGGAGAGACCCTGTGCGGCGGCCCTCGCCGCCTGCGGCACCGAGTCGGTGAGGAGCGCCGAGCCGGCGACCATGCCCGCCGACCAGCCGAGGCCGAGGACGAACAGACCCGCCGCCGTCCGGACGTGCCCGCCCCCCGACGTCCCGGCCAGCACCGCCGCGCAGCACAGCAGCCCGGCGGCGAGCCCGATGACGGAGAGCCGGCCGACCCGGTCCACGAGCCGGCCCATCAGGGGGGAGAACGCGTACATGCCCGCGATGTGCCCGCTGATGACCAGGCCGATCAGCTGGATGTCCGCACCGTGGTGCCCCAGGTGGACGGGGGTCATCACCATGACGGAGACCATCGCGGTGTGTGACACGGAGACCGTCACGAGGGCCAGCCGGGCCATCGGGTCCGCCCGCACCGCGGCGAGGCCCGCCCGCAGCGAACGGCTCGCCGCGGTCTCCGTGCCCTGCGGGGCGAGCGCCCTGGCGGTCAGCAGCGGATCGGGGCGCAGCAGGAACGCCACCACGGTCCCGGCCAGCAGGAAGATGACGGAGGCCCAGGCGAACGGTCCCGCGGCCTCGGGCACGACGGTGTGCCGGAACACCCCGCTCGCCGGCGCGGCGATGTTGGGTCCGAGCACCGAACCGATCGTGGTCGCCCAGATGACGTGGGAGATGGCCCGGCCGCGCCGCTCCGGCTCCGCGAGATCGGCCGCCGCGAACCGCGCCTGGAGATTGGCCGACGAGCCCGCGCCGAACCCGGCCATGCCGAGCAGCAGCAGGGGGAAGCTCCCCACCACGGCGGCGGTCACCACGAGGAAGGCCCCCGAGGCCCCGGTCAGGTACGCGAGGACCAGTCCGGGCCGCCTGCCCCGCGAGGTCATCAGGGCCGCCAGCGGAAGCGAGACCAGCGCGGTGCCCGCCACGGAGGCCGTGGGCGCCAGTCCCGACAGCGCTTCGGAACCGCTCACCTCGGCCGCCAGGACCGGGGCCAGGGCGATTCCCACGGCCACCCCCAGGCCGCCGAGTATCTGACTGCCGATGAGTACGGCCGATATCCGGCGCCGCAGGGCCGGCAGCTCGGCCGCCGTGATCCGGGAGGAGGGGAGTGCTGTCGTCACCGCCGCAGTGTGCCAGCTCGCACGCCCGCGCGGCAGTGGGGCGGCCGAGCCGACCGCGCGGGACGTCGCCGGGCGCGCCCCGGCACCGCGCTCACCGCGCCCCGGCCGGGCGCGGCGGGCAGAAGCGGTCAGGAGCGGAACCGCCCGGCCCGGCCACGCCACGAACCGACCGGGCCACGCCACGCCACGACCCGGCCCGGCCGCGCCACGACCCGGCCCGACCGGGCCGCTGCACGGCCCGCCCCGTACGCCCCGTACGACCCGCCCCACGCCAGGGCCGGGCACCGGCGACGCCGTCCGGGGACCGCGCTCAGCGGCGGGTGGCGTCCCGGACGACGTCGGGGTGGTTGGTGATGATGCCGTCCACGCCGAACCCGGCCACCTCCACCGCCTTCGCCGCGTCGTTCACCGTCCAGGTGTTCACCCGCAGCGGCTTGCCGTGGGCACCCTTGAGCTTCTGGACCGCGGCGACCCAGTCGGCGCCGATGGTCGTGTACGACGGGTTGATCTGGTCGGTGAACGCCGCGTACGACGGCAGATCGGACACGGCGGGGGTGCCCAGGAAGCCCGTGACGACGTCCGGGCGCTGCGCGTGCACAGCTTTCACACTCTCTGCACCGAAGCTCTGGACGATCAGCCTGCGCTTGACGTGATCGCGGTCGAGCCACCCCTCCTCGCGCAGGACGCGCAGGGTCGCCCTCTCGATGCCCGGGTAGATCTCCGGGCTCTTGATCTCCAGGAGCAGCTTCTGGCGGTTGCGCTCGACCCGGTGCAGGTACTGCGTGAGCGTCGGCACCCGGGCGCCCGCGAAGCCGGGGCCGAACCAGCTGCCCGCGTCCAGCTTCGCGATCTCCGCCGCGGTGAAGTCCTTGACCGCCCACGGCGCACGGTCCGGGAAGACCTCCTCGGCGTCGGTGGTCCTGCTCAGGGTGGTGTCGTGCACGACGACCAGGACGCCGTCCTTGGTGAGCTGCACGTCGTTCTCCACCCATGCGATGCCCAGGTCGTCCGCGGCGTCCACGGCCGCCAGGGTGTTCTCCGGCGCGTAGGCCGAGGCGCCCCGGTGGGCGTAGACGACCGGGGCGTCCCGGGTGCCCGAGGCCTGCGCCTGGGTGGCGGGCAGCAGGACACAGGTGCCGACCAGGACGGCTGCGGCACCGGAGGCGGTTGCTGTGCGTACGGACACGTGGACTCCTCGCGTCGGGGGCGGACAGAACCGAGACTCGCATCCGATCCCCAACGGAGGGGAGGGCGATGGTGGCCATGTTGTGAACGGGGCATGGGCCACCGCGGCCCCGCGCCGCCCGAACGCGGATAAAATGCCGTTCTTATGTTTGCCTTCCGGGCCTCGCCCTTTAGGGTCACCCCGAACCCCGGGCACACCGCGAAGGGCGTACCAGCATGCAGGGCACAGTCGACGGATTCACCTACGGCGCCATGACCCCCGTCACGGCGTTCCTCATGGCGTGCCTCGGAGCTGCGCTCGGTCTCCGGTGCACCACGCGGTCCCTGCGCGCGGCGGGTGCCGCCCGAGCCGGATGGCTGGCCCTCGGCGCGACCTCCATCGGATCCGGCGTCTGGACGATGCACTTCATCGCGATGCTGGGCTTCAGCGTCCAGGAGGCGCCGGTCGCCTACGACCGGCCCCTCACCTACGCCAGCCTCGCCGTCGGGGTCGGGATGGTCGGGATCGGCATCTTCCTCGTCGGCTACCGCGGCGCGACCCGGATGGCGCTGGTCACCGGCGGGACGATCACCGGCCTCGGGGTCGCCTCCATGCACTACCTCGGCATGGCCGGGATGAACTTCGGCGGAGTGTTCGAGTACGACACGCTCACGGTCTCGCTCTCCGTCGTCATCGCCGTGGTCGCCGCGACCGCCGCGCTCTGGGCGGCCGTCTCCGTCCACGGCTTCCTCGCCAGCCTCGGCGCCAGCGTCGTCATGGGCGTGGCCGTCAGCGGGATGCACTACACGGGCATGGCCGCGCTCCAGGTGCACCTGCACGCCGACGCCGCGGCGGTGCCGCCCGGCGAGGCGCCCGCCTCGCTGCTCCTGCCGATGATGATCGGGCCGGGCTGCTTCCTGCTGCTCGCCGCGGTGGTCGTGATGATCGACCCGCTGGTGGTGTCCGGCGCCCCCGGAGGAGCGGGCAGGCGGCCCGGGCAGACGCTCCCGCACGGCGGGCCGCTGACCCCCGTCCCGGTGCAGCGCCGCCGCACACCGCCGTACGCGACCACCGCGCGCAGGGCCTCCCGGCAGCCGTGGAGCCGCTGACCCCCGTCGTTGTCGGTGCGGGGTCGTACGGTGGATGCATGCGGCCAGTCTCGAAGATCGAACGTTCGGTGGCGCCTTTCGAGGTCGTCAGTCCCTACCAGCCCAGCGGCGACCAGCCCACGGCCATCGCCGAGCTCGACCGGCGCGTCCGCGCGGGTGAGAAGGACGTCGTCCTGCTCGGCGCGACGGGCACCGGCAAGTCGGCGACGACCGCCTGGATGATCGAGAAGCTGCAGCGCCCCACCCTGGTGATGGCGCCGAACAAGACGCTCGCCGCCCAGCTGGCCAACGAGTTCCGCGAGCTCCTCCCGAACAACGCCGTCGAGTACTTCGTCTCGTACTACGACTACTACCAGCCCGAGGCGTACGTCCCGCAGTCGGACACCTACATCGAGAAGGACTCCTCGATCAACGAGGAGGTCGAGCGGCTGCGGCACTCCGCCACGAACTCCCTGCTCACCCGGCGCGACGTCGTCGTGGTCGCCTCCGTCTCCTGCATCTACGGCCTCGGCACCCCGCAGGAGTACGTCGACCGGATGGTCCAGCTCAAGGTCGGCGACGAGATCGACCGGGACGCGCTGCTCCGCCGCTTCGTCGAGATCCAGTACACCCGCAACGACCTCGCGTTCACCCGCGGCACCTTCCGGGTGCGCGGCGACACCATCGAGATCTTCCCGGTGTACGAGGAGCTCGCCGTCCGCATCGAGATGTTCGGCGACGAGATCGAGGCGCTCTCCACCCTCCACCCGCTCACCGGCGAGGTCATCAGCGAGGACGCCGCCCTCCACGTCTTCCCCGCCAGCCACTACGTGGCCGGCCCCGAGCGCATGGAGAAGGCGGTCGTCGGCATCGAGAAGGAGCTGACGGAGCGCCTCGCCGAGCTGGAGAAGCAGGGCAAGATGCTGGAGGCCCAGCGGCTGCGCATGCGCACCACCTACGACATCGAGATGCTCCGCCAGATCGGCACCTGCTCGGGCGTCGAGAACTACTCGATGCACTTCGACGGCCGCTCGCCCGGCACCGCCCCCCACACGCTCCTCGACTACTTCCCCGAGGACTTCCTCCTCGTCCTGGACGAGTCGCACGTCACGGTCCCGCAGATCGGCGCGATGTACGAGGGCGACGCCTCCCGGAAGCGGACCCTCGTCGACCACGGCTTCCGGCTGCCCTCCGCGCTGGACAACCGCCCGCTGAAGTGGGAGGAGTTCCTGGGCCGCATCAACCAGACGGTCTACCTCTCCGCCACCCCCGGGAAGTACGAGCTGTCCCGGGGCGACGGCTTCGTCGAGCAGATCATCCGCCCCACCGGCCTCGTCGACCCGGAGGTCGTCGTCAAGCCCACCGAGGGCCAGATCGACGACCTCGTCCACGAGATCCGCAAGCGGACCGAGCAGGACGAGCGCGTCCTGGTGACCACCCTCACCAAGAAGATGTCCGAGGACCTCACCGACTACTTCCTCGAGCTGGGCATCCAGGTCAGGTACCTCCACAGCGACGTCGACACGCTGCGCCGCATCGAGCTGCTGCGCGAGCTCCGCGCCGGCGAGTACGACGTCCTGGTGGGCATCAACCTCCTGCGTGAGGGCCTCGACCTGCCCGAGGTGTCGCTCGTGGCGATCCTCGACGCGGACAAGCAGGGCTTCCTGCGCTCCGGCACCTCCCTGATCCAGACCATCGGGCGTGCCGCCCGCAACGTCTCCGGCCAGGTCCACATGTACGCCGACAAGGTCACCCCGGCGATGGCGCAGGCCATCGACGAGACCAACCGCAGGCGTGAGAAGCAGATCGCCTACAACACCGAGCGCGGTGTGGACCCGCAGCCGCTCCGCAAGAAGATCAACGACATCGTCGCGTCCATCGCCCGCGAGGAGGTCGACACCGAGCAGCTGCTCGGCACCGGCTACCGCCAGACCAAGGACACCAAGGCACCCGTCCCCGCGCTGGGCGGCAAGGCCGCCGCGGGCGGCCGGGCGAAGAAGGCGGGCGCCGCGGTCACCGACCGGCCCGCCGCCGAACTCGCGGGGATCATCGAGGAGATGACGGACCGGATGCGGGCGGCCGCGGCCGACCTGCAGTTCGAGGTGGCCGCCCGGCTGCGCGACGAGGTGGGCGAGCTGAAGAAGGAGCTGCGGCAGATGAGGGAGGCGGGGCTGGCCTGACCCCTGAGGTCCGCAGTGTTGCAGGACCGACACGAAAACGCCCCTTCCCTCCTACCTCCCACCTGCGACTGCGTAGGGTGCGAGGAAGCCGCACCCCGACGGGTGCGGGGCAAGCGGAGAGGGGACAGCGCGTGACGGTCAACATGACCAAGGGCCAGGCCATCAGCCTGCAGAAGAGCGACGGGGGGACCCTGACCGCGGTACGGATGGGGCTGGGCTGGCAGGCGGCCCCGCGCCGCGGGCTGTTCGGTTCGCGCACCCGGGAGATCGACCTGGACGCCTCCGCGGTGCTCTTCGCCGACAAGCAGCCCGTGGACGTCGTGTTCTTCCGCCACCTGGTGAGCGACGACGGCTCGGTCCAGCACACCGGCGACAACCTGGTCGGCGGCGCCGGCTCGGGCGGCGACGACGAGGCGATCCTGGTCGACCTGCAGCGGGTCCCGGTCCACATCGACCAGATCGTCTTCACGGTGAACTCGTTCACCGGCCAGACGTTCCAGGAGGTCCAGAACGCCTTCTGCCGCATCGTCGACGAGACCAACGGCCAGGAGCTGGCCCGCTACACCCTGGACGGCGGCGGCCAGTACACCGCGCAGATCATGGCGAAGGTCCACCGGGTGGGCGGCGGATGGCAGATGACCGCCCTCGGCAACCCGGCCAACGGCCGTACCTTCCAGGACCTGATGCCGTCGATCCTGCCGCACCTGTAGGCACGGCACGGGCAGCGCCCGGCCCACGCATCCGTACGAGCAGCTCCCGGTGGCACCCGCCGCCGGGAGCTGCGCCCGTGGCAGGGCACCACACCGAACGTCGAGGGGACAGGGCGATGACGGCCGAGCTGGTCCGGGGGCAGAACCACACCTTGCCCCTGACCCGACTGGAGATCAGGGTGTCGGCGGGCTCACCCGTCGTGGCCGGGGCCACCCTCGCGGACGAACGGGGCACCGTCCGCGGCCCCGGGCGGATCGCCCACCCGGCCGCGAACCGGGTCCCCGGCCTCGAGGTGTCCCGGCAGGCGTCGGCCGACCACCGGCTGGCCGTGGACCTGGACGCGCTGCCCGACGAGGTGCACCGCGTCACCGTGCTCCTCGCCCTGCCCGCGGGGACCGGCCGGCCGGCGAGCTTCGGCGCGGTGGCCGCGCCCTTCGTCGCCGTGACCGCGCTCGACGGCACCGAGATAGCGACCTTCACCCTCACCGGACTGGACACCGAGTCGGCCGTGTCCGCCCTGGAGCTCTACCGCCGCGGGGGCGCCTGGAAGGTCCGCGCCGTCGGCCAGGGCTACGCCACCGGGCTCGCGGGCCTGTTCGCCGACCACGGGGTGGCGGACGCGGCGGGGACCGCGGCCGCCGTGCAGGAGGCCGTCGCCTCCGGACTCGCCCGCTCCGTCACACCGCCCTCCCGCGCCACCGACGGCGAGCGGGTGGGCCACCCCGCGGGCCCGGCCGCCGCCGGCCCGCCGCCCGTCCCCTCGACGCCCCCGGGGCCGGACCCCGCCGCCCCGCCGGCGGAACCGCCGGCCGACCCCACGGTCGCGCCCACCGTGGCTCCCACCGGCCCGGTCAGCTACGCGCACCCCCGGCGGCAGACCTCGGCACCGCCCCCGCCGCCTCCGAGCGCACCGCACGCCCCGCCCGGCCGGCCCGCGGAGCCCGTCGCCGGTGACGCCACCGGCTGGACCATGGACGAGCGCCTGTACAACCAGATCTGGGGCATGTTCGAGGACCTCGCCCGCGCCGTCGCCGCCTACCGCAGCGCGGCCGACTTCGCGGAGTCCCGGATGGAGCAGGAGCTCGACCGGACCCTCTCCGACCCGCGCAGCCGCATCGGCGGTGCCGGCGACCGCGCCCGCGAGGCGGCCCGGGCCAAGCGCGACGAACTCACCGGCCGCGCACGGGAGGTGCTGGACCGCGACCTCGCCCGGCTCGCCGCCGAGTCCGCGGTCGTGGAGCCCGCCCTCCCCGCCGCCTACGCGGGCTGGGACAACCCCGTCTGGCACGGTCACCGCGTCCCGATGGAGAAGCCGATGGCGCTGCGCATCGGGGACCTCAACCTGCCCGAGGCCACCGACCTGCGCATCCCGCTGCTGGCGAGGCTCCCCCTGGAACGCGGCATCTGGATCGACAGCGGCTCCCCGGCCTCCGGGCCCGGCGCCCCGGAGGCCGGCGACCCGCCGCGCGCAGCGGCCGTGCGGACCGCGGTCCTGCTGGCCGCGCGGCTGCTCGCCGTGCACCCGGCGGACGAGTACTCCGTGCACGTCATCGACCCGGCCGGCTCCGCCGCCGGTCCGCTCGCCCCGCTGGTCGGAGCCGGGGTGCTCGCCGGTCCGCCCGCCACCGGGGCGCAGGGCGTGGCGGCGGTCCTCGACCACCTGACCCGACGCGTCGACCTGGTGCAGATGGCGGTCAGGGCCCGTGCGGCGGACGCGCTGCCCCCGGACCTCGACACGGCCGAGCAGCTGCTGATCGTCAACGACTTCCCGCACGGCTTCGACGACAGGGCCGTCACCCAGCTGCGCTATCTGGCCGACGAGGGTCCCCCGGTGGGGGTGCACCTGCTGATGGTGGCCGACCGTGAGGACGCCCGCGCCTACGGTCCGGTGCTCGACCCCCTGTGGCGGTCCCTGCTGCGGATCACGCCCGTGGCCGACGACCACCTCGCCGACCCCTGGGCGGGCCACGCGTGGACGTACGAGCCGCCGCGCACACCGCCGGGCAGCCGGGTCCTGGAGCAGGTGCTCGCCCTCGTCGCGGCGGCGCGGCGCGGAGGCGGCCGCCGAGCCGGATGACGGCGGACCAGATCTCGCTCCATCGTTGTTGACCTGCCATTTTGATCTTTACTTGGCATTGACTTTACCTTTTCTTGGTACTTCCTGTACTGTTCTTGGTGCGGAGGGGAGTACTCCCGATCGCGGCGTTCCCGTCAGTACGGACTGTGACCGGTCCCGGGGCGCCGGCCCGGCGCGCATCCCGCGCTCCCGGGTGGAAGAGACCTCCGGCAGCGACGACGCTGATCCATAGCCGTAGCGAACTGCCGGAGGCGCAGTGGACGTTTCATGGACCCTCTGGGCGCTGACCATCTTCGGTCTCAGTGCCCTCATCGCCGTCGACTTCTTCATCGGGCGCAAGCCCCATGACGTGTCGACCAAGGAAGCCGGAATCTGGACCGTCGTCTGGATCGCCCTGGCCGTGCTCTTCGGACTGGGCCTGCTGGTCTTCGGTGAGAGCCAGGCCTCGGGCGAGTTCTTCGCCGGCTTCATCACCGAGAAGTCGCTCAGTGTCGACAACCTCTTCGTCTTCGTCCTGATCATGGCGAAGTTCTCGGTGCCCTCCCACCTGCAGCAGCGGGTGCTGCTCATCGGCGTGCTGATCGCGCTGGTGCTCCGGGCGATCTTCATCGCCGCGGGCGCCGCGGTCATCGCCAACTTCTCGTGGGTCTTCTACATCTTCGGCGCGTTCCTGATCTACACCGCCTGGAAGCTGATCCAGGAGGCGCGGTCCGACGAGGAGGAGGACGACTTCGAGGAGAACCGCCTCCTGAAGTCGATCGAGCACCGCTTCGGTGTCGCCGACAAGTACCACGGGACGAAGCTCTTCATCCGGAACAACGGCAAGCGCGTCATGACCCCCCTCATGGTGGTCATGCTCGCCATCGGCACCACCGATGTGCTCTTCGCGCTGGACTCCATCCCGGCGATCTTCGGCCTGACCCAGGACCCGTACATCGTGTTCACCGCCAACGCCTTCGCCCTGATGGGCCTGCGTCAGCTGTACTTCCTCATCGGCGGTCTGCTGAAGAAGCTGGTGCACCTCAGCTACGGGCTCTCGGTGATCCTCGGGTTCATCGGCGTCAAGCTGGTGCTGCACGCCCTGCACGAGTCCGGGGTGCACGTCCCGGAGATCTCCATCCCGTTCTCCCTCACCGTCATCTGCGGCGTGCTGGTGATCACCACGATCACCAGCCTCATCGCCAGCAGGAAGCAGGAAGCGGCGCGGCAGGCCGCGGAGGGTACGGACCGGGACGGCCGGCAGGACGACAGCGAGAACGTCGGCGCGGAGAAGTAGCGCCGGGCGGACACACCGACGGCCGGGGCCCCGAGGGGCACCCGGCCGTCGGCCGTTCCGGGGTTCACCAGCCGCGCTCGCGCCACTCCGGCAGACGGGGACGCTCGGTCCCGAGCGTGGTGTCGTGGCCGTGGCCCGGGTAGACCCAGGTCTCGTCCGGCAGGCGGTCGAAGAGTTTGGTCTCCACGTCGTGGAGCAGGCGCGCGAAGGCCTCCGGGTCCTGGTGGGTGTTGCCCACCCCGCCGGGGAAGAGGCAGTCCCCCGTGAACACGTGCGGCGCCCCGTGCGGGTCGTCGTAGACCAGGGCGATGGACCCCGGGGTGTGACCGGTCAGATGCCTGGCGGTCAGCTCGACCCGGCCCACCCGGACCGTGCCCCCGTCCTCGACGAGCTCGTCGGTGGGGACCGGGATGCCCTCGGCGTCGTACCTCCCGGCGTACGTCCGCGCGCCGGTGGCGGCCACCACCTCGCCCAGCGCCTGCCAGTGGTCGCCGTGCCGGTGCGTCGTGACGACGGACGCGATGCCGTCCTCGCCGATCAGCCGCAGCAGGACCCCGGCCTCGGCGGCCGCGTCGATCAGGAGCTGCTCGCCGGTGGCCCGGCAGCGCAGCAGATACGCGTTGTTGTTCATCGGGCCGACGGCGACCTTGGAGATCATCAGGTCCGTCAGCTCGTGCACATCGGCAGGCCCGCCGACCTTGACCGTTCCGCTGTACGTCATGTGACGCAGCCTATAGCGGGGGCAGGACGGGAAGACCGCCGCCGTCCACGGTCAGCGCGGAGCCGTCCCGCCGGCCGCAGAACCAGCCCAGGATGTCGGCGGCCGTCCCCCGGACGGTGACCGCGGCGCCGTCGGAGCCGCCGCCGGTGGTCCACAGCCGGCCGTCCTCGGTGACCGCCGTGGTGGGGACCACGCCGGGATGCCCGGCGAACCGCTGCGCCAGGAAGTCGTTCTCCCGGATCACGAACTCCTCCGGCAGGTCCTCCAGCTCGTACCCCACCCCGAGGTCGACGTGGTGCAGCTCCACCTCGATCCAGCGGCGGAACGGGATCCGGGACGCCGAGTCGGTCACGCCGTTGCGCAGGGTGACCGTGCGCCCGGGGTCGGCGGACACCTGCGCCGCGGCCAGGAAGGCCGTGCCGCTGGTGCGCAGGTCGGCGAGGTGCTCACGCAGCGGCCGGGGCGCGTCACTCTCGATGTCGGCGTCCCGGGTTTCGCTGCTCGCGTACATCGGGCGTCCCCGGAGAACGTTTACGAGGGCGTCGGCGTTACGTGACAGGTGGGCAAGGACATGGCCGCGGCTCCAGCCCGGCAGACGCGACGGCTCGGCGAGGGAGCCGTCGTCCAGCCCGTCCACGGCACCGAGCAGCCGGTCGGTCGCTTCACGTACAGCGTCCAGGTCGGACGCGTGATCAGTCATGGGCCGAGCGTAGACCCCCGCCACTCGTTCGGGTGATGGAGTCGTCGGCCGACCGTAAATCGAATGCGCGTGCTATACGCTCGGAGTCGAAAGCTTCGTACATCGCTGTGGCGCCCCCCATACCCTGGGACAGGGGCTCAGTTCCCCCACTTCTCTCCAGAAAGGTGCGGACCGGCGTGGCCGACCGTCTCATCGTCCGTGGCGCGCGCGAGCACAACCTGAAGAACGTCTCGCTCGATCTCCCCCGTGACTCCCTCATCGTCTTCACCGGGCTCTCCGGGTCGGGCAAGTCGTCGCTCGCGTTCGACACGATCTTCGCCGAGGGCCAGCGGCGCTACGTGGAATCGCTCTCCTCGTACGCCCGGCAGTTCCTCGGCCAGATGGACAAGCCGGACGTGGACTTCATCGAAGGCCTCTCGCCCGCCGTCTCCATCGACCAGAAGTCGACCTCGCGCAACCCGCGCTCGACGGTCGGCACCATCACCGAGGTCTACGACTACCTCCGGCTGCTCTTCGCCAGGATCGGCAAGCCGCACTGCCCCGAGTGCAGCCGGCCGATCTCGCGCCAGTCGCCGCAGGCCATCGTCGACAAGGTGCTCGGACTTCCCGAGGGGAGCCGCTTCCAGGTCCTCTCACCGCTGGTGCGGGAGCGCAAGGGCGAGTTCGTCGACCTCTTCGGCGACCTCCAGACCAAGGGCTACAGCAGGGCCAGGGTCGACGGCGAGACCGTCCAGCTGTCCGAGCCGCCCAAGCTGAAGAAGCAGGAGAAGCACACCATCGAGGTGGTCATCGACCGCCTCACGGTCAAGGACAGCGCCAAGCGCCGTCTCACCGACTCCGTCGAGACGGCGCTCGGCCTCTCCGGCGGCATGGTCGTGCTCGACTTCGTCGACCTGGAGGCGGACGACCCCGAGCGTGAGCGGATGTACTCCGAGCACCTCTACTGCCCGTACGACGACCTCTCCTTCGAGGAGCTGGAGCCCCGCTCCTTCTCCTTCAACAGCCCCTTCGGCGCCTGCCCGGACTGCACGGGCATCGGCACCCGGATGGAGGTCGACCCGGACCTGATCGTCCCGGACGAGGAGAAGTCCCTCGACGAGGGCGCGATCCACCCCTGGTCCCACGGCCACACCAAGGAGTACTTCGGGCGCCAGATCACCGCCCTGGCCGAGGCGCTCGGATTCCGCACCGACATCCCCTGGGCGGGGCTGCCGCAGCGCGCCCGGAAGGCCCTGCTGCACGGCCACAAGATCCAGACCGAGGTGCGCTACCGCAACCGCTACGGCCGCGAGCGCGCCTACACCACCCCCCGTTTCGAGGGTGCGGTCCAGTACGTCAAGCGGCGTCACTCCGAGGCCGAGAGCGACTCCAGCAGGGAGCGCTTCGAGGGCTACATGCGCGAGGTGGCCTGCCCGACCTGTGCCGGCACCCGGCTCAAGCCGCTGGTCCTCGCGGTGACGGTGATGGAGAGGTCCATCGCCGAGGTCGCCGCGATGTCGATCAGCGAGTGCGCCGAGTTCCTCGGCCGCCTCACGCTCAACGCCCGCGACAAGAAGATCGCCGAGCGGGTCCTCAAGGAGGTCAACGAGCGGCTGAGGTTCCTCGTCGACGTCGGCCTCGACTACCTCTCGCTGAACCGCGCCGCGGGCACCCTGTCCGGCGGCGAGGCGCAGCGCATCCGGCTCGCCACCCAGATCGGGTCCGGGCTCGTCGGCGTGCTGTACGTCCTGGACGAGCCGTCCATCGGCCTGCACCAGCGCGACAACCACCGGCTGATCGAGACCCTGGTCAGGCTCCGGGACATGGGCAACACGCTCATCGTCGTCGAGCACGACGAGGACACCATCAAGGTCGCCGACTGGGTCGTCGACATCGGCCCCGGCGCGGGTGAGCACGGCGGCAAGGTCGTGCACTCCGGTTCGCTCAAGGAGCTCCTGGCCAACGAGGACTCCGTGACCGGCCAGTACCTCGCCGGCCGGCGGGCCATCGCGATGCCGGACGACCGGCGCCCCGTCGACCCGAAGCGCCGGCTCACGGTCCACGGCGCCCGGGAGAACAACCTCCAGGACATCGACGTCTCCTTCCCGCTCGGCGTGCTCACGGCGGTCACCGGTGTCTCCGGCTCCGGGAAGTCGACCCTGGTCAACGACATCCTGTACACGCACCTGGCGCGCGAGCTCAACGGCGCCAAGTCCGTGCCCGGACGGCACACCCGGGTCGACGGGGACGACCTCGTCGACAAGGTCGTGCACGTCGATCAGTCCCCGATCGGCCGGACGCCCCGCTCCAACCCGGCCACGTACACCGGAGTCTTCGACCACGTCCGCAAGCTCTTCGCCGAGACGATGGAGGCGAAGGTGCGCGGCTATCTGCCGGGCCGCTTCTCCTTCAACGTCAAGGGCGGCCGTTGCGAGAACTGCTCGGGCGACGGCACGATCAAGATCGAGATGAACTTCCTGCCCGACGTGTACGTCCCGTGCGAGGTCTGCCACGGCGCGCGCTACAACCGGGAGACGCTGGAGGTCCATTACAAGGGCAAGTCCATCGCCGAGGTGCTGGACATGCCGATCGAGGAGGGTCTGGAGTTCTTCGAGGCCGTCCCGACGATCGCGCGCCACCTCCGCACGCTCAACGAGGTGGGCCTCGGATACGTCAGGCTGGGCCAGTCCGCGCCCACCCTCTCCGGCGGCGAGGCGCAGCGGGTGAAGCTGGCGAGCGAGCTGCAGAAGCGCTCCACCGGCCGCACCGTCTACGTCCTGGACGAGCCGACGACCGGTCTGCACTTCGAGGACATCAGCAAGCTCATCGCGGTCCTCTCCGGCCTGGTCGACAAGGGCAACACGGTGATCGTCATCGAGCACAACCTCGATGTCATCAAGACCGCCGACTGGGTCGTCGACATGGGTCCCGAGGGCGGCAACGGCGGCGGTCTGGTCGTCGCCGAGGGCACCCCGGAGCACGTCGCCTCGGTGCCCGCCAGCCACACCGGCAAGTTCCTCCAGGACATCCTGGGCGCGGACCGGATCGGGGCGGCCGCCGTCCCCGCGGCCCGGAAGCCGCGCAAGGCCCCCGCGAAGAAGGCCGTCGCCGCGAAGGCGGCCACGACCCGCCGGACGGCCACCGCCAGGACGGCCGGGAAGGCGGATGCCGAGCAGCCCGCGCCGAAGAAGGGCACCCGCGCGCGGAAGGCCTGACGACGCCGGTCCGGGGCGGCACCCCGCAGCAGGGTGCCGCCCCGGACCGCTGTTCCTGTACTGGCCGTGGGCTGTCCCGCGGTTGCCCGGCCGCTGCCCTGCGGACCGCTTGTCCTCGTGGTGGCCGTGGGCTGCCCGCCTCGGCCCGCGCGTTGTCCCCGCGGGCCGCTGTCCCCGCGGTGGTCGTGGGCCGTCCCGTCGACCGCCGCTCCGGTGGTGCCCGCGGACCGCTGTCCCCGCGGCGCTTCCCGGGCCCCCGTGGGAGCCGTGGCCGAGCGGCGGCCCTGCGACCGGGCCGTCCCGGCGAGCGCAGGGTGGCCCGGCGGCAGGGCCGTCGTTCTCCGCCGGTATCGTCGGGTCTGTCGCCCGTGCCCGCAGGTGCGGCCCGTGCCCCGGAGACCGTGGCACCCGGCGCCCGTACGGTGACGGCGCCGCTCTGTCCCCCCGACCCGTGGAGACCGCATGTCCGGCCTGCCCGCCGCCCGCCGCACCGTACTGAAGGGCGCCGCTCTCGCCGGTGCCGCCGGGCTGGGGGCCGCCGCCTGTTCCACCGAGTCGAAGCTCGGCCACGCGCAGACGCCCACGCCCACCGCACCCGTGGAGCTCGGCGCCGCCGACGAGGTCCCCGTCGGCGGGGCCAAGCTCTACCGGGAGCAGCGGGTCGTCGTGAGCTGCCAGGCCGAGGGCCGGTACAAGGCCTTCAGCGCGCAGTGCACCCACGCCGGCTGCCTGCTCGACACGGTCGAGGGCAACGAGGGCAACTGCCCGTGCCACGGAAGCCGCTTCGACATGACCACGGGCAAGGCCGTCCAGGGCCCGGCCACCGTGCCGCTGCCGTCGGTCCCGCTCCGGATCGAGGGCGGAAAGCTCGTCGCGGGCCCCGACGCCTGACCACCACCGGCCCGGTGGCCGGGGCCGCCGCACCGCCCGGCCCGGCGGCCCGGGCCCCCACCGTCCGGCCCGGCCCCGGCCCGCCACGCGGCGCCCGGGGCCCGGTGCGGCCGGACCTCCGCCCCGGCCCCTCGGCCTCCCACAGGCCCCTGGGCCGCCCCTGGCCCTCGGCCCCACCACCGACCCCCGGACCTCCGCCCCGGCCCCCGCAGCGCCGCTCACCCGTCCGTACCGGCCGCGCGTCCGTACCGTCGCCCCGCGGCCGGTCACCGGCCGCGGGGTGCCCGGAGACGCCGCTCTGTCACCGCCCGCAAGTAGGGTGTGAGACATGGCAGACCCCTCCAGCTACCGCCCCAAGCCGGGACAGATCCCCGACTCCCCGGGGGTCTACAAGTTCCGCGACGAGCACCGCCGGGTGATCTACGTCGGGAAGGCGAAGAACCTGCGTCAGCGGCTGGCCAACTACTTCCAGGACCTGGCCGGTCTGCACCCGCGCACGCGCACGATGGTCACCACGGCGGCGTCCGTCGAGTGGACCGTCGTCTCCACCGAGGTCGAGGCGCTCCAGCTGGAGTACACCTGGATCAAGGAGTTCGACCCCAGGTTCAACGTCAAGTACCGCGACGACAAGAGCTATCCCTACCTCGCGGTGACCCTCGACGAGGAGTTCCCGCGCGTCCAGGTCATGCGCGGCGCCAAGAAGAAGGGCGTGCGCTACTTCGGCCCGTACGGCCACGCCTGGGCGATCCGCGAGACGGTCGACCTGATGCTCCGGGTCTTCCCCGTGCGCACCTGCTCCGCCGGAGTCTTCAAGAACGCCGAGCGCACCGGCCGCCCCTGCCTCCTCGGCTACATCGGCAAGTGCTCCGCCCCCTGCGTGGGACGTGTCACCCCCGAGGAACACCGGGAGCTGGCCGAGGACTTCTGCGACTTCATGACGGGCCGCACCGGGACCTACATCCGCCGCCTGGAGAAGGAGATGACACAGGCGGCCGAGGACATGGAGTACGAGCGCGCGGCCCGGCTGCGGGACGACACCGGAGCCCTGAAGCGCGCCATGGAGAAGAGCGCGGTCGTCCTCGCCGACGCCACGGACGCGGACCTGATCGCCGTCGCCGAGGACGAGCTCGAAGCCGCCGTGCAGATCTTCCACGTCCGCGGCGGCCGGGTGCGCGGCCAGCGCGGCTGGGTCACCGACAAGGTCGAGGCCGTCGACACCGCGGACCTGGTGGAACACGCGCTCCAGCAGCTCTACGGCGAGGAGTCCGGCGACTCCGTCCCCAAGGAGGTGCTGGTCCCGGCGCTGCCCGAGGACCCCGACGCCGTGTCCCAGTGGCTCGCGGACCGCAGGGGCTCCCAGGTGAGCCTGCGCATCCCGCAGCGGGGCGACAAGAAGGACCTGATGGGCACGGTCCAGCGCAACGCCCAGCAGGCGCTCGGACTCCACAAGACCAAGCGGGCGTCCGACCTCACGACGCGCTCCCGCGCCCTGGAGGAGATCGCCGAGGCGCTCGGCCTCGACACCGCCCCGCTGCGCGTCGAGTGCTTCGACATCTCCCACCTCCAGGGTGACGACGTGGTCGCGTCGATGGTGGTCTTCGAGGACGGCCTCGCCCGCAAGAGCGAGTACCGCCGCTTCCAGATCAAGGGCTTCGAGGGACAGGACGACGTCCGGTCCATGCACGAGGTCATCGGCCGCCGCTTCAAGCGCTACCTCCAGGAGAAGGAGCGGACGGGGGAGTGGGAGGACCCCCCGGCCCCGACCGGCCCCGCGCCCGCGCCCGGCGGGCCCGACGCGTCCACGGCGGCCCCGTCCGGAGAGGCACTGCCCGAGGGGGGCCCGTCCGGGGCCGCCCCGCCCGCGGCGGGCACGGCGCAGGCCGCCGCCCCGGCGTCCGGCGATCCCACCGCTCCCGAGGCCGGACACGCCCGGGAGGAGGCCCGCGAGGACGACGGCCGCCCCAAGCGCTTCGCCTACCCGCCGCAGCTCGTCGTCGTCGACGGGGGACAGCCCCAGGTCGCCGCGGCCCGGCGCGCCCTGGACGAGCTGGGCATCGACGACATCGCCGTCTGCGGTCTCGCCAAGCGCCTCGAAGAGGTCTGGCTGCCCGACGACGACGACCCGGTGGTGCTGCCCCGGTCCAGCGAGGGCCTCTACCTCCTCCAGCGCATCCGGGACGAGGCGCACCGCTTCGCCATCACCTACCAGCGGGCCAAGCGGGCCAAGCGCATCCGCAGCAGCCCCCTGGACGACGTGCCGGGCCTCGGCGAGACCCGCAAGCAGGCGCTGATCAAGTATTTCGGCTCCGTCAAGAAGCTGCGGCGGGCGACAATCGACGAGATCTGCGAGGTGCCGGGGATAGGGCGCAGGACCGCCGAGTCGGTGGCCGTGGCCTTCGCGGCGGCGGCCCCGGCCGCACCCGCCGTGAACACCGCCACAGGAGAGATCATTGAAGAGGACGACGGGGACGGCAGGACATGACCGACCAGACGGACCACGCACATGAACGCCGGAACGACCGCGGCCGAGCAGACGGAGCAGCAGACGTGAGTACGGGAAGCACCACGGAGAAGACCGAGGCCGGCACGCCCGCGATTCCCGAGCTGGTGATCATCTCCGGGATGTCGGGCGCCGGGCGCAGCACCGCCGCGAAGTGTCTGGAGGACCTCGGCTGGTTCGTCGTCGACAACCTGCCGCCCGCACTGATCCCCACCATGGTGGAGCTCGGCGCCCGGTCCCAGGGCAACGTCGCCCGCATCGCCGTCGTCGTCGACGTGCGGGGCCGCCGGTTCTTCGACAACCTCCGCGACTCCCTCGCGGACCTGGAGGCCAAGCACGTCACCCGGCGGATCGTCTTCCTGGAGTCCTCCGACGACGCCCTCGTGCGCCGCTTCGAGTCGGTCCGCCGCCCGCACCCGCTGCAGGGCGACGGCCGCATCGTCGACGGCATCGCCGCCGAGCGCGACCTGCTGCGTGAGCTGCGCGGCGACGCCGACCTCGTCATCGACACCTCCAGCCTCAACGTCCACGAGCTGCGCGCCAAGATGGACGCGCAGTTCGCCGGCGACGAGGAGCCGGAGCTGCGGGCGACGGTCATGTCCTTCGGGTTCAAGTACGGACTGCCGGTCGACGCCGACCTCGTCGTCGACTGCCGCTTCCTGCCCAACCCGCACTGGGTGCCGGAGCTCCGCCCCTTCACCGGGCTCAACGAGGAGGTGTCCGACTACGTCTTCGACCAGCCGGGCGCCAAGGAGTTCCTCAACCAGTACACGGAGCTGCTCCAGCTCATCGCCGCCGGTTACCGCCGCGAGGGCAAGCGCTACGTGACCATCGCCGTCGGGTGCACGGGCGGCAAGCACCGCTCCGTCGCCATGTCGGAGAAGCTGGCCGCCCGGCTGGCCACCGAAGGGATCGAGACCGTCCTCGTCCACCGGGACATGGGGCGCGAGTGACCGGTCGCCAGTTGCGTCAGCGCCGGCTGAGCAGGGCCACGGCCGCGCTCTCCGGCCGCAAGCGCGGTGCCCAGCCCAAGGTCGTCGCCCTGGGCGGCGGCATGGGGCTGTCCGCCTCGCTCACGGCGCTGCGCCGGATCACCGGCGACCTGACGGCCGTGGTGACCGTCGCCGACGACGGCGGCTCCAGTGGCCGGCTGCGCGAGGAGCTCGGCGTCCTCCCGCCGGGCGACCTCCGCAAGGCGCTGGCCGCGCTCTGCGGGGACGACGCCTGGGGCCGCACCTGGGCCCAGGTCATCCAGCACCGCTTCGAGTCCAAGGGCGACCTGCACGCGCACGCGGTGGGCAATCTGCTCATCGTCGCCCTCTGGGAGCAGCTGGGTGACCCGGTGCAGGCCCTCGACCTCGTCGGGAAGCTGCTCGGGGCGCACGGCAGGGTGCTGCCGATGTCCGCCGTCCCGCTGGAGCTCCAGGCGCTCGTGCGGGGCCACGACCCGCGGTGCCCCGAGGACACGGTCACCGTGCGCGGGCAGGCGACGGTGGCGCTGACGCCCGGCGAGGTGCAGTCCGTGCACGTCGTCCCGGCCGACCCGCCGGCCGTTCCCGAGGCGGTGGCGGCCGTACTCGACGCCGATTGGGTGGTTCTCGGTCCGGGGTCCTGGTTCTCGTCGGTGATTCCGCATCTACTGGTGCCGGAGCTGCTCGACGCACTGGTCACCACGAAGGCCCGCAAGGTCCTCTCACTGAACCTCGCACCCCAGCCCGGTGAAACAGATGGCTTCTCACCGCAGCGTCATTTGGAGGTTTTGGGACGACACGCCCCTAAACTCGCCATGGACGTGGTGCTTGCCGATGAGGCCGCCGTGCCTGACCGCGAGTCCCTCGCCGACGCCGCCCAGCGGCTCGGAGCCGCGGTCGAGCTGGCCCCCGTGGCCTCGCCCGATGGTGTTCCGATTCATGATCCGGAGCTGTTGGCCGCCGCGTACGACCGTATTTTTCGGATGCATGGAAGGATCGGCCCATGGCGATGACGCCAGCGGTGAAGGACGAAATCTCTCGGCTTCCCGTGACCCGTACCTGCTGCAGAAAGGCAGAGGTCTCGGCGATTCTCCGGTTCGCGGGCGGGCTCCACCTGGTGAGCGGCCGGATCGTGATCGAGGCCGAGCTGGACACGGGGAACGCGGCCCGCCGGCTCAAGCGGGACATCCTGGAGATCTTCGGGCACAGCTCGGAGCTGATCGTGATGGCCCCCGGCGGTCTGCGCCGCGGCTCGCGCTTCGTCGTCCGGGTGGTGGCCGGCGGGGACCAGCTGGCCCGCCAGACCGGACTGGTGGACGGCCGCGGCCGTCCCATCCGCGGCCTGCCCCCGCAGGTGGTCTCGGGGGCCACCTGCGACGCCGAGGCCGCCTGGCGTGGAGCCTTCCTGGCGCACGGTTCGCTCACCGAGCCGGGCCGTTCCTCCTCGCTGGAGGTGACCTGCCCCGGCCCGGAGGCCGCCCTGGCCCTGGTGGGCGCGGCACGCAGGCTCTCCATCGCCGCCAAGGCCCGCGAGGTGCGGGGCGTGGACCGCGTCGTCGTCCGCGACGGTGACGCGATCGGCGCGCTGCTGACCCGGCTGGGCGCCCACGACGCGGTGCTGGCCTGGGAGGAGCGCCGGATGCGGCGCGAGGTGCGGGCCACGGCCAACCGCCTCGCCAACTTCGACGACGCCAACCTCCGCCGTTCCGCCCGCGCCGCGGTCGCCGCGGGCGCCCGGGTGGGACGCGCGCTGGAGATCCTGGGCGAGGAGGTCCCGGAGCACCTCGCGGCGGCCGGACGGCTGCGCATGGAGCACAAGCAGGCCTCCCTGGAGGAGCTGGGAGCGCTCGCCGACCCGCCGCTGACCAAGGACGCGGTCGCCGGCCGCATCCGGCGCCTGCTGGCCATGGCCGACAAGCGGGCCCAGGACCTCGGTCTCCCCGGCACGGAGTCGACCCTCGGCGAGGAGCTGGCCGACGGCCTCGTGGGCTGAACGGCTCCGGCACTGCCCCGGCCGCCCTTCCCGGGGGCCGGAGCAGTGCCGTGCCCGGCCCCGGGGACAGCGGCCCCCCGTCCCCCGGCCCCGCACAGCAGCGGCCGCAGGGGCTGCACAGGAGAGCCGGGCCGTGCAGCAGGGCAGGCCGTACGCGGAGACGGCGCGGCGGACCGTACGCCGAGGCAGGACGCGCGCGGAGGCCCGACTGTGAGGGGGTCCGGCCGTATACGAAGGCCGCGGGCCGCGAGGCGGTCCGGCCCGGTCCCCGGGGCCGTCCACGGACACGGCGGCCGGCCGCCCTTTCCGGCCGTGCGCGACGCGGGCCATTCCGAAAACAGCCGGTGAATATCTCCGCAATACCGCGGCCGGCGATCCGTGTGCCGTGAATGAGTGCCGCCCGTACGCGAGGGGTGAGTACGGCTCCGCACGAATGAGCGGACCTCGGCAGTTCGTCAAGCGTGCGCTCCGGAACGGCGTAGGCAATCCGCGTATTCATCGATTGAGTACCCGCCCGCACAATTGAGCGGATCATTCGGGAACGCGTTCCGGGAGGGGGTGCCGGCGCCCTTTCCCGACGTCGCCGGTCCGGGCGGGCCGCCGGTGCTGAGCCCGTGTCAGTGACTCCCGGTGACCTCGCGCATGCAGGCGCCACCCACCCTCCCTCGGTCCGCAAAGGGACCGGTACCGAGCGGTGTTGACGCTTCGTGACCGGGTCGCGGCAGGTGCGCGCACCGCCGCCCGGACGGCCGGAATACCGTGTTCCCCACTCGGGGGCGAGGGCGCCGTCCCGGGATCCCGTTTCGCACCGCCGCTCTCGATGTCACTCCCGGGGCTTCGGAGAGGTAGGGTCGGAGGCGGTCGGGGACATCCCTATAAAAACTCGCCGGCATCGAAACCGGCGTTCCTAACGAGGAGATCGGTTCGTGACGATCCGCGTAGGCATCAACGGCTTTGGCCGCATCGGTCGTAACTACTTCCGCGCGCTGCTGGAGCAGGGTGCGGACATCGAGATCGTGGCTGTCAACGACCTGGGTGACACCGCGACCACTGCCCACCTGCTGAAGTACGACACGATTCTGGGTCGTCTCAAGGCAGAGGTCAGCCACACCGCCGACACCATCACCGTCGACGGCCACACCATCAAGGTGCTCTCCGAGCGCAACCCGGCCGACATCCCCTGGGGTGAGCTGGGCGTCGACATCGTCATCGAGTCGACCGGCATCTTCACCAAGAAGGCCGACGCGGAGAAGCACATCGCCGGTGGCGCCAAGAAGGTCCTCATCTCGGCTCCGGCCAAGGACGAGGACATCACGATCGTGATGGGCGTCAACCAGGACAAGTACGACGCGGACCAGCACCACGTCATCTCCAACGCCTCCTGCACCACCAACTGTGTGGCGCCGATGGCCAAGGTCCTCGACGAGAACTTCGGCATCGTCAAGGGCCTGATGACGACGGTGCACGCGTACACCAACGACCAGCGCATCCTGGACTTCCCGCACTCGGACCTGCGCCGCGCCCGCGCCGCCGCCGAGAACATCATCCCGACCACGACGGGCGCCGCCAAGGCGACCGCGCTGGTCCTCCCGCAGCTCAAGGGCAAGCTCGACGGCATCGCGATGCGCGTCCCGGTCCCCACCGGCTCCGCCACCGACCTCGTCGTGACGCTGCAGCGCGAGGTCACCAAGGACGAGGTCAACGCCGCGTTCAAGAAGGCGTCCGACGACGGCGACCTCAAGGGCTTCCTGACCTACACCGAGGACCCGATCGTCTCCTCGGACATCGTCGGCGACCCGTCGTCCTGCACCTTCGACTCCTCCCTGACCATGGTCCAGGAGGGCAACTCGGTGAAGATCCTCGGCTGGTACGACAACGAGTGGGGCTACTCCAACCGCCTCGTCGACCTGACGGTCTTCGTCGGCGGCCGGATCTGATCCTAGGATCGGCAGGCATCCAGGTGTGATGTGAGGGGCTCGGACGGCGCGACGCGGCGCCGTTCGAGCCCCCTCGCATGCTCATCCGACCGTCCAAGGAGCAGTGGGAACAGATGAAGACGATCGACGAACTTCTCGCCGAAGGGGTCGCGGGCAAGCGGGTATTCGTCCGCGCCGACCTCAACGTGCCGCTGGACGGCACCACGATCACCGACGACGGCCGCATCCGCGCCGTCCACCCGACCGTCGCCCGGCTCGCCGAAGCCGGAGCCCGGGTCGTCGTCGCCTCGCACCTCGGCCGCCCCAAGGGCGCCCCGGACCCGGCCTTCTCGCTGGCGCCCGCCGCCGCGCGCCTGGGTGAACTGCTGGGCTCCGAGGTCGCCTTCGCGACCGACACGGTGGGCGAGTCCGCCCGCGCCACGGTCGCCGGGCTCGCCGACGGCCAGGTCGCCGTGATCGAGAACCTGCGCTTCAACGCCGGTGAGACCTCCAAGGACGACGCCGAGCGCGGCGCCTTCGCCGACCGGCTCGCCGAGCTCGCCGACGTGTACGTGGGCGACGGCTTCGGTGCCGTGCACCGCAAGCACGCCTCGGTCTTCGACCTCCCGGCCCGGCTGCCGCACGCCGCCGGCGCGCTCATCGCCACCGAGGTCGGCGTCCTGAAGAAGCTCACCGAGGACGTCACCCGCCCCTACGTCGTGGTCCTCGGCGGCTCCAAGGTCTCCGACAAGCTCGGCGTGATCGACCACCTGCTGGAGAAGGCCGACCGCATCCTCATCGGCGGCGGCATGGCGTACACCTTCCTCAAGGCCCAGGGCCACGAGGTCGGAAGCTCGCTCCTCCAGGAGGACCAGATCCCGGCGGTGCTCGCCTACCTCAGGCGCGCCGAGGAGAAGGGCGTGGAGTTCGTGCTCCCCGTCGACGTCGTCGTCTCGGCGCAGTTCCCGGACCTCAAGGCCAAGGCCCCGGGCAACCCCGCCACCGTCGCCGCCGACGCCATTCCGGCCGGGGTGATGGGCCTGGACAACGGCCCGGAGACCAACAAGCTCTACGCCTTGAAGCTCGCCGACGCGGCCACCGTCTTCTGGAACGGCCCGATGGGCGTCTTCGAGCACCCCGACTACGCCGAGGGCACCCGGGCCGTGGCCCAGGCGCTCGTCGACTCCCCGGCCTTCAGCGTCGTCGGCGGCGGGGACTCCGCGGCCGCCGTCCGCATCCTGGGCTTCGACGACAACGCGTTCGGACACATCTCGACCGGTGGCGGTGCGAGCCTCGAATACCTCGAGGGCAAGACGCTTCCCGGACTCGCCGCACTGGAGGACTGACCTTTCATGACTGCCACCGCAGGCCGTACCCCGCTGATGGCGGGCAACTGGAAGATGAACCTCAACCACCTCGAGGCCATCGCACACGTCCAGAAGCTCGCCTTCGCCCTGGCCGACAAGGACTACGACGCCGTCGAGGTCGCCGTCCTGCCGCCCTGCACCGATCTGCGCTCGGTGCAGACGCTGGTCGACGGCGACAAGCTGAAGATCAAGTACGGCGCCCAGGACCTCTCGGCCCACGACTCCGGCGCGTACACCGGTGAGATCTCCGGCCCGATGCTCGCCAAGCTGAAGTGCACCTTCGTCACCGTCGGCCACAGCGAGCGCCGCCAGTACCACGGCGAGGACGACGCGATCTGCAACGCCAAGGTGAAGGCCGCCTACAAGCACGGCCTGACGCCGATCCTCTGCGTCGGCGAGGGCCTGGACGTCCGCAAGGCCGGGGACCAGGTGTCCCACACGCTGGCGCAGCTCGACGGCGGGCTGAAGGACGTCCCGGCCGAGCAGGCCGAGTCCGTCGTGATCGCCTACGAGCCGGTCTGGGCCATCGGGACCGGCGAGGTCGCCACCCCCGAGGACGCCCAGGAGGTCTGCGGTGCGATCCGCCGCAGGCTCGCCGAGCTGTACTCTCAGGAGCTGGCCGACGCCGTCCGCATCCAGTACGGCGGCTCGGTCAAGTCGGGCAACGTCGCGGCGATCATGGCGCAGCCCGACGTGGACGGCGCCCTGATCGGCGGCGCCGCGCTGGACGCCGACGAGTTCGTCAAGATCGTCCGCTTCCGCGACCAGTAGGATCGTCCGGCTCCGCGCCGGTGAGTATGCCGTGGCGCGGATCCGTCGTACCCTTGCGGGGGCCGAGGGGGGTGTACCCCCGGGCCCCCGCTGTTCGTACATGCAGTCCTAGGAATTCCGGAAAGTAGGGACCAGCCGTGGTTTTGGCGTTCGAGATCGCCCTGATCGTCTTCAGCCTGCTGCTGATGCTGCTGGTGCTGATGCACAAGGGAAAGGGCGGCGGACTCTCCGACATGTTCGGCGGTGGGATGCAGTCGTCCGTGGGCGGCTCGTCGGTCGCCGAGCGGAACCTCGACCGCATCACCGTCGTGGTCGGTCTGGCCTGGTTCGCCTGCATCATCGTCCTCGCCCTGCTCATCAAGCTGGACGGCTGACCCGCGGTCCGCGATTCCCGGTGAGGGTGTAACTCCTTTCACTGGACGCGCGTTGGGCCTTACGTAGACTGGGGCATCTTCGAGCACCATCACGCAGGGAGTTACGACCGTGGCAAGTGGCAACGCGATCCGGGGAAGCCGGGTCGGAGCGGGGCCGATGGGGGAGGCCGAGCGAGGCGAGTCCGCGCCGCGCCTCCGCATCTCCTTCTGGTGCTCGAACGGGCACGAGACGCAGCCGAGCTTCGCCCATGACGCGCAGGTACCGGAGACCTGGGACTGCCCGCGCTGCGGCTTCCCGGCCGGCCAGGACCAGGACAGTCCGCCGGCCCCGCCGCGCACCGAGCCGTACAAGACGCACCTGGCGTACGTGCGGGAGCGGCGCAGCGACGCGGACGGCGAAGCGATCCTCGCCGAGGCCCTCGCCAAGCTCCGCGGCGAGATCTAGCGCGGACCACGAGAGTCCCGCCCGCCCGGCACACCCCCGGGGTTCCCTCCGCACCGACCGCCCCGGACCGAGCTGTTCACCGGCCGGCCACCTCCCCGGTGGCCGGCCGGAAGCCGTACGTCCCCGCACAGCCCGCCGTTGCCCCGCCGCACCCTCCGGATCAATTAGGTTGGAGGGGCAGCGGAGAAGCTTGCAGGTACGAGAAGAAGTGGGCGATTTCCGGGATGAACGCACAAAGCCGCACCAAGCTGAACCAGACGCCCCAGTGGGCGGCGCTCGGCAAGCACCGTGAGGAGTTCGGCGACACCCGTCTGCGCGGGCTCTTCGCGGACGCGCCGGACCGCGGGACCGCCTACACCCTGCGGGTCGGCGACCTCCACATCGACTACTCCAAGCACCTGGTGACCGACGAGACCCTCCGCCTGCTGCGTGATCTCGCGGACGCCACCGGGGTGGCCGCGCTGCGGGACGCGATGTTCCGCGGCGAGAAGATCAACACCACCGAGGACCGCGCCGTCCTGCACACCGCGCTGCGCGCCCCGCGCGACGCCGTGATCGAGGTCGACGGCGAGAACGTGGTGCCGGCCGTGCACGCCGTGCTGGACAGGATGGCGGCCTTCGCCGACCGCGTACGGGCCGGGGAGTGGACCGGTCACACCGGCAAGCCGGTCAAGAACATCGTGAACATCGGCATCGGCGGCTCCGACCTGGGCCCCGCCATGGCCTACGAGGTGCTGCGCTCCTTCACGGACCGCTCGCTCACCGTCCGCTTCGTGTCGAACGTCGACGGCGCCGACCTCCACGAGGCGGTGCGCGACCTGGACCCGGCCGAGACGCTGTTCGTCGTCGCGTCCAAGACCTTCACCACGATCGAGACCATCACCAACGCCACGTCCGCCCGGGACTGGCTGCTCACCGAGCTGAGGGCCGGTCAGGAAGCCGTCGCCCGGCACTTCGTGGCGCTCTCCACCAACGCCGAGAAGGTCACGGACTTCGGCATCGACACGGCCAACATGTTCGAGTTCTGGGACTGGGTCGGCGGCCGCTACTCCTACGACTCGGCGATCGGCCTCTCGCTGATGATCGCCATCGGCCCGGACCGCTTCCGCGAGATGCTGGACGGCTTCCACCTCGTCGACGAGCACTTCCGCACCGCGCCCGCCGAGGAGAACGCCCCGCTGCTGCTCGGCCTGCTGGGCGTCTGGTACGGCGCGTTCTTCGACGCGCAGTCCCACGCGGTCCTGCCCTACAGCCACTACCTCTCCAAGTTCACCGCGTACCTCCAGCAGCTGGACATGGAGTCCAACGGCAAGTCCGTGGACCGGGACGGCGATCCGGTCGAGTGGCAGACCGGACCCGTCGTCTGGGGCACCCCCGGCACCAACGGGCAGCACGCCTACTACCAGCTGATCCACCAGGGCACCAAGGTCATCCCCGCCGACTTCATCGGCTTCGCCGCGCCGGTCCACGACCTGCTGCCCGGGCTCATCGCCCAGCACGACCTGCTGATGGCCAACTTCTTCGCCCAGACGCAGGCCCTCGCCTTCGGCAAGACGCCCGACGAGGTGCGCGCGGAGGGCGTCGCGGAGGAGCTCGTCCCGCACAAGACGTTCCGCGGCAACCACCCGACGACCACGATCCTCGCCGAGCGGCTCACCCCGTCGGTCCTCGGCCAGCTGATCGCGCTGTACGAGCACAAGGTCTTCGTCCAGGGCGCCGTCTGGAACATCGACTCCTTCGACCAGTGGGGCGTCGAGCTGGGCAAGGTCCTCGCCAAGAAGATCGAACCGGTCCTGACCCGGGGCACCGGGGGCGAGCAGCTGGACAGCTCGACCGCCGCGCTCGTCTCGACGTACCGCTCGCTCCGGGGTCGCTGAGCGGTGACCGCACCCGCGTCGGAAGGGGAAGGGGCGATACGCCTCAGGCCGCCGCGCAACGCCCCGGCCCCCCGGGCCGTCGGCTGGTGGCGGGCCCGGCTGCTGCTGCTGACGGCGGCCCCGGTGGCGGTCCTGGGCATGCTGGGCGCGTTCCTCGCGCCGGCCAGGCTCTGGCTGCTGACGCCGGCCGCCGTGCTCGCGGCGGCCGGCCTGCTGGGCGCCCTCCTCCTCCCGGTGTGGTGGTTCCGCACCCACCGCTGGGAGGTCACCGACGCGGCCGTCTACGTGCGCACCGGGGTCCTGCTGCGGGAATGGCGGATCGCGCCGATGTCCCGCATCCAGACCGTGGACACCGTGCGGGGTCCCCTGGAACAGCTCTTCGGGCTGGCCACGGTGACCGTCACCACCGCGTCCGCCAAGGGCGCCGTACGGATCGAGGGACTGACCCACGAGGTGGCCGCCGGGCTCACCGAGCGGCTCACCCGCATCACCCGGCACACCCCCGGTGACGCCACGTGAGCACGGCGGCCGACGACGGCCCCGGCTGGCGGCGCGTCCACCCCCGTACGGTCCTGGTCACCGCGCTGGTCTCGGCCGGGGTCGCCGCGGGTGCCGCCGTGCCCGTCGCGGTCGCCCTGGCCGACCGGCTCGGCCCCGCGAGGGCCGTCGGCTGGGTCCTGGCGGGGGCGGCGCTGCTGGTCGGCGGTGCGACCGCCGCCGACCACGTGCGGTGGCGGCGCACCCGCTACCGCGTCGGCACCGAGCGCGTCGACCTGCACACCGGGCTCCTCCTGGTGAAGCGCCGCTCACTGGCCCGCGAACGGATCCGCAGCGTCGACCTCACCGCCCACCCGCTGCTGCGGGTGCTGGGGCTGGTCTCGGTCCGCATCGGGACCGGCGAGCACACCGGCGGCGAGTCGACCCTGGAGCTCGACCCGGTCGGCAGGGCCGAGGGCGAGCGGCTGCGCCGCGCCCTCCTCGACCGTGCCACCGGACCGGCCGCCGGCGAGCACCGCGAGGGCGAGCTGGCCGCCCTCGACCTCCGCTGGATCCGCTACGCGCCGCTCTCCTTCGTCGCACCCGCGCTGGGCGGAGCCGCGGCCGGCGGCGTGCTCCAGATCAGCGAGTGGGCGGGGGTGCAGGCCGAGGTGATCGCCTGGATCGCCGACCGCCTCCGGGACAGCCCGCCGGCCCGGACGATCGCGATCCTCGCCGCCACGGCCCTGGCCACCGGCGCCGTCGGGGCCCTCGGGCTCTGGACCGAGAGGTGGTGGGGCTACCGCCTGGAGCGGGAACCGGGCGGCACCCTGCGGGTGCGGCGCGGACTGCTGACCTCGCGCTCGCTGTCCGTCGAGGAACGCCGGCTGCGCGGGGTGCACCTGGTGGAGCCGCTGGGCGTACGGCTGGCGGGCGCCGCCCGGGTGGACGCGATCACGACCGGGCTGGCCAAGGACGAGGAGGCGCACGGCGCCGACCACGACACCCTGCTCCCGGCGGTGCCCCGTCCGCTGGCCGACGCCGTCGCCGCCGAGGTGCTGCGCGAGCCGTACGCCCCCACCGGCGCGCCCCTCACGGCCCACCCCCGCGCCGCCCGGGACCGGCGGCTGCGCCGCGCCCTGGCCGTGGTGCTGCCGCCCGTGCTGGTGCAGGTCCTGCTCGGCGCCCTGCTGACGCCCGTCCTGCTGTGGACCGCGCTCGGCTCTGCGGCGGTGGCCCTGCCCGTCGCGGTGCTGCTGGCCCTCGACGCGTACCGGTCCCTGGGGCACACGCTCAGCGGAGGCTACCTGGTGACCCGCTCCGGGACCGTCCGGCGTTCCACCGCGGCCCTGCAGCGCTCCGGTGTCATCGGCTGGACGATCCGGCAGTCGTGGTTCCAGCGCCGGGCCGGACTGCTCAGCGTCACCGCCACCACGGCCGCCGGAAGCGGTTCCTGCACGGCGTACGACACCGACGCCTGCGAGGGGCTCGCCTTCGCCGCGGAGGCCGTCCCCGGGCTGCTCGAACCCTTCCTGGAACGCGGCCGGCCTGCGCCGTAGCCCCCTCGCTCCTCGAAGGCGTCCGGCCGGTCCCGTCGCCCCCTCGCTCCCGGAGGACGGCCGGCCGGTCCCACGGCGAAGGGCCCGGCCCCCGCTCCTCCTGGGAGCGGGAACCGGGCCCCGGACGGGACGCGCTACGCGGACGCCGGAGGGTACAGCGCACGCGGCAGCTTCGAGGCCGCCGCGGCGTCCAGCAGCCACAGCGTGCGGCTGCGCCCCCGGGCCCCGGCCGCCGGTGCCTGGATCTCCCCGGCCCCGGACAGCGCGATCGCCGCCGCCTCCGCCTTGTCCTCGCCCGCGGCCAGCAGCCACACCTCACGCGCCGCCCGGACGGCCGGCAGCGTGAGCGAGACCCGGGTGGGCGGCGGCTTCGGCGCACCGTGCACACCGACCACCGTCCGCTCCGTCTCCCGCACCGCCGGCAGCTCCGGGAAGAGCGACGCGACGTGCGTGTCCGGGCCGACGCCCAGCATCAGCACGTCGAACGTCGGGACCGGACCGTGGTCCTCCGGCCCCGCCGCCGCGGCGAGCTCCGCGGCGTATCCCGCGGCGGCGGCGTCGGCGTCCCCGCCGTACGGTCCGTCGGACGCGGGCATCGCGTGGACCCGGGCGGGGTCCAGCTCCACCCGGTCCAGCAGGGCCGCGCGGGCCTGGGTGACATTGCGTTCCGGATCGCCCTCGGGCAGGAACCGCTCGTCGCCCCACCACAGGTCGAGCCGCGACCAGTCGATCGCGTCCCGGGCGGGCGAGCCCGCCAGCGCGGCCAGCAGGCCGTTGCCGTTGCGCCCGCCGGTGAGGACCACCGAGGCGGAACCGCGGGCGGCCTGGGCGTCCACGATCTTCGTGATCAGCCTGGCCGCCGCGGCCTGGGCCATCAGCTCCTTGTCGCGGTGCACGACGAGCTGCGGAGCGGTCACTTGGCCGCCGCCTTCTTGGCCGCCGCCTTCTTCGCGGCAGGGGCGGCGGCGCCCGCGGGCTCCTGCCGCTTCTGCCCCGAACCCACCGACGACGGCTCGGTGGGACCACCGAGCCGCTCCACGCCGAACTTCACCGTGGACTCGTAGATGTTGTCCGGGTCCAGCCGGCGCAGTTCCTCCGCGAGGAGCTCGGCGGTCTCCCGCCGCTTCAGCGCGACCGCGCGGTCCGGCTGACCGGCCATGGAGAGCGTCGCCAGCGAACCGTCGGGACGGTCCAGGACGATCACGCCGTTCCTGGTCTCCAGCCGCACCGCCGTCAGACCGGGACCACCGGACAGGGTCCGCTCGACCGGGACCCCGAGCCGGTCCGCGAGCCACATCGCGAGCAGCTCGCAGCTCGGGTTGTCGGACTCGCCGTCGACCGTCGCCGAGACGACCTGGGCGGGCTGCTGGTCGAGCGCCGCGGCCAGCATCGAGCGCCACGGCGTGATGCGCGTCCAGGCCAGGTCGGTGTCCCCGGGCCGGTACGTCGCCGCACGCACCGACAGCTCGTCGAGCGGGTGCTCGGCGGAGTAGGTGTCGGTGATACGGCGCTGCGCGAGCGCGCCCAGCGGGTCCTTGGCCGGGTCCGCCGGAGCGTCCTCGGGCCACCACGCCACCACCGGGGCGTCCGGCAGCAGCAGCGGCAGGACGACGGACTGGGCGTGGTTGGCCAGCTCACCGTGCAGACGCAGGACGACCGTCTCGCCCGAGCCGGCGTCGGAGCCGACCCGGATCTCGGCGTCGAGCCGGGCGTCGCGGCGCGCACGGGGCGAACGGCTGACCCGCTTGATCACCACGATGATCCGCGAGGGGTGCTCGCGCGAGGAGTCGTTCGCCGCCTTGAGGGCGTCGTAGGCGTTCTCCTCGTCCGTGACGATGACCAGCGTGAGGACCATGCCGACGGCGGGGGAGCCGATGTCCCGGCGGGCCGAGATGAGGGCCTGGTTGATCTTGCTGGACGTGGTTTCCGTGAGATCGATCTTCATGGCCGGCGCCAGCTCCGTCCGTCGCGTGCGAGCATGTCGTCCGCCTCGGCCGGACCCCAGGTGCCGGCCGCGTACCGGGCGGGCTTGCCGTGCTTGTCCCAGTACTCCTCGATCGGGTCGAGGATGTTCCAGGAGAGCTCGACCTCCTGGTGGCGCGGGAAGAGGTTGGCGTCACCGAGCAGCACATCGAGGATGAGCCGCTCGTAGGCCTCCGGGCTGGACTCCGTGAAGGACTCGCCGTAGGCGAAGTCCATCGTGACGTCCCGGACCTCCATGGAGGTGCCGGGGACCTTGGAGCCGAACCTGACCGTGACCCCCTCGTCCGGCTGCACCCGGATGACCAGGGCGTTCCCGCCCAGCTCCTCCGTCGCACCCGACTCGAAGGGCAGGTACGGGGCGCGCTTGAAGACGACCGCGATCTCCGTGACCCGGCGGCCGAGCCGCTTCCCGGTGCGCAGGTAGAACGGCACCCCGGCCCACCGGCGGTTGTTGATCGTCAGCTTGATCGCGGCGAAGGTGTCCGTCTTCGACTTGGGGTCGATGCCCTCTTCCTCCAGGTAGCCGGGCACCTCCTGACCGCCCTGCCACGCGTGCGTGTACTGCCCGCGCACCGTGTGCTTGCCGAGGTCGTCGGGCAGCTCCACCGCCGTGAGGACCTTCAGCTTCTCGGCGACCAGGGCCTTGGGGTGGAAGGAGCCGGGCTCCTCCATCGCCGTCAGCGCCAGCAGCTGGAGCAGGTGGTTCTGGATGACGTCACGGGCCGCGCCGATGCCGTCGTAGTAACCGGCCCGGCCGCCGATGCCGATGTCCTCGGCCATCGTGATCTGGACGTGGTCGACGTACGACCGGTTCCAGATCGGCTCCCACATCGTGTTGGCGAAGCGGAGGGCCAGGATGTTCTGGACCGTCTCCTTGCCGAGGTAGTGGTCGATCCGGAAGACCTCGTTCGGCGGGAACACGTCGTGCACGAGCTGGTTCAGCTCCTGCGCGCTCCCGAGGTCGTGACCGAACGGCTTCTCGATGACGGCGCGTCGCCAGCTGCCCTCGCCCTGGTCGGCCAGCCCGTGCTTCTTGAGCTGCTGGACGACCTTGGGGAAGAACTTCGGCGGCACGGACAGGTAGAAGGCGAAGTTGCCTCCCGTGCCCTGCGCCTTGTCGAGCTCCTCGATCGTGGACCTGAGGGTCTCGAACGCGTCGTCGTCGTCGAAGTTCCCCTGCACGAACCGCATGCCCTGGCTGAGCTGCTGCCAGACCTCCTCGCGGAACGGGGTGCGGGAATGCTCCTTGACGGCGTCGTGGACGACCTGGGCGAAGTCCTCGTCCTCCCAGTCGCGGCGCGCGAAACCGATGAGCGAGAAGCCCGGCGGCAGCAGGCCGCGATTGGCCAGGTCATAGACGGCGGGCATCAGCTTTTTACGGGACAAATCGCCCGTGACGCCAAAGATCACCAGGCCCGACGGTCCCGCGATGCGCGGGAGCCGTCGGTCCTGTGCGTCACGGAGCGGGTTGGCTCCGGGAACACCAGACAAGGTGGTCAGCCCTCCGAAGGAGCGAGGCGCTTGAGCTCGGCCTCGGTCGAGTTGAGCAGGTCGATCCAGGCGGCTTCGAACTTCTCGACGCCCTCGTCCTCCAGCAGCTGGACGACGTCGTCGTAGTCGACCCCGAGCTTCTTCACGGCGTCGAGATCGGCACGGGCCTGGTCGTACGCACCGGTGACGGTGTCACCGGTGATCTCCCCATGGTCGGCCACCGCGTCCAGCGTCGCCTCCGGCATGGTGTTCACCGTGTTCGGCGCGACCAGGTCGTCGACGTACAGGGTGTCCTTGAGGGACGGGTCCTTCACACCGGTGGAGGCCCACAGCGGACGCTGCTTGTTGGCCTGCGCCCGGTCCAGGGCGGCCCAGCGGTCGCCCGCGAAGACCTCTTCGTACGCCTCGTAGGCCAGACGGGCGTTGGCGAGGGCGGACTTGCCCTTCGCCGCCTTCGCCGCGTCGCCGCCGACCGCGTCCAGCCGCTTGTCGATCTCGGTGTCCACCCGGGACACGAAGAACGACGCCACGGAGTGGATCTTGGAGAGGTCCAGACCCGCGGCCTTCGCCTTCTCCAGGCCCGCCAGGTAGGCGTCCATGACCTCGCGGTAGCGCTCCAGCGAGAAGATCAGCGTGACGTTGACGCTGATGCCCCGGCCGATGACCTCGGTGATCGCCGGCAGGCCGGCCTTGGTCGCCGGGATCTTGATGAGCGTGTTCGGCCGGTCCACCAGCCACGCCAGCTGCTTCGCCTCGGCCACCGTGGCCACGGTCTCGTGGGCCAGGCGCGGGTCGACCTCGATGGAGACCCGGCCGTCCTGGCCGCCGGTGGCGTCGAAGACGGGGCGCAGGATGTCGGCGGCGTCACGGACGTCCGCCGTCGTGATCATGCGGATGGCCTCTTCGACGGTGACCTTGCGGGCGGCCAGGTCGGTGAGCTGCTGGTCGTAGCCGTCGCCCTGCGAGATCGCCTTCTGGAAGATCGACGGGTTCGTCGTGACACCCACGACGTGGCTCTGGTCGATCAGCTCGGCGAGGTTGCCGGAGGTGATCCGCTTGCGGGACAGATCGTCCAGCCAGATCGCCACGCCCTCGTCGGAGAGGCGCTTGAGTGCGTCTGTCATGAGAGTTGCATCTCCTACTTGTCGTATGTCGGCGTCAGCGCGCGGCGGCGGCGAGAGATTCCCGGGCCGCCTCCGCGACGTGCGCGGCGGTGAAGCCGAACTCGCGGAAGAGGACCTTGGCGTCCGCCGAGGCGCCGAAGTGCTCCAGCGAGACGATCCGGCCGGCGTCGCCGACGTAGCGGTACCAGGTGAGGCCGATGCCCGCCTCGACGGCGACCCGGGCCTTCACGGACGGCGGCAGCACGCTGTCCTTGTACGCCTGGTCCTGCTCCTCGAACCACTCGACACACGGCATCGAGACCACCCGGGTCGGCACACCGGCCGCCTGGAGCTCGTCACGCGCCTCGACGGCCAGCTGGACCTCGGAACCCGTGGCGATCAGCACGGCCTGGGCCTCGCCACCCTCGGCGTCGAAGAGCACGTAGCCGCCCTTGGCGGCGTTCTCGTCCGCCGCGTAGGTCGGCAGGCCCTGGCGGGACAGTGCCAGACCGTGCGGGGCGCTCGTGCCGAAGTCCTTCTTGCCGCGCCGGAGGATCTCGCGCCAGGCGATGGTCGTCTCGTTGGCGTCGGCGGGGCGGACCACGTTGAGGCCCGGGATCGCGCGCAGCGAGGCCAGGTGCTCGACCGGCTGGTGGGTCGGGCCGTCCTCGCCGAGGCCGATGGAGTCGTGCGTCCACACGTACGTCACCGGGAGGTGCATCAGCGCGGACAGGCGGACGGCGTTGCGCATGTAGTCGGAGAACACCAGGAAGGTGCCGCCGTAGATGCGGGTGTTGCCGTGCAGCGCGATGCCGTTCATGGCCGCGGCCATGGCGTGCTCGCGGATGCCGAAGTGGATCGTCCGGCCGTACGGGTCGGCCTCCGGCAGCGGGTTGCCGACCGGGAGGAACGACGAGGTCTTGTCGATCGTGGTGTTGTTCGAGCCCGCGAGGTCGGCGGAGCCGCCCCACAGCTCGGGGACGACACCGCCGAGCGCCTGGAGCACCTTGCCGGAGGCGGCACGGGTGGCGACGGCGTGACCCGCCTCGAAGACGGGGAGCTCGTCCTCCCAGCCCGCGGGCAGCTCGCCGGCGGAGATCCGGTCGAAGTCGGCGGCGCGCTCCGGGTTGGCGGTGCGCCAGGCGGCGAAGCCCTTCTCCCACTCGGCCCTGGCCTCACGGCCGCGGTCCAGTGCCTCACGGGTGTGCGCGATGACCTCGTCGGAGACCTCGAAGGTCTTCTCCGGGTCGAATCCGAGCACCCGCTTGGTGGCGGCGATCTCGTCGTCGCCGAGCGCCGAGCCGTGCGCGGCCTCGGTGTTCTGCGCGTTCGGGGCGGGCCAGGCGATGATCGAGCGGGCCGCGATGAACGACGGGCGCTCGGTCTCGGCCCGGGCGGCCAGCAGGGCGTGGTACAGGCCCTCGGGGTCCAGGTCGCCGCTGGGCAGCTGGTCCACGCGCTGGACGTGCCAGCCGTAGGACTCGTAGCGCTTCAGGGTGTCCTCGGAGACCGCGGTCTCCGTGTCGCCCTCGATCGAGATGTGGTTGTCGTCCCACAGCAGCACGAGGTTGCCGAGCTTCTGGTGGCCGGCCAGCGAGGACGCCTCGCCCGAGATGCCCTCCTGGAGGCAGCCGTCACCGGCGACGACCCAGACGGTGTGGTCGAACGGAGAGGTGCCGGCCGCGGCCTGCGGGTCGAAGAGGCCGCGCTCGTAGCGGGCGGCCATCGCCATGCCCACGGCGTTGGCGACACCCTGGCCCAGCGGGCCGGTCGTCGTCTCGACGCCCGTGGTGTGGCCGTACTCCGGGTGGCCGGGGGTCTTGGAGCCCCAGGTCCGGAACGCCTTCAGGTCGTCCAGCTCCAGGCCGTACCCGGCGAGGTAGAGCTGGATGTACAGCGTCAGGCTGGAGTGGCCCGCGGACAGGACGAACCGGTCGCGCCCGGTCCAGTCGGCGTCCGCCGGGTCGTGGCGCATCACCTTCTGGAAGAGGGTGTACGCGGCGGGAGCCAGGCTCATGGCCGTACCCGGGTGGCCGTTTCCGACCTTCTGTACGGCGTCCGCGGCCAGGACACGGACGGTGTCCACGGCCCGCTGGTCCGATTCGGTCCACTGGAAGTCTGCGGTGGTCGGCTTGGTGCTCACCCTGAGTCAGGGCTCCTCTCCACTGTTCGTAAACCGGTGACTGGTTACCGCACCGGGCATTGTCGAGCCTACCCCCGTCGCAAGGCGGTACTTCTTGCCTTTCCACAGTGCGGGCGACCTGCGGAGTTCGCCTCCCGTATGAGCGCCGCCGTTCACTTCTGCGCCACGTCAACACGACCCCACCCCCGCGAAGGGCGGCGTGGGCCCAACGTCTACAGTGGTCTGGTTCGCGCAAGTCTTCACCGGGCCCTCAGGCCCGGAGCTTGCTGGGATTTCTCTGTCAGGGGTGTGCGTGACGGCCGTCGAGTCCCGACCCGCAGGGGTCGCCTTGACTCCGAGCCCGACGGGCCATCGCCCGTTCGGGGCCCGCATCAAGGCATTCGTGGCTCTTACCAAGCCGCGCATCATCGAGCTGCTGCTGATCACCACCGTCCCGGTGATGTTCCTCGCCGCTCAGGGCGTGCCCGATCTTTGGCTCGTGGTGACCACCACCGTCGGCGGATATCTCTCCGCGGGCGGTGCCAATGCGCTCAACATGTATATCGACCGCGACATCGACGCGCTGATGGACCGTACGTCCCAGCGCCCGCTCGTCACCGGCATGGTGAGTCCCCGTGAGTGCCTCGCCTTCGGCATCGCCCTCGCCGTGATCTCCACGGTCTGGTTCGGACTGCTCGTCAACTGGCTCTCCGCGGCCCTCGCGCTCGGCGCGCTCCTCTTCTACGTCGTCGTCTACACGATGCTGCTGAAGCGCCGCACCTCGCAGAACATCGTCTGGGGCGGGATCGCCGGCTGCATGCCCGTCCTGATCGGCTGGTCCGCCGTGACCGGCTCGATGAGCTGGGCCGCGGTCATCCTCTTCGCGGTGATCTTCTTCTGGACGCCGCCGCACTACTGGCCGCTCTCGATGAAGGTCAAGGAGGACTACGCCCGGGTCGGTGTCCCGATGCTCCCGGTCGTCGCCTCCAACCGGGTGGTCGCCCGCCAGATCGTCGTCTACAGCTGGGTGATGGTCGGCGTCTCGCTGCTGCTGACCCCGCTGGGCTACACCGGGTGGTTCTACACCCTGGTCGCCGTGCTGACCGGCGGGTTCTGGCTCTGGGAGGCCCACGGCCTGCAGAACCGGGCCAGGGCCGGCGTCACCGGCACCAAGCTCAAGGAGATGCGGCTGTTCCACTGGTCCATCACCTACGTCTCGCTCCTCTTCGTCGCCGTCGCGGTGGACCCCTTCCTCAGGTAGTCCCGCACGCGCAGAGCTCCGCCGACGGGCGGGGGACGTGGCCGACGCCACGCCCCCCGCCCGTCGCCCGTTCCTCTACCCGTCGGTAGCATCCTGGCCATGGCAGAGACGGCAGAGCCCCAGACCCAGCAGACGGACGACAAGCACGCGGCCCGCGCCGAGCGCAGGGCCGCGAAGCTCGCCCGGCAGATCGGCGCCTTCGCCGAGGCGCACGGCGGTGCGGAGGGGCAGCTCGCCCACCTCGGGCAGACGGGCACCCGCATCGTGCTGGTCGGCGAGGACGGCGGCTGGGGCGACCTCGTCGCACCCTCCTGGGCGGTCGCCGAGAGCGCCGTGCGGAAGGCCGGCATCACGGTCCACGAGCACTTCGACGGCGAGTTCGCCGCCAAGGTCCGCACCGGCCCCTACGAGTGGTCCCGGATGGCGGGCATCCAGGTCGGCGGCCCCTCCAACGACAAGGGCTGACGCACCCCGGGCACCGGTACGACGAAGAGCCGCTGTCACCCGCCCCTGGGGGCCCGGGTGACAGCGGCTCTCCTACGTCCGCGCGGTCGTCAGACGGCCGGTGCGTGCTCCGGCCGCTGCCCGCTCGCCGGAGCGGGGACGCCGGCGGCGGCCGCCGGGCGCTCGCGCAGCGACAGCAGCAGGCGCAGCACCGCGATCCACATCAGGGACGAGCCGAGCATGTGGATCCCGACCAGGAGCTCGGGGACGTCGCTGAAGTACTGCACATAGCCGACGACGCCCTGCGCCAGCAGCACCAGCAGCAGGTCACGGGCGCGGGCCCGGGTGTCGGCGGGCGCGTCCACCACGCGCAGGGCGAAGAACACCGCGATGGCCAGGGCGCACACGACCCAGGCGGCCACGGCGTGGACGTGCGCGGCGGCGCTCCAGTCCCACGGCATGCGCGGCACGTCGCTGCTGTCGCCCGCGTGCTTGCCGGAACCCGTCACGGTGGTGCCCAGCACCATCAGCACGACCGTGGCGGCGACGACGCCCCAGGTCAGCCGGACCACCGGGCGCGGGGCGCGGGGGCGCGGCGCGCCGTCGCCCTCGCCGATGCGGACCCAGGTGACCACGGTCACCGTGAGCAGGCAGTTGGCCAGCAGGAAGTGCCCCGCCACCGACCACGGGTTGAGGCCGGCCCAGACGGTGATCCCGCCGATGACGGCGTTGCCCATCACCAGCCAGAACTGCGACCAGGCGAGGCGGGTGAGCCCGCGCCGCCGGGGCTTCAGGGAGCGCGCCGCGATGATGGCCCAGCCGACCGCGGCCGACAGGACGTAGGTCAGCATCCGGTTGCCGAACTCGATGGCGCCGTGCAGACCCTGCTCGGGGGTGGCGAAGAGGCTGTCGTCGGTGCACTTGGGCCACGTGTCGCAGCCCAGGCCGGAACCGGTCAGGCGGACCGCACCGCCCGTGACGATGATGAACACGCTCATCGCCACCGCGGCGAGCGCCGCCCGCCGGGCCGTCCGTACCGACGGTGTCCAGCGCTTGGCGATGAAGGAGAGGGGGGTTTCCACGCGCTCCATCGTAGGGAACGGCTTGTGCATGTTTTCACGAGGGGTGGGCGTTTCCGGGTGAGCCGGGACGACGCCCCGGGCGCCCGCTCACTCCCAGCGGAAGAACCGCGCCGCCGCGCCCAGGCCCAGCACCGACCACACGGCCAGCACCGCCGCGTCGCCCCAGGGCATCGCCGCGCCGTGCTGCAGTACGTCCCTGAGCCCGCCGGAGAGCGCCGAGATCGGCAGCAGGTCCAGGACCGACCGCACGGCGTCCGGGAACCGGTCCAGCGGGACGACGACCCCGCCGCCGACCAGCAGCAGCAGGAAGACCAGATTGGCGGCGGCCAGCGTCGCCTCCGCCTTCAGCGTCCCCGCCATCAGCAGCCCGAGACCGGAGAAGGCCACGGTGCCCAGCACCAGGAGCAGCAGGACGGAGAACGGACCGCCCTGCGGCGACCAGCCCAGCAGGAGGGCGATCACCGTCAGCAGGACGATCTGCAGCACCTCCGTCACCAGCACCGAGAGGGTCTTCGCCGTCATCAGGCCCCAGCGGGGCAGCGGCGAGGCGCCCAGCCGCTTGAGGACGCCGTAGCGGCGCTCGAACCCGGTCGCGATGGCCTGGCCGGTGAAGGCGGTGGACATCACGGCCAGGGCCAGGACGCCCGGCGTCAGGAAGTCCACCGGGTCGCCCGCACCGGTGTCGACGACGTCCACCGCGCTGAAGAGCACGAGCAGCAGCGCCGGGATGACCACGGTGAGCAGCAGCTGCTCGCCGTTGCGCAGCAGCATCCGCGTCTCCAGCACCGCCTGGGCCGCGATCATGCGGGGGAGCGGGGCGGCGCCGGGGCGCGGGGTGTACGTACCGGCGCTCATGCGCGCAGCTCCTTGCCGGTCAGTTCCAGGAAGACGTCCTCCAGGGTGTGCCGCTCCACCGCGATACCGTCGGGCATCACCCCGTGCTGGGCGCACCAGGAGGTGACGGTGGCCAGCAGCTCCGGGTCGATCCGCCCGGTGATGCGGTACGTGCCGCCGGCCGGCTCGGCCGCCGTGCTGTCGTCGGGCAGCGCCTTCAGCAGCGAGGCGAGGTCCAGCCCGGGGCGGCCGGTGAAGCGCAGGGTGTTCTCGGCGCCGCCGCGGCACAGCTGCTCCGGGCTGCCCCGGGCGATGACCCGCCCCGCGTCGATGACGGCGACGTCGTCGGCGAGCGTCTCCGCCTCGTCCATGAAGTGGGTGGTCAGGACGACGGACACGCCGTCGGTGCGCAGCTCCCGGATCAGGTCCCAGGTCGCCCGGCGGGCCTGCGGGTCGAGGCCGGCCGTCGGCTCGTCGAGGAAGACCAGCTCGGGGCGGCCGACGACGGCCATGGCCAGGGCGAGCCGCTGCTGCTGGCCGCCGGAGAGCCTGCGGTAGGCGGTCCGGCCGCAGCCGTCCAGGCCGAGGCGCTCGACGAGCGCGCCGACATCCAGCGGATGGGCGTGCAGCCTGGCCATGTGGCGCAGCATCTCCTCGGCGCGGGCGCCGGAGTAGACGCCGCCGGACTGCAGCATCACGCCGACGCGGGGGCGGAGCGCGGCGGCGTCCGCGACCGGGTCCAGGCCGAGGACCCGCGCGGTCCCGGCGTCCGGCCGCCGGTAGCCCTCGCAGATCTCGATCGTGGTGGTCTTGCCGGCGCCGTTGGGTCCGAGGACCGCGGTCACCGCGCCCGCCGGGACCTCCAGATCGAGGCCGTCGACCGCCGTCCTGGTGCCGTACCGCTTGACGAGGCCCCTGGCCTGTACGACGGGCTCACTGCTCATGGCGGGAAAGTCTAAGGGCTGCCCCGTCGGGCCCGGCGGGCGCCCGGCGCCCGGTGGATCCGCTCGGGGCGCCGTGCGGATCCACCGGGCGGGAGACCTCAGGGCCGCCCCGTGAGCGGTACGGCGCGCCGGTCCGCCCCGCGCGTCCCGGCGGGAATCCGGGGAGACCGGGCGTCCTGCGGCGGGCCCGCCCCGCGCCGGCCCGGGGCGGGAGGGGCGGCGCCCACCTGCGAAGGGCTACGGTGATCCACTGTTTCCGCAGGTCAACTTAGGTCTGCCTAAGTGATGAAGGGCACCGTGTCCGGCGTGGGGGCGGGTTGTCAGGCCCGGCGGAATTACGCAACAATGGCGTTGTGAAATACGTGGGCGAGGCTCCTCAGGAGGAACTCGCGACCGGTGAGCGCTCGACGCGCAACCGGGTCGCGCGGTCCATCCTGGACCACGGCCCGTCCACCGCTGCCGACCTGGCCAAGCGGGTCGGCCTGACCCAGGCCGCCGTGCGCCGCCACCTCGACGCCCTCGTCTCCGACGACGTGGTCGAGGCCCGCGAGCAGCGGGTGTACGGAGCGCGGACCCGCGGCCGTCCGGCCAAGGTCTTCGCGCTCACCGACTGCGGCCGTGACGCCTTCGACCAGTCCTACGACCAGCTCGCCGCCGACGCGCTCCGCTGGATCGCCGACACCGCCGGGGACGAGGCGCTCGTCGCCTTCGCCCGCGCCAGGATGGCCTCCCAGTCCGAGACGTACCGGTCCGTGATCGAGGCGGCGGACCCCGAGGCCCGCACCGAGGCGCTGGCCAGGGCCTTGTCGGCCGACGGGTACGCTGCTACGGCGCGCAGCGCGCCGGCCCCGCAGCAGGGCGAGCAGCTGTGCCAGCACCACTGCCCGGTCGCGCACGTGGCGGAGAAGTTCCCGCAGCTGTGCGAGGCGGAGACGGAGTTCTTCTCCAGCCTGCTCGGGACCCACGTACAGCGTCTCGCCACCCTCGCCCACGGCGACGGTGTGTGCACGACGTTCGTCCCGCGCGCCGGCCCACCGGCACCACAGACTTCACAGACCACTCATTCAGCATCTGCAAGTACGGCCGGGAGGAACCCCGCATGACGCTCCCCACGGAGACTGCCCACCCTGAGCTCGATGGCCTGGGCACGTACGAATTCGGCTGGGCCGACTCCGACGCGGCAGGCGCGGCGGCGAAGCGCGGCCTGTCCGAAGCTGTCGTCCGCGACATCTCGGAGAAGAAGAACGAGCCCGAGTGGATGCTCAAGCTCCGGCTCAAGGGCCTGAAGCTGTTCGACAAGAAGCCGATGCCGAACTGGGGCTCGGACCTGTCGGGGATCGACTTCGACAACATCAAGTACTTCGTCCGGTCCACGGAGAAGCAGGCGGAGTCCTGGGAGGACCTGCCCGAGGACATCAAGAACACCTACGACAAGCTGGGCATCCCGGAGGCCGAGAAGCAGCGCCTCGTCGCCGGTGTCGCCGCCCAGTACGAGTCCGAGGTGGTCTACCACCAGATCAACGAGGAGCTCGAGTCGCAGGGTGTCATCTTCATGGACACCGACACCGCGCTCAAGGAGCACCCGGAGCTCTTCAAGGAGTACTTCGGCACCGTCATCCCCGTCGGTGACAACAAGTTCGCCTCGCTGAACTCCGCCGTGTGGTCCGGCGGCTCCTTCATCTACGTGCCGAAGGGCGTGCACGTCGAGATCCCGCTCCAGGCCTACTTCCGCATCAACACGGAGAACATGGGCCAGTTCGAGCGGACGCTGATCATCGTCGACGAGGACGCCTACGTCCACTACGTCGAGGGCTGCACCGCGCCGATCTACTCCTCGGACTCGCTGCACTCCGCGGTCGTCGAGATCATCGTGAAGAAGGGCGGCCGCTGCCGCTACACGACCATCCAGAACTGGTCGAACAACGTCTACAACCTGGTCACCAAGCGCGCCGTGGCGTACGAGGGCGCGACCATGGAGTGGGTCGACGGCAACATCGGCTCCAAGGTCACCATGAAGTACCCGGCCGTCTACCTGATGGGCGAGCACGCCAAGGGCGAGACCCTGTCCATCGCCTTCGCGGGCGAGGGCCAGCACCAGGACGCCGGCGCCAAGATGGTGCACATGGCGCCGAACACCTCCTCCAACATCGTCTCCAAGTCGGTGGCGCGAGGCGGCGGCCGCACCTCCTACCGCGGCCTCATCGAGATCGGCGAGGGCGCGCCGGGCGCCAAGTCCAACGTGCTGTGCGACGCGCTGCTCGTGGACACCGTCTCCCGCTCCGACACCTACCCGTACGTCGACGTCCGCGAGGACGACGTGTCGATGGGCCACGAGGCGACGGTCTCCAAGGTCTCCGAGGACCAGCTCTTCTACCTCATGAGTCGCGGCATGACCGAGTTCGAGGCCATGGCGATGATCGTGCGCGGCTTCGTCGAGCCGATCGCCAAGGAGCTGCCGATGGAGTACGCCCTCGAGCTCAACCGGCTGATCGAGCTGCAGATGGAGGGCTCGGTCGGCTAGGACGGCCCCGCCGTCCACCGATCGTCCCCGAGAGTTCTTGACTGAGAAAGCGAGCACCACGACAGCCATGGCTGAGGCTCAGAACGCCCCCGAGGACCTCCGAGGAGCTCCGGTCCAGGGGGGACCCACACCCGCAGGCTCCACCACCGCGGGATCCATCGCGGTGGCGGCGGAGTCCACCGTCGCCACGCGCATGAGCGCTCCCCCCTCCTTCGACGTCGCGGACTTCCCGGTCCCGCACGGCCGTGAGGAGGAGTGGCGGTTCACGCCGCTGGAGCGTCTGCGTGGCCTGCACGACGGCTCCGCCGTCGCCACCGGTGACGGGGTCAAGGTCGTCGTCGAGGCGCCCTCCGGCGTCACGGTCGAGACCGTCGGCCGCGACGACGCGCGGCTCGGCCGGGCGGGCACCCCGGTGGACCGGGTCGCCGCCCAGGCGTACTCCTCCTTCCGGCACGCCTCGGTCGTCACGGTCGCCAAGGAGGCCGTGCTCAGCGAGCCGGTCCGGATCACCGTGCACGGCGAGGGCGGTGTGGCCTACGGCCACCAGGTCATCGAGCTCGGCGCCTTCGCCGAGGCCGTGGTCGTCATCGACCACACCGGTGACGCCGTGCTCGCTGCCAACGTCGACTACGTCCTGGGCGACGGTGCGAAGCTGACCGTCGTCTCCGTCCAGGACTGGGACGACACGGCCGTCCACGTCGGCCAGCACAATGCGCTGGTCGGCCGCGACGCCTCGTTCAAGTCGATCGTCGTGACGTTCGGCGGGGACCTCGTCCGGCTCCACCCGCGGGTCGCCTACGCCGGCCCCGGCGGTGAGGCCGAGCTCTTCGGCCTGTACTTCACCGACAAGGGCCAGCACCAGGAGCACCGCCTCCTGGTCGACCACAACACGCCGCACTGCAAGTCCAACGCGGTGTACAAGGGTGCGCTCCAGGGCGACGACGCCCACGCCGTGTGGATCGGCGACGTGCTGATCCAGGCCGCCGCCGAGGGCACCGACACCTACGAGATGAACCGCAACCTGGTGCTCACCGACGGCGCCCGTGTCGACTCCGTACCGAACCTGGAGATCGAGACCGGTGAGATCGTCGGAGCCGGCCACGCCTCGGCGACCGGGCGGTTCGACGACGAGCAGCTGTTCTACCTGCAGTCCCGCGGTATCCCGGCCGAGGAGGCCCGCCGGCTCGTCGTGCGCGGCTTCTTCGCCGAGCTCGTCCAGCAGATCGGCCTGCCGGACGTCGAGGAACGCCTCCTCGACAAGATCGAGGCCGAGCTGAAGGCGTCGGTCTGAGATGTCCTTCGTCAAAGCCTGTGCGCTGAGCGAGCTGGAGGAGGACACCCCCAAGAGGGTGGAACTCGACGGCACGCCGGTGTCCGTCGTCCGCACCGAGGGGGAGGTGTTCGCGATCAACGACATCTGCTCGCACGCGAACGTCTCGCTCTCGGAGGGCGAGGTGGAGGACTGCGCGATCGAGTGCTGGCTGCACGGATCGAGCTTCGACCTCCGCACCGGCAAGCCGTCCGGTCTTCCCGCGACGCGCCCCGTCCCCGTATACCCCGTAAAGATCGAAGGGGACGATGTGCTCGTCTCCGTCACCCAGGAGTCCTGAGTCACCCATGGCAACGCTTGAAATCCGCGACCTGCACGTCTCCGTCGAGGCCGACAACGCCACGAAGGAGATCCTCAAGGGCGTCGACCTGACCGTGAAGCAGGGCGAGACCCACGCCATCATGGGCCCGAACGGGTCCGGCAAGTCCACCCTCGCCTACTCGCTCGCGGGTCACCCCAAGTACACGATCACGAGCGGCACGGTGACCCTGGACGGCGAGGACGTCCTGGAGATGTCCGTGGACGAGCGGGCCCGCGCCGGCCTGTTCCTCGCCATGCAGTACCCGGTCGAGATCCCCGGTGTCTCGGTCTCCAACTTCCTGCGCACCTCCGCCACCGCCGTCCGCGGCGAGGCCCCCAAGCTGCGTACGTGGGTCAAGGAGGTCAAGGAGACGATGGCCGGGCTCCAGATGGACCCGTCCTTCGCCGAGCGTAACGTCAACGAGGGCTTCTCCGGCGGTGAGAAGAAGCGCCACGAGATCCTCCAGCTGGAGCTCCTCAAGCCGAAGATCGCCGTCCTCGACGAGACCGACTCCGGTCTCGACGTCGACGCCCTGCGCGTCGTCTCCGAAGGCGTCAACCGGGTCCGTGAGCGCGGCGAGGTCGGCACCCTGCTGATCACGCACTACACGCGGATCCTCCGCTACATCAAGCCCGACTTCGTGCACGTCTTCGCCAACGGCCGCATCGCCGAGTCCGGCGGCGCCGAGCTGGCCGACAAGCTGGAGAACGAGGGCTACGAGGCATATGTGAAGGGTGGCGCTTCCGCGTGACTGACGCCCGACAGGGGCTCTCCGGCCTCCTCGACACCGAGGCGATCCGCAAGGACTTCCCGATCCTGGACCGCACGGTCCACGACGGCAAGAAGATCGTGTACCTGGACAGCGCGGCGACCTCGCAGAAGCCGCGCCAGGTGCTCGACGCCCTCAGTGACTACTACGAGCGGCACAACGCCAACGTCCACCGCGGTGTGTACACCCTCGCGGAGGAGGCCACCGCGCTGTACGAAGGCGCCCGCGACAAGGTCGCCGCCTTCGTCAACGCACCCAGCCGCAACGAGGTGATCTTCACCAAGAACGCCTCGGAGTCGCTCAACCTCGTCGCGAACATGCTGGGCTGGGCGGACGAGCCCTACCGGGTCGACAGCGACACCGAGATCGTCACCACGGAGATGGAGCACCACTCCAACATCGTGCCGTGGCAGCTGCTCTCGCAGCGCACCGGCGCGAAGCTGAAGTGGTTCGGCATCACCGACGACGGCCGCCTCGACCTGTCCAACATCGACGAGATCATCACGGAGAAGACGAAGATCGTCTCCTTCACCCTGGTCTCGAACATCATGGGCACGGTCAACCCGGTCGAGACGATCGTCCGCCGTGCGCAGCAGGTCGGCGCGCTGGTCTGCATCGACGCCTCGCAGGCGGCCCCGCACATGGTGCTCGACGTGCAGGCGCTGCAGGCCGACTTCGTGGCCTTCACCGGTCACAAGATGGTCGGTCCGACCGGCATCGGCGTGCTCTGGGGACGGCAGGAACTCCTGGAGGACCTGCCGCCGTTCCTCGGCGGCGGGGAGATGATCGAGACCGTGTCGATGCACTCCTCGACGTACGCCCCCGCCCCGCACAAGTTCGAGGCGGGCACGCCCCCGATCGCGCAGGCCGTCGGCCTCGGCGCGGCCGTGGACTACCTCTCGGCCATCGGCATGGAGAACATCCACCGCCACGAGCGGGCCATCACCGAGTACGCGGTGCGACGGCTCCTGGAGGTCCCCGACCTCAGGATCATCGGTCCGGCGACGGCCGAGGACCGCGGGGCGACGATCTCCTTCACGCTCGGCGACATCCACCCCCACGACGTGGGCCAGGTGCTCGACGAGCAGGGCATCGCCGTCCGGGTCGGGCACCACTGCGCGCGTCCGGTCTGCCTGCGGTACGGAATTCCTGCGACGACGCGAGCGTCGTTCTATCTGTACTCCACGCCGGCCGAGGTCGACGCCCTGGTGGACGGGCTGGAGCACGTGCGGAACTTTTTCGGTTAGACGGCAGAGGGTTGACTGGTGAAGCTTGATTCCATGTACCAGGAAGTGATCCTGGACCACTACAAGCACCCCCACGGGCGCGGCCTGCGGGACGGCGACGCCGAGGTGCACCACGTCAACCCGACGTGCGGCGACGAGATCACGCTCCGCGTGAGGTACGACGGCGAGATCCTCGCCGACGTCAGTTACGAAGGTCAGGGCTGCTCCATCAGCCAGGCCAGCGCGTCCGTGCTCAACGAGCTCCTCGTGGGCAAGGAGCTCGGAGAGGCGCAGAAGATCCAGGAGGCCTTCCTGGAGCTGATGCAGTCCAAGGGCCAGCTGGAGCCGGACGACGCGATGGAGGAGGTGCTGGAGGACGCGGTCGCGTTCGCCGGTGTCTCCAAGTATCCGGCCCGGGTCAAGTGCGCGCTGCTGAGCTGGATGGCGTGGAAGGACGCGACGGCGCAGGCGCTGTCCGAAGGGAAGACGGCATGAGCGAGAACGAGACTCTGACCAGCAAGCCGGCCTCCGAGGAGGAGGTCCGCGAGGCCCTGTACGACGTGGTCGACCCCGAGCTGGGGATCGACGTCGTCAACCTGGGCCTGATCTACGGCATCCACGTCGACGACGCCAACATCGCCACCCTCGACATGACGCTGACGTCCGCGGCCTGCCCGCTGACCGACGTCATCGAGGACCAGGCGAAGTCCGCGACCGACGGCATCGTCAACGAGCTGCGGATCAACTGGGTCTGGATGCCGCCGTGGGGCCCGGACAAGATCACCGACGACGGCCGGGAGCAGCTGCGCGCGCTCGGCTTCAACGTCTGACCGGTCTCTCCGCACCACTCCCGGTCCACCTCCGCGCACGGCCGTGGCCGCCGGTCCTCCCGGCGGCCACGGCCGTGCGCCGTCTCCGGCCCCCGTCGTACGCGGCGGGGGCCGGAGTGTGTCGTACCGTGACGGGCTCCGGCGCCGCCACCCGCTCCGGTCAAACGGGCGGCGGCGGGGCGGTGCCGCCGTGCGGGACGCCCTGCGCCGGTACGCCCGCCGCCTCGGCCAGCACCGGGCCCAGGTTCTCCGTCCGGATCCGCCGGTCGACGTAGAGCAGGCCGGCCACCAGCTGCGGGAACGTCGTCGAGACGATCTGGCTGAGCATCCCGCCCAGCAGGGTGGCGACCAGATAGCCGCCCACCGCGACCACCACCGCGGCCGTGCTCGGGTCGTCCTCCAGGGACCCGGTCCCGATCAGGCCGGGGAACAGGCCGAGGACGGTGAACGGGATCTGGAGGATGTAGCCGGCCACTCCCGCGATCATCCCGGCCAGCAGGGTGATGCCGAAGATCCGCCACCAGTCGCCCTTCACCAGCCGCGCGGAGCGGCGCAGCGCGGCGACGGGGCCCTGGCCCTCGAAGACCACGACCGCCGGTGCCAGACAGACCTTGATCCAGATCCAGACCGCCAGCGGCCCGGTCACCAGGACGCCGACGATGCCGAGCGTCACGGCGAGGGCGGTGCTGCCACCGCCGTCCATCGCGAGGGTGCCGATGATCAGGCCGAAGAAGGCGACCGAGAGCAGCAGCACGGGGACCAGCGCCACCAGCGAGGTGAGGATCAGGGTGCCGATGACGGGGGCGACCCGGGCCCAGGCCCTGCGCCACAGCGCCGCGAACGCCAGCGGCCGGCCCAGCACGGCCTCCTGCAGCACCGCGGGGACCACCGCGTACATCAGGCCGGACACCACGGTCATGAGCACGATGCCCAGCACGCCGATGACGACGGCGGCGCTCACCAGGGGGACCACGTCCGCGGAGGCGGCGCTCTCGCCGCGGTCGAGGGCGATCACCCGGTCCAGATGGCCGGACACGGCGGCGTACGCCAGGGCGACCGCCGTCCCCATCAGCAGCGCCGCGCCGCCGTAGAGCGCCGCGGCCATGCCGAACAGCTGCTTCCCGTACCTGCCCATCGTCGCGAACGCCCCGCTCAGCACCTCTCCCAGGCCCAGCGGCGCGAGGGGTATCACCCCCGGCTTCGGCGGCGGCACCCAGCCGCCCCATCCCGGTGGCCCCCCGAACGGATGTCCGCCGTACTGCGCGCCCCCCTGGGCGCCCCCGCCCCACCCTGCGTCCTGCCCCACCACTGCTCCGATTGCTCGTATCGTCCGCTTGTCCGGTCGTCATCAGGCCGTACCGGTGCGGACACCGTAACGTCCCGGGGCGCGGACCCACCCCGACCGGTCCTGGTGGGCAGCGGTGTACGCGCGTTGTGTACGGCCGTACACAACACTGTGTACGCTTGTACGCATGGGATACGGACTGCTGGCCGCGGCCATCGCGGCGGAGGTGGCCGCGACGACGGCCATGAAGTACAGCGAGGGCTTCACCCGGCTGTGGCCCTCGCTGGTGACGCTCGTGGGCTACGTCCTGGCGTTCGCCCTGCTCGCCCAGACCCTCAAGACGCTCTCGATCGGCACCGCCTACGCCATCTGGGCGGGCGTGGGCACCGCGGCCGTCGCCGCCATCGGAGTCCTGTGGATGGGGGAGCCGGCGGGCCTCGCCAAGGTGGCCGGCATCGCGCTGATCATCGCCGGGGTCGTGGTCCTCAACCTGGGCGGGGCCCACTGATGGCCAGACGGCACGATCCCGAGCGGCGTGAGCGCATCATCGAGGCGGCCCTCCGCGTCGTCGGCGCCCGGGGCATCGCGGGCCTCAGCCACCGCACCGTGGCCGCCGAGGCCGACGTACCGCTCGGCTCGACGACCTATCACTTCGCCTCCCTCGACGAGCTGTTGGTCGCCGCGCTGCGCCGGTGCAACGAGAACTTCGCCCGGACGGCCCGCGAGGACCCCGGTCTCCACGACCCCGCCGTCCCGCTCGCCGACGCACTGACCCGGCTGCTGGGGGAGTGGTTCTCGGGCGGACGCGGGCCGGTGGAGCTGGAGTACGAGCTCTACCTCGCGGCGCTGCGGCGGCCCGCCCTGCGGCCGGTCGCCAGCGAGTGGGCCGAGGAGATGGCCGCGCTGGTCGCCCACCGCACCGACCCGGCCACCGCACGGGCCCTCGCGGCGCTGCTCGACGGCATCTGCCTCCAGGTGCTGCTCACCGGGGGCGAGTTCGACCCCGCGTACACCAGGGAGATGCTGGCGCGGGTCGCCGGCGGAGCGGCCCGGGTGCCCGCCGGTCCAGCGGGACCCGGACGGACACGCTCCGGCACCTGAGACCGGTTCGCCCGCGCGGGGCCCGGACGGTTAGGTTCTGTGCATGACCGACACGACTTCCCAGGGCTCCGCCCGCACCACCGGCGCCGTCGCCGCCGGCCTCGCCACCATCGCCGGCGACGGCACCGTCCTCGACACCTGGTTCCCCGCCCCCGAGCTCATCGCCGAGCCCGGGCCCGCCGGCACGCAGCGCCTGAGCCCGGAGGAGGCGGTGAACCGCCTCGGCGAGGGCGCGGCCAAGGCCCTCGGGGTGGACGCACGCCGCGGGGTGGAGACCGTCGCCGTGTCCACGGTCATCTCCTCGCTCGACGACAAGCCCCTCGACGCCCACGACACCTACCTGCGCCTGCACCTGCTCTCGCACCGGCTGGTGCAGCCGCACGGGCAGAACCTCGACGGCATCTTCGGCTTCCTCGCCAACGTCGCCTGGACGTCGCTGGGCCCGGTGGCCGTCGACGACCTGGAGAGGGTCCGGCTGAACGCCCGCGCCGAAGGCCTGCACCTCCAGGTCACCTCCGTCGACAAGTTCCCCCGGATGACGGACTACGTCGCGCCCAAGGGCGTCCGGATCGCCGACGCCGACCGGGTCAGGCTCGGGGCGCACCTCGCCTCCGGCACCACCGTGATGCACGAGGGCTTCGTCAACTTCAACGCCGGCACCCTCGGCACCTCCATGGTCGAGGGCCGGATCTCCGCCGGCGTCGTCGTCGGCGACGGGTCGGACATCGGCGGCGGAGCCTCCACCATGGGCACGCTGTCCGGCGGCGGCAAGGAGCGCATCGTCATCGGGCAGCGCTGCCTCGTCGGGGCCGAGGCGGGCGTCGGGATCGCCCTGGGCGACGAGTGCGTCGTCGAGGCCGGGCTCTACGTCACGGCCGGCACCCGGGTCACCCTGCCGGACGGACAGGTCGTCAAGGCGCGCGAGCTCTCCGGCGCCTCGCACATCCTCTTCCGCCGCAACTCGGTGACCGGCGCCGTCGAGGCCCGCCCGAACAACGCGGTGTGGGACGGGCTCAACGACGTGCTGCACAGCAACGACTGAGGCCCTGTCCGGCGGTTCCCCGCGCGGGGCCGCCCCGGGGCGATGCGCGAACCGTCCGTCCGGCGGCGTCCGGGCGGGCGGCTCCGCGTCCGCAACGCGGAGCCGGGCGGGCCGAAAGCGGCGTCCGGGCGGGCGGTGCCCCGTCCGGGACGCGCCCGTCACCCCGCGGCTCGGAGCTCCTCGTGCAGTCCGCGCAGCGCGGCGGTCGCCTCCCGGCCGGCGGGCCGCAGCGGTTCACGGACCGGGCCCGCGTCCAGCAGCGCCTTCACGGTGACCGTGCCGGGCAGGCCGGCGGCCATCATGGCCTCGACCAGCGGGGCGAGGAGCCCGTTGAGACGGGCCGCCTCCGCGGTGTCCCCCGCGTCGAACGCGTCCAGCACGGCCCGCATCCGGCGGGGGACCACGTTGGCGACCGTGCTGACGTAGCCCGCCCCGCCGATCGCGTACAGCGGGAGGTTCAGCTCCTCGGAGCCCGAGTAGTACGCCAGCGAGGTCCGCGCCATCACCCCGGTCGCCGCGAGCATGTCGTACGAGCAGTCCTTCACCGCCACGACGCGGGGGTGCGCGGCCAGCCGCAGCAGCGTCGCCGGTTCGATCCGTGTGCCGGTGCGGCCCGGGATGTCGTACAGCATCAGCCCGGTCCCCGTCGCCTCCGCGACCCGGAGGAAGTGCGCCTCCACGGCCTCCTGCGGCGGACGGCTGTAGTACGGGGTCACCACCAGCAGCCCGTCCGCACCCGCCTCCTCGGCCTCCTGCGCGAGCCGTACCGTGTGCCGGGTGTCGGCGCTGCCCACGCCCGCGACCAGCGTGACCCCGTCGCCGACCTCCTCCCGCACCGCCCGCAGCAGCGCGGTCTTCTCCGCGTCGGTGGTGGTCGGCGACTCGCCGGTGGTGCCGCTGAGCACGAGACCGTCGCAGCCGTCCGCGACGAGGCCGGCGGCATGGCGGCGGGCGGCGTCCAGATCCAGGCCGCCGGAGGCGGTGAACGGCGTGATCATGGCGCAGAGGGCGCGGCCGAAGGGCCCGGCGGTGTGGGATCTCATGCCCGCAGTCTCGGCGCCCGGTCCGCGCGGGTCCACTTAGTTCTGCTTGGGCCGGCGGGCAAGGGATGCTGAACGGTCGCCCCCGCGGCCCGGCGCGACCGGAACGGGGGCGGCGGACCGCCCCGAGGACCGCCGCACACCCGCGTCCCGCACCGGGGTGGACCTCTGCCACAACCGGGCGGCACCGGACGACATACGTCTACGCTGGGGCAGCGGCCGAGGACCCGTCGTCACCGGGCCGGCCCTTCGCACACCGCCCGCGCACGCCCCGAGGAGAACCCCCTGATGTCCGCAGAGCGCCCCTCCCTGCCGCCGGTGCGGCTGCACACCGAGGCCGAGCTTGCGCGGGACGCGCTGGCCGCTCCGCTGCTCGCCCGAGCCGTCCGCCTCGCCCGCTGGGCGGGCCCCGGGACGCGGGTGGGCGCCGGCGGCGAACTCGTCGAGGCGCACCTGCCCGCCGCGGCCGAGCACCTGGGGTTCGGCGACGACGAGGACGGCGTGGCGTACGCCAGCGAGGCGTGGCGCCTCGCCGTCGACACCGGACTGCTGGACTTCGAGGACCCGGACGCCGCGGAGGGCGAGGACGCGGAGGGCACCGTCACGGTCGGCGAGAACCTCGGCCTGCTGACCTCGGGATCGCCCCAGGACGTGCTCGCGATCTGGCTCGACGGCCTCGACGCCGTGCACGCCGACGCCACGGCCCCGGCCTTCGACGATTTCGCCGACCTCGTCGGTGAGGACGGCAGCGTCGACTTCGATGCCCTGGACTGGGACCCGGAGGAGGAGGCCGACTTCCTCGACGGGGTGCTCGGCAACCTCTACCTGCTCACGCTCTCGGAGGCCGGTCCCTTGGAGGGACCGGTTCCGCTGCCCGCCCTCGCCGCGTCCGTGGTGGTGCCCGAGGACATGGGCGAGCCCACCGACGACGTCCTTGAACAGGTGTCCGAGGTCATGATGCGGCTGGACGACCAGTTCCGGGTCCTCGCCCCCATCGGGATCGTCGAGTACCGGCCGGTGGACGAGGCCCTGCTGACCGAGGAGGGCGAGGAGGCCACCCCGCCCGCCGACGACGAGGACGTCACCCGCTACGGCATGGTGCGGCTGACCCCGCTCGGTCTCTACGGCATCCGCGAGCGGATGCTGGAGGCCGGGGTGGACGCCCCCGCCGTCGGCGACCTCGCGGACAAGGGTGCCGACGTCCTCCTCGACGGCATCGCCCACTATCCCGAGGACGCCGCGCGCAGCGAGATCGGCCTCTGGCTCGGCGGGCGCGGGGCGCAGGGGGCGGAGGCCGCCGCGGCGGAACTCCTGGGCGCGGCGCGGGGCGCCGACCGGCGCGCGCCGCTGCGCAGGCTCCACTGCCAGCAGGCCCTGGCCCTGGTCGGACCGGAGGCCGAGCCCGCCGTGCGCGCCGTGCTCGACGACCCCGAGCTCGGCGGACTGGCCCGGGTCTGGCTCGCGGAGCGCGGCGCGGCCGACGTGCCGGCGCCCCCGGAGTCGATGATCTTCTGGCTCGCCGTGGACACGATCGCCGCGCAGCTGGACGCCGACGGAGACCTGGACGAGCTCCAGGAGCTGGTCGAGGGGCTCTCCGGGCAGCACAGCGGCTTCTTCGACCAGGCCTGGCGGGTCGAGCACCCCGCCACGGCGGAGGTGCTGGAGGCCGTGGGCCGGCTGCACCGCGACCGCGTGATCGCCAAGGACGCCCGCAAGGCCGCCTTCAAGGCCCGCTCGCGTACGAAGAGCTGAGCCGGCGCCCCCGGCGTGACCCGGCGCCCCGGCGTGACCCTGCGCGGTCTCGCCGGGGGCGGTCCGGAGCCCGGCGCACCGGGAGGGCCGGAGCGGTCCTGCGGTACGAGGGTTTTCGGCCAGGGCGGCCGGCTCCGACCGGCTCCCGTGTCCCGTTTCGTCCCCGAACGCGGCACGGCTTGGTGTGCGGGCCCGCTCGGCGACGTGCGTCGTTCAACTCCTGTTGGTGCGGGGGAGGGAGCGTGATCGCGCCAGCCCACCGGTCACGCACCAGCAGGAGTCCTCGATGGCGATCACGCGCAGGGAATTCAGCAGACAGTCCGCCCTCACCGGCGCCGGCATCGCCCTGACCGGCGCCGTCGGCACCCTGGCCACCGCTCCCGGCGCCCTGGCGGCCGAGGACGTGCACCCCGGCCACGGCGGCGGCCCGGGCCACGGGCACGGGAAGGAGCCGGGCTACGGCCCGCTGCTCCCCGACCCGAAGGGCATCCTCGCGCTGCCCGCCGGGTTCTCGTACCGCGTCCTCACGCACAGCGGTGTCACCACCCTGGAGACCGGCGAGCCGACCCCGTCCAACCACGACGGCACCGCCGCCTTCGAAGGCCCCCGCGGAGTCACGCTGCTGGTCAACAACCACGAGCTGAGCGGCACCCGGGCCGGCTGGGAGCACCCCGTCCCCCTCACCGACGGCCTGGTCTACGACCCGGTCGCGGCCGGCGGCTGCACCGTCGTGGAGACCCGCCGTGACGGCCGCACCGCCGAGTGGGTCGGGATCGCCGGCACGTCGACCAACTGCGCGGGCGGCAGCACCGCCTGGGGCACCTGGCTGACCTGCGAGGAGACCGAGGACAAGGCCGGCAAGAACGGCCTGCTCAAGGACCACGGCTATGTCTTCGAGGTCGACCCCTACGACAAGCGCGCCAACCGCGACCCGCGCCCCGTCAAGGCCTTCGGCCGGTACGCCCACGAGGCCGTCGTCATCGACCCGAAGCAGGGCCACGCCTACCTGACCGAGGACGCGTCCGGCCCCAACGGCCTGCTCTACCGCTGGGTCCCCCCGCACGGCTTCCGGCACGGCCGCGGCAAGCTGCGCACCCTGGCCGACGACGCCGGTGTCCTCCAGGCCTTCAAGTGCTTCGACAGGAAGGGCGCGTTCGTCGACGACCTGTCGCGCGCCACGGAGATCGGCACCGTCTACGGCGTGGACTGGGTCGACGTACCCGACCGCGACGCGAGGACGGTCTCGGTCCGCAAGCAGTTCACCGCGGGGCAGGTCACCCGGGCCCGCAAGCTCGAAGGCATGTGGTGGGGTGACGGCGGTGCCTACGTCGTCGCCTCGTTCGCCCGTGACGAGAGCCCGGTCGCGCACGACGGCCAGGTCTGGTTCTACGACCCCAAGCGCCGCACGCTCACCCTGAAGGTGCTCCTCGGCGTCAACCCGGCCCCCTCCGAGGACGGCGCCTTCGACGGCCCGGACAACATCACCGTGTCCCCCTACGGCGGTCTGGTCATCGCCGAGGACGGCGAGGGCGTCCAGCACCTCTTCGGCGCGACCGACGGCGGACGCACCTACCCGATCGCACGCAACGAGCTGAACATCGGCACCGAGGACGACCCCTCCTACAGCGAGTTCACCGGGGTCACCTTCTCGCCCGACGGGAAGACGCTCTTCGCCAACATCCAGACCCCGGGGATCATGCTGGCGATCACGGGCCCGTGGAAGCGCCAGCCGGGCAAGCACTGACCCGTCCCGCACGCGCGGCGCCCGGGGCCGTCCCCGGGCGCCCCGCGCCGCGCAGCGCCCGCGGAAGGCCGCGCGG
>NZ_JBEXRT010000023.1:0-114999 GCF_040613235.1 Streptomyces sp. NPDC006296 | reverse complement strand
TTTTTTGCGGTTATTGGGGGGGGTTTGGGGTGTGTCCTGGTCCTGGTGGCCCGCGGGGGTTGTAGACGTCGGGGTGGGGGTTTGGGCGGGGGGGGGCCCGCCGACCGGTCGGCGGGCACCACGCAGGCGGATCAGCTACTGCCAGGTGACGCGGACGCGGTTCAGCGGGGTGCCGAGGACGAAGACACCGGGCTGCTCGTCCGCGGGCGCGTCGAGCGGCAGGATCTCGAAGGTGGCGTCCCGGCCGCGGTACTCGCGGTCCCAGGTGCGGACCGCGTCGGCGACCTTGGCGGCCAGCTCATCGCTCCCGGGGCCGTGGCCGATGACGCCGAACTCCCAAAGCTTGTCGCCCTCGGGGGTCTTCTGGTCCGAAAGGCGCCGCGCGAGGTAGGTGAGGGCGCCCTTCTCGACGGCGGCCGTGGCCGAGGGGTAGGGGTCCTCGGTAAGCAACGTGCCCTTGGCGGTCTGGGGGAAGAGCATCCGGATCAGCCCGGACGGCATGACACAGGAGACGAACAGCTCCATCCACTCCGGGGACTCCCCGGCGCGGACCGTCATCCCCGTCCACTCCTCGACGCGCGGCTGGTCAAGAACACCGGCAAGGGCATCGGCGTCAAGCGCCAGTCCGGCCGGGGCCTGGAGGCGCACGGCGCCGTCCGTGCTGAGCGGCACGGCGCGGCGGTCGTCGTCGGCGATGCCCCGGCGCAGCGGCATGAAGGTGTTCATCTCCGAGCCGACCGAATGCCACCGACCTTCGCGCGCCACGTAGATGATGGAGCGCGAGACGCTGCCCGTGAGTCGCTGCGGGGTGACGAGTCGGCCGCCCTCGGCGAGCTGGTCGAGCCAGGCGTGGGGGATGCCGTGCGCGCCGACGGTGGCGATGATCCGGTCGTACGGGGCACCTTCGGCGTGGCCGAGGGCGCCGTCGCGCGTCAGGGCCTCGACGTTGGTGGCTCCAGCGGCGGCGAGGTGGGCTCGGGCGCCTTCGACCAGGTCGTCATCGACGTCGATGGTGGTGACGTGTCCGCTCGGGCCGACGAGGTGGCCGATCAGGGCGGCGTTGTAGCCGGTGCCGGCGCCGAGTTCGAGGATGTGCTCGCCCGGCTGGGCTTCGAGCTGGTCCAGCATGAGGGCGACGACGGCTGGCTGGGAGGCGCAGGAGATCGAGGTGCCCTCGGGGTCGTACTTCACGTTGACCGGGCTGTTGTCGTAGGCGTCGGCCAGCGAGGTGTCAGGGACGAACAGGTGCCGAGGCACGGTGCGCAGGGCGGCTTCGACCGCGGGGGTGCGGGCGTGGCCGTCGGCTTTGATCTGGTCGACCAGGGCGTTGCGAAGCTGTTCGGCGTTGGCCCCGGGGGCGGTGAGTGTGTCGGTGTTCACCGTGCTGACGCTATGGGCCGCAAAGCCTGATTCTGTTGCTGACGCGGTGTTTTCACTCGAACCCATGATTGCCTCTCGTGCGATGTTGAACAGGGTGTGCTGGTCGGCGGACGGCAGACCGGCACGGTTGGCGTGGAAGATGGCGTGGTGCGCGATGACGGCGCGCAGTCCGCGGGTCAGGTCGCCCTGGGCGGCAAGGTAGGCGAGCGTGGTGCCGACACGCTCGAAGGCGGCGACCCAGTCGCCGTGGCCGTCCAGCGGCCCGCGCTCGCGGCACAGGCTGCGGGCTTCGGTGGTCATCAGGGTCCGCATTGCCGAGGTAAGGCGCGGGGACCCGGGCGTGCCGGTACCGGGGCGCAGTGCGGAGACCTTCGCCCACACGTCGCCCTGCTCGAACCAGTCGAGACCCGAGGCACGCATCAGGCTGCTCATCAGCAGGATGGCGGTCTCGCGCCGCCCCAGGTGCCCGTCCTTGACGGGATAGGTGAGCAGGTGGCGGCTGTCCTCGTGGAAGAGGGCGTGCGCGGCTGCCATGGCGTCCGCACCGCCGAATGCCTCGGTCTCCGGCTCGTAGTTCCCGGCCGTGCAGGACTGCGCGGTGCCGTCGGCCCCCCACTCGTCCAGCAGAGTCAGCACGGTCGGTGACGGCTGGTCGGCAACGTACCGAAGGCGCCAGGGCTGCTTGTTCATGAACCACCAGCCGCTGAGCTGCCCGTCGGCCTCGGCGGCGAGCAGAACGGGGGCGAGGCGTTCCGTGACAGCCCGTCGCCCGGTGTCCCGGTCGGGGAAGGTGATGTTGTGCTGCTGCCAGCGATCGGAACACATCGAGAAGTCCTTCGGTCGGGTTCAGGCGGTGAGCAAGCAGGCGTCCCAGGCGGTGCGGGGCGGGTCCGTGCTGTCCGCGGTGGTCAGTCCCAGCGCGGTTCCGGCGGCACCGTCGAGGAGACCGGCGCCCGCCGCGTCCTTCAGCAGCCGGGCGGCGGCGACGCCGGAGGCGGTGCCGGGCGGGACCAGCATGGTGAGAAGGGCGGGGATGATGGCGCGGAGCTGGCCGGCGGTGGCCCGGTCGGCGTCGGCGGCGGCACGCGCCGCGATGTGGACCAGACCGGCGAAGCCGTGGCACAGGCCGCTGTCCGTGGTGATGCGAAGCTGCACGCGGTCGCTCAGCGCGTCCAGCAGGGCGGCCTCGGCCTCGACCTGGAGGTCGCTGTCGCCGAGGGCGAGCGCGGCGAGCTGCTGGGCACGGGCCAGGCCCGCGGTGCCGTAGCACCAGCTCGGCCGCCGTGGTGCCGCGGCCGCGGGCCGGCCGCTGCGCAGTTCCTCGCGGCTGATCCAGTACGGCCAAGCCGTGCCGCGCCCGGTGGGCGCCTTCCACTGCTCCAGCCAGGCAAGGATGGTGCGCATCGCCTGATGGTGGCCGGTGACGGTGGTGCCGCGGCGGGCGGCAAGCGCCAGCAGCGCGAGGACCGCGCCGACGCCGTGTGCCATGCCGTGGTTGGCGTGCCCACCGGGGAAGCGGTCGTCCGGCCTGCCGGACGGCCCGGTCGGTACCCACCAGCCCGGCAGTCGTTCGCCGCTGTCGGTGACCGGGTCGGTCAGGCGCACGCAGTAGTCGAGAACGGCCCGGGTCACCGGGCCCGCAGGGTCGCGGCGCAGCAGGTAGGCGCCGTACCCGCTTAAGCCCCGGATGGCGTCGAACTCGGCGAGTGCCGGAAGCTGCCCGACTTCGATCCGGCGGTGCGCGGCGTCAAGGCGCCGCCGGGCGTCTGCCGTCACCTGCCGGTCCAGCACATCGAGGCCGCGCCGGTAGGAGTCCGGAAGGTGGTCGGCTGCGCACGCCACGGCATGGGCGAGCGCCGGGGCGCCGTAGAAGGGGTGGCTGTCGGGGCCGCTGGTGAAGGGCTCGCGGGTCGAGGCGGCCAGCCAGTCGTGGGCGCGCTGCCAGGGGGCAAGCCCGGCCGCGGCGCGTTCGATGTGCAACAGGGCGATGCCTGTCGGGCCGTAGGCGAGGTGCTGCCGGTTGGCGTCGTCAGTGGCCGCCGCCGGCACCTGGTCGGGGTGGGCGAGCCGGTCGGCGATGGCGGCGGCCACTGCGGCTGCTGTGTGGGTCACGGTCGCCTCCCGGCGCGGGCGGTGAAGGCCAGGGCTGCGGCGCGGGCCAGGTACAGGCAGACCTCTTCCTCGGGGAAGTCCACCGCGACATGCCGCACGAAGTGGACGTGCAGCAGGGAGGTCAGTACGCCGTCCACTGCGATGCCGTCGGCGTGCGGGCCGGACAGGTGCGGCCCGTACCCGGCCAGCGCAGCGGTGCGCTCGGCCCAGGCGTCGACGATCGCGGCGCCGCCGGGCGCCGACCGCAGGGCCGCCCAGTCACCGCGCGGGTCTGCCAGCCGCACGGCGTCGGTGAACTGCGAGCGGGGTACCGGGTTCGGCGCGGTCGGCTCAATGTGGTCGATCAGCCAGCGCGCGCCGGCGTCCGGGCTGCCGAGGAGGGCGGAGGCGATGGCGAAGAAGTGCGCGGCCACGAGCGTGCGCTGCGCGGGCCGGACAGGCTGGGCGAGCTGCGCCACCGTGGCCACGGAGTCCGCGCGGAACACGGTCTCGGCCGCGTCCCATGCCGGTCCGGAGCCCCACCGGCCCGTCTCGCGGTAGGAGGTGGGGTAGCGCAGGTCCGCCAGCAGCCCGGCGGTCCGCAGTTCGTCGGCCCAGGCGCTGACCGTGTGGGTGGTGTCGGCGAAGTCGTCCGGGTCGGGCAGCGCGATCCGCAGGCGAAGGTGCTGCTGGGGGTCGCGGAAGCGGACGTACCACCAGCGGGGAGAGCCGAGGCGCCGCATCAGGTCGGGCACGTGCCGGGTCAGCAGGGCGTCTTGACGCCGCGAGTCGCCGTACAAGGCTACGAGGATCACCGGGGAGGTGGCGGGGGTCTGGATCTGGGCTGGGGAGAGCGTGCGGGCGGTGGTCGGAGTGGGCAGCGCAGGCCAGGCCGGAGGCCGGACCGCTTTGAGGGGGACCGCGATCTCGTGGGCGCGGCCCCCGCTCCAGCCGTCCGCCCCAGGAGGAGCGGCTTCCGTCAGCAGCGCCGTACCGGCGCGGTCGAGGTGTTGGCGCAGCAGGCTCCGGTGGCCGGGCTCATCGAGGTCGAGCGGCAGCCGCCGGTCGTCCTGGACGAGGAGCACGTGCTGCGGCAGGCGGCGGCGCTCCCGCCAGCCGGACAGTGCGGCGGCCCAGTCCGCGCCGGGCCGGTGGCGGTCGGGGAGGTCGTCGGCCTCCAGCCTCCAGCGGGCTGCTACCAGCACGATGCGGCCGTACCGCAGGCGGGGGAGGAACGGCATCGCTGCGGCGGCGCCCCAGTCGAACCTGGTGACCTGGGCGTTCTGCGCCCGGGACACCTCGGTGATCAGCCGCGCCAGGGGCGGGGTGTGCTCGGCAAGGTTGAGCGCATGCATGCCGACGGCCTCGACGCGCAGCCCGCGGTCCGGAGCAGCCAGGTACATCCGGCGCCCGTCGCACGCCACCGCCAGATCCGCCGGCGTGAGCACCGCGGCGTCGGGGGCGCGGTGCTCCTGCAGGCTGATCACCAGCGGCAGCACACGCGGGGCTCGGGTGACGTGGGCGGTGTCGGGCAACAGCGCGGGGAAGGAGAGCTGCGCGGCCACCGTGCCGGCGTCGGCCGTGGGCAGGTCAGCCAGCTCCGCTTGTAGGCGCTCGCGTTGCGCAGTGGGGAGGACGCCGAGGAAGCGTCCGACGGTCACCCCCGCTCCGCGGGCCACGCTGGTCATTTCCACGGTGAACCGACCGCGGCGGGCATCGGCAAGGCTGGCCGCGTGCAGTCGCACGCCCACCTCCAAGTGGGGCGGTACCCGTGGCTCTTGTGGTCCCCGCTCCAGGGCGGTCACGGTCTCGTCGGTCAGCACGACTTCGTCGCGGCCGTCGAGCGCGGCGGCCTGGGCGAGGCCGAGCAGCACGTCGTCCCGCGGCGACAGGCGCCGGCGGCTCGCTCCGGTCGGCCCGCCCGGGTACCCGTCGGGGTAGCCGATGCCGCTGTCCGCGACGACCTCCAGCAGCGGCACCATCGTGCCGACGCCGAACCGTTCGTAGAACCGCTGGTGGTACTCGTTCCACGGCTCGGTGCCGTACGGGCGGGCGCAGATCCTGGTGAGGATCGTGGCGGCGCGCTCGACCTCGCGGGCGACCAGATCAGGGAGCACCACGGTGGCGTCCAGGCACAGGTCCAGGGCGAGCGGGTGACGTCGGAGGCCCGGCACCAGATCACGCATCCGGGTCGCTACGGCGTCCCGGCCCTCTGTGGTGCCGCACTGCTCCAGCCCGGCGTGGACGGCGCGCAGCTCCCGGACGACGGGTGCCAGGAGACGAATGTCCTCGGCACGGACCCCGTCGAGCTGGGTGACCAGGTGACCGAGCGCGTCGGTCTCGGTCGCCGGCGCGTGGAGGTTGGTGATCAGCACGCGCCGCCGCACCAGGCCCGCGAGGAGCCGCTTGACGCGCTCCGGGGCCACCGCCGGGAACTCGGCCATCAGCTTCTCGGCGAGTTCCCCGATCCGGATCGGCGCGTCAGCCGCGCGGAGGATAAGCCGGACCGGCGCCGACAGCTCGACGGACACCTCGACCGCTCGCCGCTGACCGGTCGGCCCGTCGTCCTGGTAGGGAACGACGAGACTGCCGTCGCGCTCGAAGGTGGTGTTGTTGACGACGACCGACAGGAGCGGCAGCAGCTCTCCGCTTCTTTCTAACTGCTCGGTCAGCCTCCCCACCCACTCCGCACCGGCGCGGGCCACGACCAGGTGGTTCTGGCCCCAGTGGGAGTGAGGCTCGGCGTCGAAGGTGGCCGTGGTGACTCCGGCGAACAGTCCGAACGGTGTGGGCCGGTGCAGCGCGCGCAGGAGGTAGCGCGCCACCGACACTCCAACGCGGCGGACTTCGCGGGTAGAAGGGGAGTTAGCACCCTCCAGGACCTCGACTTCGGCGGCGAGAACCGGGCTGGCATGGCGGAGGGCCTGTGCGATGCCCGGGTCGTGCCAGATGCTGCGAATCCAGGCGAGGCGTCCGGTGGTGACCTCCTCCAACTCCTCGGCTCGGAAGGACCGGTCGTCGAAGTCCGGTAGGGGAAGCTGGGTCACCGACGGTCGAGCGGCTGCGCGCACCAGGGCGGTCGTGCCCGCCTTGAACGCTGGGGGTATAGCCACGTGACGTGTCCCTTCGTGCGTCTGGAGGGGCGGTCGGAGCCGACGCGCCGAGTAGCGCGACAGCACCGACCGCGGTTCATGACCTGATGGCCGGGTTCAGACGGTCAGGGTCAGTCAGTGAAGGTGACGCAGGCACCGCAGGAGCTGCCGCACCCGTCGTCGGTCAGGACGGTCAGCCCGGCCGCATCGGACACCTCCAGGAGGGAGACGTTCAGGTCGAACCCGTCCGACTGGCCGCCGGCCGTCGGCTCCTGGACCTGGGTGGTGCTCTTGGTGACGATTCGCGTCATAACAACTCCAGGTGATTCGTTGGTGTGTAGGACAGGTGGTGCTTGCCAGCGCACTGAGGACCGTGGCGTAGCGACGGGGCTACGCCATGGGGTCAGGTTCTGGCCATCCCGGTCCGATGGTCGGGCCGGGAAGCTCTGGGGTGCCGCTCGACGGTCCGGTCCTTTGCCCAGGACCGTCGAGCAGCCGTCTATGCGGCGGGCACAAGATCGTCCAGGCTGACGACCTCGTAGTCCCGCAGTTCGCGTACGAGCTGAGAGGCGAGGAACCAGTCGATCTGGGGGTGGTTGTAGGGCAGTGGAGCGTCCGAGGCGGCGAGGGGCTGGATGCCGTCGGCGGTGTACTGGTACGGGGTGCCGATGACGCCGTAGAGCGGGAACCGCGTGGCCAGCAGGGCGACGTGGCCCTGGCTCCTGAGCCGGGGGCACCGCCGGGCCGCCATCCGGGCGTGCTCCAGACACACCGGCGGCTGCGCGGTCTTCACCGGCCCGGTGTAGTCGTCGCCGTCGTCGGCCGTCTCCACGAAGAGGATGCCGTCGCTACGCTTCAGCGGGACCGTGCACACCTGGCAGCGCAGGAGCGCCATCGTGATGCGCTGGCGGAGCGGGTGCACCAGCCGCCACCTCGGGTTCCCGGTGGGCTGTCCCGCGAAGCCGAGTGACATGGAGTACCGGGCCCACAGCACGCCGCGAAGATCTCGGTCGGGCCCTGCCTCGTCCTTGTACCCGAGCCGCGGGCGCCGGTCAGGACCGATGCGTACGTTCAGGTTGAGGAGGGAGTCCGCCTCTTCGCCTTCACGAGCGGTGATGTACGGAACGACCAGGTCGGCTGCGGTGATCGTCATGCCGCGCTTCCGACCGTGAGCGCGAGCGGCCGGTGGGGGGCGACGATACGGCCGTCGGGGAGGAGTTCTCCGGTGTCCTCGAACACAAGCACTCCGTTGCACAGCAGGCTCCAGCCCTGCTCAGGGTGGTGCGCGACGGGTCGCGCGGCCTCCCTGTCGGGAGCCATGGCCGTGGGGCACGGCGGGTTGTGCGCACACATGGTGCTCGTCCTCTCGGGTGGGAAGTTGGGCCCTCTTCGGCCAGCTACGGTGCCGTGGGGGAACACGGTTCGGGCACGGCCGAAGAGGGGGACTTGTGGCACCGCCCCATGAAGGCCGCTATGGCTGCTTCGCTGTAGCCGTAGAAGCGCCCCAGGGTGGTGGCAGTGCGGTCGCCCTCGAGCGTGAGTGGTCTCTCTCCCCCCACTCGACAACGAAGCAGGGATCCGGGTGAGATGACCACTGCACGCGCAGGTCTCGTTGATCGCGGTCATGCCGCGCCCTGCGGGTCACCTGCAGGCACGATGCATAGGTCGAGTCCCACCTCACGGAGCGGCAGGAAATGTGTTGCCTGGTTGGTGTATCCCTCGAACGTCAAAACGGCCCTCCGATCAGGCGGATTGGTAGACGGTGACGAGCACTGCGAACACGGTGACGACGAGGAGAACCTGAGCGCTGGCCTGTCTCCAGCCCCAGCCCTTCGCATCCATCCACCGCAACGGTCGCCTTCAAGTCGGACCGGACAGCTCCTCGGGGATCACGAGGTGAATGAATGCCTGGTACCGCTCACCCAGCTCGTTGATCACAGCGCGATACTCGTCGTCATCGGAGCTGAGGTTGTGCCGGTCGAGGACGATCACGCCGTCCGCGAAGCCGCCTCGGATCAGTCGCTCGACCTCCCCCCAGCCAGGGCGCTGCCAGGGCGGCGCGTGAACGCCACGGCCGGCACCCGAGCCGGGGAGGCCCGTCGTGGTCACGGGAACGGCTACGTCGTGAAACCTCGCTCCCATTGCGTAGCCACGCTGCTCAGCCTCGGTCTGGAGGGTGTTCCAGTCCTCATCCGGCCTGGCACTTCTGCTAAGCACCAAGCTGTACGCCAACACCCGGAGACGGCGATCACCGGAGCGGCGGTCGCACCTTTCGGTCGCCTTGCGACGGAACTGCTGACGGAGCCGGACGAGCTCGCCGCTGCGCGCCGGACGCTCCGGCGGGGCGGGTTTGCGGTGCCACTCCTGGGTTCGAGCAGTCTCGGCGTCCGTCCCGTTCCGGGATCCCATCAGGCTGATCCGTGGACTGGAGACGGCGATCATGTCGCCCAGGCTTCTACGTGTCTTCATGGTCGCCTTCCCCTAGATCGCGCTCAGCCCGCGCAGGGCTCATCCGACGATTGCGCAATGCGTTCGGTCCGACCGACCACTACGTTCGCTACCGACGTGAATCAGGTCCGTGCCAGGCGCCGTTCGGATACCGTGTGATCAGCTCGTACCGACGATGAAAGCGGTACGGAACCCCGGTGGGCAGGCCCTAGATGGAGCCTCACACGCTGGCTCCGCAGGCCCCATGGAGACCCGCCCCTGTCGCTGACATCGACCGCGGGTGAACGAAAGTCCACGGCGGAGGAGGAAGCGTGGGGCAGCAGCCGAACGAGCTGACTCCGGACGCCGGCCCATGGCACCGCTGGGGTTACGAGCTACGCCAGTTCCGCGAGGCCCGTCTGCTGTCGCAGCAGGCTCTGGCTCGCAGGGCGTTGATCGACCGTTCACATCTCGGGCGCTTCGAGCGCGCTGAACGTCCCGTCCCGAAACATGCGGCCATCACTCTCGACGACATCCTCGATGCCGCCGGTGCATTAGTTCGTGGCTGGGACAGCGCGGAGCGCGAGGCCCCCCAGGATTGCTCTGTCCCGGTGTCCAGAGCCGGGACAGCAACTCATGGGGCCAGTACACGGGGTCATGGGGCCAGCGCCCCGGAGACCCTGGCCATGAACGCGGTCGTGCGGGCAGGCTCGCTTGGAGACGACACGGACACGGTCGTCGTCCCCGCCCGCATCCACGGAAGGATCCTCTTCGTGCCCGTGCCCCGCCGCGTTGTTCTCGCATCAGGGATCGCCGGCCTGGCTGCGACAGCCATGCCGGCCGCGACGCCGGCGGCTGCCACCGAACTCGCCGACATGGGGTCTCCCTTCGAGCACTTCGCGCAACTCCGCCGGGTGATGATCCAGACCGACAACCTCATCGGCCCCCGGCACGTGTTGCCCGCCCTGCAACAACACCTCGTCTCCCTTGCCACGAGACGTCGAGCCGCTCGTGGCGCCGACGCCATCGAGCTTCTCGCCTTGGAGACGCGATACGAAGAGCTGGCGGGCTGGTTCGCCCAGGACATCGGCGACGAGCGCACCGCCCACGGCCGCACCGCGAAAGCACTGGACGCTTCCCACATCACCGGCGACACCGATCTCACCGCGTACATCCTCGGCCGTAAGGCCCAGCTCGCCGTCGACACCGGTCATCCTGCCGACGCTCTCGGCCTCGCCGCAGCCGCCCGACGCACCGCCCGGCCCGGGAGCCGCCTCGAAGTCATCGCCGTTCTGCACGAGGCCCACGCGCATGCCGTACTCGGTGAAGGCAGTGAAGCCCACAAGGCGTACGACACCGCGCTGACTCTTCTCGTTCGCGCGGGCTCCGATGGCGTCTGGGGCTCCTGGCTCGATGCGGCGTACATCAGCACCGCCCGAGCCCGCTCCCTCGCCGCACTCGGCGAGTATGCGCAGGCCGCAGCAGGCTTCGACAGCGCCCTCGCAGTGCTCCCGCCCGCATATCGCCGGGACCGCGGTGTCTACCTCGCTCGCGCTGCACGTGCCCACGCGGGCACAGGCAACGTAACCCTCGCTGCCCGAATCGGCGGGCAGGCCGTCGGGATCGCCGCCGAGACCGGATCCGCGCGCATCTTCGGACAGCTCGACCGGCTCGACCAGGCACTGGCCCCCGCAACCGGCGAGGACGGCGTCGCCGAGTTCCGCGCCTCACTCGACCGCATCGTTCTTCATCCCGCCTGACTCACCCGCGCACACCGCCTGGAGATACCGTGCCCCGCCCGTACGTCCTGCTGTCCGCAGCTGTATCGATCGACGGCCACCTCGACACCCGCCCGGGCGAGAACCGGCTCCTGCTCTCCAACAAGGAGGACTTCGAACGCGTCGACTCCGTACGAGCCAGTGTCGACGCGATCCTTGTCGGCGCCGGCACACTCCGCGCCGACAACCCACGCCTCCTCGTCAACTCGGCGGAACGCAGGGCGTCCCGGGTCGCCGCTGGCCAGCCGGAGTACCCGCTGAAGGTCACTATCACCGGCACGGGCAACCTTGATCCGCACTGGAAGTTCTGGCACCACGGCGGAGACAAGCTCGTCTTCGCCGTGGGCCACCAGGCCACCACGAAAGCCCGCGCCAACCTCGGCGACCTGGCTACCGTTCAGAGCGTCCCCGAGGAGGCCGTATGGCCGGCCGCGCTCGACTTCCTCGGCGACGAGTACGCCGTCAAGCGGCTCATGGTCGAAGGGGGTGGCACCGTTCACACACAGCTCCTCGAAGCCGCTCTTGCCGACGAACTCCAACTCGTCATCGCCCCGCTCCTGGTCGGCCAGTTCGATGCGGTAAGGATGCTCGGCCCCGCGAGCTACCCTGGCGGCCCCGCCGCCCGCCTTCGGCTCCTGGAGGCCCGCCAGATCGGTGACGTGGTACTCCTGAGGTACGCCCCCAAGGACACTTTGACGGAGCCCCGATGAGCACCACCCCTTCAGCCGGCGCCCCCGGCACCGGCCGCGAGCCCAACACCGCAGACCGGAACTGGCTCGCCTTCGCCTGTGAGCTGGCCGCCCTCTGCCCACCTTCGGAGACCGCCTTCAGCGTGGGGGCAGTCGTCGTCGCGGCCGACGGGACCGAACTCGCCCGCGGCTACTCCCGTGAGAGCGATCCCCACGACCATGCCGAGGAAGGGGCCCTCGCCAAGCTCCCCGCCGAGGACGCCCGGCTCGCCACCGCCACGATCTACAGCTCCCTGGAGCCCTGCGCCAGACGGGCGTCCCGACCTCGCCCCTGCGCCCAGCTCATCCGCGACGTGGGCCTCCGCCGCGTCGTCACCGCATGGAGCGAACCCGATACGTTCGTCGTCGGCGCCGATGGCACCGAGACCCTCGAAGACGCCGGCGTCACAGTTCTTGCACTGCCTGAGTACGCAAACGCAGCACAGGCGCCGAACCGGCACCTGCTCTGATCCTCGGATTCAGGGAACCTCCAGGGGCTAACGAGTTCGTTAGTCGACAGAATCAGCGGCACGGGACGCGGTCAGAAAGGAAGGAAACGTTCCAGTGCTAGCCCAGGAGCGTGCTGCCCTATGAGGCTGGCCGGTTCGCCCCATCAACTGCTTGCGCCCGTCCCACGCGCGCAAGATCGGCCGTATGGGCAGTGAGATGACCATCGCCTTGGTCGGTGCCGGGAGCGCCCTCCTCGGTGCACTGATCGGCGGCGGGGCCGCTGTGATTGGCATCAGGATTGTCCCGGCCGGGCAATTCGCCTTCGACTGCGCCGCCGAGCCCGGGGCTCAAGAAACCTCAAACTTTGACACTGAGGTGTCTTGCTCTGGTGAGTGCGACGTAGAGCGCGCGGTGGGTCTCGTCGCTAGGGTCGAGGCCCTTGCGGAGGGCGGCCACGTCAGTCTCCTCCAGCCGCACTCCGACCCTGTCCCATTCCCTGCCCTTCGCCTGGTGACAGGTCAGCCCGAGTACCAGGCGATCATGCTCTACGTTCAGGCGCGTACGCAGGTGACCGAGAGCCTTTCGCGGTGTTGTCTGCTTGTACCCTTCCGGCGGCTCGACGTGCCCTGTAGCAACCACGGTACGCACCAGAGCAGTCCATATCTCGGCGAGACTGTCCTGGCCCGCCAGGCGTTGGAGTGTGCTTTGCAGGTTCGGACGCAGCTTCTCCAACGTTTCGGCCTCTTTGATGCCCAGGGTGGTCCAGGCTTCGGGGAGGAACAAGGCCGACAGGCCGAGGGTCGTCTGGGTGAGTTCGTTCAGAAGCAAGGTGCACAGGGCTTTCTGGAGCGGCCCCATCCTCCACTTGGCAGTGGCCAAGGGGAGGACCTGAGGGTCGCAGTCCCACAGCGACTGCCACTTTCGCGCGAGCACGGCATTGACGTCTTTCGCCGTTCCCTCGGGGAGGATCGTGCTCTGCCCGAGGCGCAGGCCCTGTGTCAGTGACGTCTGGGTCGCGCTGTCGCGCCATCGGAACGTGGTCCGGAGTTCGCCGCGTTCGAACTCCAGCAGTCCGAGGAGTCGGCGCACGCTCTCCGGGCGGGCGCCGCGAAAGGCGTAAAGCGCCTGCCAGGGGTCTCCCACCAGGGTGACGGCCAGTCCCGCGTTCGCCGCCACACGGATGATCTCCACGTCCAGGTCGTTCGCGTCGTAGACCTCGTCGACGAGCAGGGACCTGATCGCCGTGGCGAAGTAGGCCGTGACGCGGGCGCGGATGTCCTCGGCATCGAGGGCGTCGCGCAGGACCTCACGCACATTCTCGTGGGTGCACCGCCCATCGACGATCGCGGAGGAGAAGTCCACCGGCTTGATGTGGTACTTCGTTTCCTCTTCCTGCTGGTAGGTGGTAACGACTCGGGTGCCCGCGAGGCGAAGGACCGGCTTCGCTTTCGTTGGGGTGGTGGGCAGGTGGGTCGGCCATGTGTCCAGCACCTCCAGTTCCTCATGGCCGCCCGGCCAGTGGAGGATGCGGGACCGCAGGAGGTGGGTGAGCAGGTCGTTCAGGACGGAGTCGAGAGTAGCGATGCGATGGGGCCAGGTCAGCGCCGACGGCCCCCACTGTCGGGACACCCGGCTGCGCAACTCCTCGGTGGCCGAGCGGGTGAAGCTGACCGCCACGACAGCCCGGTGATCTGTCGTGCGCGCAAAGCGGTGCAGACCGAAGCGCTGGTGCGAGACGGTCGTCTTCCCTGAGCCCGGGAACGCCTCTATGTAGAGGAGGCGGTGAGGGTTCGCCGCGACGAGGAGCTGTTCTGGCGTGAGGACGAGTTCACCGGGCCGACGGCTACTCATCGAAGGTCGTCGTTCGAGGTGCGGCCGTAGGCCAGGCCCCCCGACGGGGAGGGCGCTGGAGAAGGAGTTCCTCCCAGGGCGGTGCGTCCGGCTCTGGTGCGTACTCGTCCGCCCAGTCGCCATCCTCCTTCTCCTCATCGTCGGGCCAAAGGAAGTCCGCGATGTCCTCGGCGGGGTGGCTGTCCCTTTCCCGCTCTTCCTTCACCACCGCGAGCCAGTCCGGCTCGTCGAGGGGAGCCAAGGGGTCGTTCTCCGACCCAAAATCGCCCTCAGCAGTTGCGTCGGGCGTGTAGAGGAACTCGAACAGCTGCCGCATGTGCTCGGGCACAGTTGGGAGGTTCGACGCCTGTTCGGGGTCCACCTCGTTGGCCTCTGCGAGGAGACCGGCGAAAGCCAGCGCGAAGTCGCCCTTCTTCTTGGCACCTAGCCCCGCCGGGATAGCGGGCTGCTCGCCCTTGGCCGTCCGAGCGCTGCGGAACAGCTCGTGCACGGACTGGGGCGTCACCTCCGGCACCTCCAGTCCGACCTCCTCCAGGGCAGCCTCGATCAGGTGTTTGTTGCCTTCGGTGATGGCCGGTTCCAGGGTCGGGTGGCTGACGAAGGCGTCGACGACTGACGGGTCGTGCGCAGAGAGCCACTTCGGCTTCTTGCGGTCTTCGCTTTCGAAGGGAAGATCGCTGTCGACGAGGACCGCCAGCCTGGTGCAGAGTTCCCTGCCCTGGGTCGCCAGCAGATGCACCGGCCACTGTCCGACCTTCCACCCCATGTGCACGATGCTGAGCGCGTCGATGAAGGAGTGCTTGCGCGCATCCGCGCCGGCCCACGTCCTGCCGAACTCCCGGACGACGGCTGCGTCGGTGACGCCTTCGACCAGCACCAGACGTTCGGCGAAGAGCGCGGCGGACCGGCTCGCGTCCAGATGGAGCCGTGTCTTGCGCAGCGTGACGGCGCGGTCCTTCTCCGGTACGACGTCGGCAACTGCGCGGCAGACCCTGCCCCTCGCCGTCCGGCGCACGACGACGAGTTCCTCCGGGGCACAGGCCGTGATGACGTCCGGCGCGTGGGTGGAGAGAATGATCTGCAGTTCGGGGCGCTTCTTGACGGTCCTGCGCAGGTAGCGGGCGAGAGCGTGCTGCAGCTGCGGATGGAGGTGGGCTTCGGGTTCCTCGATGACGACCGTCGCGTGGAAGGGCTTCATACCGAAGAAGGAGTCCTCCTCCGCATCGGCATCGGCCTGCGCCTGTTCGAGGTTCAGGGTCGCCTGCTGGATCTGCTCCTCCTCGGTGAGAGGCGGCCGATCATGAGCGTCCGGGGGAGGCCAGGCATCCCCTCGCGGAGCTTCGGCAGAGTCCGGTATCGCCGCCAGGGTCACGGCAATGTGCAGCAGGTTGACGTATCCCAGCCCGGAGACTTCGAGGGGCCGGGCAAACCTGCGTCCCTCCATGACGGCGAGCATGACCTCCAGTACGCGGGCCAGGTAGGTGTCGTCGATGACCTGGCCGCGTATGTACGACCACTGGCGGTCCACCCCGGCCGACAGATCCGTGAGGTATCCGCCGATCCTCTTCTCGACGGCATCGATGATGCTCTCCTTGGCCAGCTCCTCCAGCAGTTGGGAGGCGCGCGCCCGGAGTCCCACCAGGTTCCGGGTACCGTTCAGGCGCTGCTGTTCGGCACGGAGCAACTCCACCAGGATCCGTGCCTCGCGGCGCGCCAGCTCGTCCAGTGGATGGCGCCAGGCCGGAAGATAGATCAACTTGTACGGGTCCAGATCCAGCGTCCTGCCGTGCGCGCTGACGACCTTCGGGACGACACCGCCGAGCCGGCGGTCCAGCCTGACGTCCCAGCTCTGGGCAACTTGGCCAAGAGGCCGATGGTCGACCTGGTGCAGTCGGCGGCCGAGATGCCCTTCCTCGTCGAGGCTGTCGCCCAGTTCGTAGGCGACCTCTATGGCGCGGGTAGACCTCTCCGGCGCGAGCGCGGCGGAACCGTATCTCGGCAGGACCGGGAAGCGGCTGGTGGGATGAGCCAGGTAGAGCGCGTCCGTGAGGGTCGTCTTACCGGCGCCGTTCGCTCCGATCAGCGCACTGAAACGACCGGGGAGGTCGCAAGCCATTGCCCCCTCCGCGCTTGCCCGGAAGCCGCTGACCGCAATGCGACTCAGGTGCACCATGTCCCCCCACAGGTCAATCAGTACGACGGCGTTCATCATCACCCATGCCACTGACATTTCCCTGAAGAGGTAGCTCGCTTGAGCCCGGATCCATCGCTAAATGCCGGCGCATCCGGGCCCTGGGCCAGGTACCCGATCAGCCCGCCCCTTCGGCCACTGTCGGCCCGCCGGTGGCCGGCCCGAGGCCGGCCACTGACCGGTCAGGCGAGGTCCTCGTCGCGGTGGGCATCCCCGATGCGGGAGCCCACCGCGCGGGCCAACGCCTCCACCGTCAACTCGACACGGCACCCCTCTGCGATACCAGTGCGCCGCGTACACCGCTCGGCATGGGGTGCGCGGCACGCATTCGCCTCAGCTGGGAGTCGGCTTCCCTCAGCGTCTGGAACGTCACCGCCGACCTGGGCCTGGCCGCCGCGGAGGTGCACCTGCCTCCTGGCCTGCCGCACCGGCCGACTGGCCGCGTCTGGCCCACCCGACCATCCACGAGGTTCTCGGCCTGTACACCGCCCTCACGGTCACGACCGCCGCCCTCAACATGTTGAACCACCTCGCCCAGGTCTGACGGAACCGTGGAAGACCGCCCCGCGCTGATCAGGCGGGCCGACTTTTGCCGTACACCCAAACCTGTGACTGGCCCCGGTGGTTCCTGGTGCTGCTGGCCGCGCTGGTGCCCCTGGCCAGTGCGGAGCTCGGGTACGGGTTGACCGCTGATGCCCTGCGCTATCGCACTCTGACCGGGTGTGATCTTGTGCCGCCCCCGGCTTCGCCATCGTCCGCAGGCACACAGATACTGCAGACACCGGCGCCGCAAGGCCGCGATGGGACACAATGCGCTCATGCTGACCCCGCACCCGGGCGTCGGCACCGGGGAGCGGGAGAACACGAACAGCGTGGATGAGGCACGGGCATTGCTGGCCGACTACGGCCAGTGGGCCACGGACAACACCGTAACCGATGCGGAGAAGTACGCAGCTCTAGCCGAGCTGGTGGCCGCTCTCTTGAGTCAGGTCAGTGCCGATGGAGCCGTGCAGCGCGTCGACCTTGAGGGGCTTCCCGGGCTCGGCTTCGAGTACGAAGGGCGGGACTATCTGCTTAGCCTGGCCATCGGCGCGAAGGATGCTATGGGCCGGGCGGTGCTCTCCGCACGCCGGTCGGGGCTGGAGTCCGAGCAGTGGGCTCTGCTGTGGTGGACAGCCACGGTCACGCCCGACGACGAGGATCTGGACCGGGTCGAGGACGCCGTGCGGGGTTTCGGCGTGGTGCTGGACCGAACTCATCTGGACGCGGCCGTGGCCGGCCTGCGGTCCCTGCCGGAGCTGATCCGCGACACCTTCCGGCAGCGCCAGCCACACGTTGACCTCGCTCAGCTGCTGTGCACCGCCTCCCCGCCGGACCATGCATGGCCGATGACGCCTGCGGCGCGTCTGAGCCCAACGGTTCGGGTGGAGATGCAGGCTCAGGCACCCCTGGCCGCTGAGGTGCTTTTCATGGGTCGGGCCTTGGCGGATGCTCCCTCGGGCCTCACAGTCCTTTCGTGGCCGGGCGGGAACGGCCGACCGGGCGGAACCAGCCTGCTGATCACCGGCGCCCACGGTGTGTCGTCGATCGGCATGCGCGGGGCCGCGCTCTGGCGCCTGAAGCTGTCCGGGTGTCACGGAGCCGCGCTGCTTCAGCCCGACGATGCGCTGCTGGTGATGTGCGGGTCGGCGCTGGTCCGCTGGCACGAGGGCGCACTGACCGTCCTGGCCGGTGCCTTTGAAGAGGGAGCCCAGCTGCTGGCGGGCCCAGGCGGGGAGCCGTGGGTGCTTTCCGGTTCCGGTGTCACGTTCGGTGCCGGTGACGGCACGCTCGCTCTGACCCGCGTCGGTGGTGAGCTCGGCAACCAGCTGCGCTACCCCATCGCCTTCGAGGCAGCGGTCCGGTCGGCCGTCTGGCTGGAAGGGCGTCGCTTCTTCCTCGCAGCGGGCGGGAGCAGTGCCGTGGTGGACCTGGGACGGAGCACGGATGCCGGCCGCCGTGAGGACTGGATTCCCACCGCCGGACACTACCCGGCGCACCTGCTGGCCGACGGGCGCGGCAGCGTGCTCAGCGCCTCCCCCGACGGGTCGGGCAACCACGTCCTGCTGCACCGCACTTTGATCGCAGACCGCTCCGCCGAGACGATGGCCGATCTCCGGCTCTCCCAGGTCTTCGGCCTAGCCCAGACCGACAACGCCGATGGGCCTGTCTACCTGCTCGCCTCGCTCCCGGACAACCACCCTTCCAGCGTCCGCCCTGTCGTGGTCAAGCTCACCAACCCCCAATTGGCCACTGAGTCCCCCGAAGGGGACACCGCCCTGGTCGGGGCGGGGGCGCAGGAGTACGGGCAGGTGAGCGGCTCCGCCCGTGGAGAGAAGAAGGACTACCGGCTCGAACGACTGCCGCTGGCCGAGGGCGGGCAGGCCGAGGTCTTCCGTGCTATGCACAAGGCATCGCGCGTCGTCGTGGCGTTCAAGCGCCGCTTGGGTAAGGGGTCCCGGGAGCGTCGGCGCATGGCCCGGGAGATCGAGCTTGCGCAGCGGCTGGGCGGCCACCCCCACGTGATGTCGGTGCTCGACTTCAGCCCGGATCACGCCTGGTTCGTGATGCCAGTGGCCGAGGCCACCGCCCAGGACCTACGCTCTGAGCTCCAGGAGGCAGGCAGGCTTCGGGCCTTGGTGGACGCCGTCGCCTCGGCGCTCACCGCAGCGCACGAGCACGGGTGGCTGCACCGGGACATCAAGCCGTCCAACGTCCTCTCCCTGGAGGACCGGTGGGTGCTGGCCGACTGGGGCATCGCGCGCCGACCACGCGGTCAGACCAGCGACCTGGGCGTCCTCACCCACGGCGCGATCGGCACCGAGGGGTTCGCCGCCCCGGAACTGTCAGTCGGTGCGCACGAGGCGACCTTCGCGAGCGACATCTACAGCCTCGGCCAGCTCATCGGGTGGATCCTCACCGGTACCTGGCCCCAACCCAACGTCCCGCTGCTCCCGCCGCCGGGCCCGTGGTACGGCGTCGTACGCCGGGCCACGCATCTCGACCCTTCCCGCAGGCCACAAGACATCGGTGCCTTCCTTGACCTGGTTGAGAGGGAGACGTCCCCGGCCGTCGGGCTGCCTATCGTCCGCGCCCGGCGGCTGCTTGAGGCTGCAGCCGCCGGCGAGGTGGCGGCAGCTGGACAGCTGCTCGACCTCGCGGCCGACCGACCCGGCGACTACGAGCTCTACCTGGAAGCAGTCACCGCGCTCGACATCGAGGCCGCCCGCCCTGTGCTGCTGTCGGACGTACCACGGACGGTTACGGTGTTCAGGGCACTGGCCTCCCATGCCCGAGGAGACGAGCACGGCAACTGGCCGCGGGTCGAAGAGATAGACCGAGCCATCTGCTGGCTGCTGGCTGCCGCCACCGCCGCAGGACGGAAAGAGCAGTGGGCCCTCCTGGATGCCGCAGCGGACAGCATGTGCGAGTGGGACGGCGCGTGTGATCAGTGGAAGCCGCAGAACTTGATCAGGGAGTGGCTGCGCACCTTGAAGGGGCAGCCCGCGGCTGTGGTCGCCTCGGTCCTGCGCCAGCACCCGCACAGCGCACGGCACTTCGCCGAGCTCACCGACGAACGCGGTGTCGATGTGAGCCTGCGAAGTGCGATCTACGCGGCCCTCGCCGAGCTCGGCTGAATCAGGTCCGGCGGCCAGCGGCAGGTGGATCAGGCCGTTCATAAGGGATCGGATCACGCCCGGCCGACGCGTCTACAGCACCTACCCCGGTTCCAGGGTCCGCGGTCCGGGTAGGACTGGAAGGTGTGCACGCCTGGGGCCAGTCCGGTAGAAACGTCGCATGTGGTGGAAGCGGGCGCGGTTGAGTGTCCTGACTGTAATTGGTGCGGGGCTGCTCTGCGGAGTGTTGGCTGTTGTTTTCACTCCGCTCACTGGGCGTCTGGCGCGCTGGGTGACGAGCGATGACTGGTCTGCTCTGGACGCTGCTGCACGGGCAGCGGCCGTGGGCCAGTTGCGTCTTGCTGTCGTTCAGGTTGTGGCTGCTGTCGGGGCCGGCATCGCCCTGACCTATACGGCCCGTACGTTCCGGCTCACTCGGCGGGGACAGGTCACCGATCGCTTCACAAAGGCGTTGGAGCGGCTGAGTTCGGGCGAGCCGTATGTACGTCTCGGAGGTGTCCTGGCGATGGAGCAGATTGTGCAGGATGCGCCGGATCAGGGCGATCATGCGGCGCGGGTACTCAATTCCTTCGTGCGCAAGCATGCCCAGGCCGCTGCGACGTCACGGCTTGAGGCGACGAAACTGGCCGAAAAGCCGGATGAGCATGTCCAGGAGGCGCTTCGTGCGTTGACGGTGGAGCGCCCTAGTGGTGGCAGTCGTGTGCCTGTGAACCTGGCCCGTCTTCATCTGCGCAAGGTGCAGCTGGTTGATGCGCATCTGCACGGTGCGCTGCTGGAGGGCGCCACTCTCAGAGATGCAGACCTGCGCGGTGCGAAACTCAAGGGTGCCGATCTCACCGGCGCCGATCTCACCGGCGCGGATCTGTCCTCGGCGCTGGGGCTGACCGTCGCGCAGCTCCTCCAGGCTGGCAGTCTGCTCGGGTGCCGACTGCCGGCGGCTGTTGCCGCAGACAACGCAGTCGCTGCACGCCTCACCCCGAGTGTGTGAAGGCCCCCCTTGGACGGTCGTGAACATGATGCGCCGGAGGCGGCGGGTTCAGGCTTCCAGTGCCCAGTTCGCGATGGGTTCCGGCAGACGGTCCAGGACCTGGGTGCGGGTGGTCAGTTCGCGCAGGTTCTGCCAGAAGCGGCGTCTGATCATCTGTGGAGTCGTGGCGTGGAGCTCGGCCAGGCGCTGCTCGAGCGGGGCTACGGCTCCTGGGCGGGTCGCACCGGTGGCCCGTCTGCTGGCGGGAAAGTCGGTCTCGGGCAGTAGGCGTTGGAGGGGGAGGGTGGCGAGGGCCTCGTCGGGCATGGCGGCGTTCACCGAGAAGTAGGCGCCCATGTTGATGGCCTGCTTTCGCTCGGCGGGGCTGCCGAGGAACCAGTGCAGGATGATCCCCGGATGCGGGTGGCTGGTGAGCAGGTCCATCAGAGGGCCGGTGCGTCCGCTGCTGTGCAGTGAGAGGATGACCGGTTCGTCATGTGCGGCGGCAAGGATCTGAGTGAGTACGGAACGCTGCAGTTCGAGGCTGCCGCGGCGGTCGAGGCCGACTTCTCCGATGAGGCAGGTCTGCTGCAGTGTGGTGCGGAACTGCTGCGGGGTGAAGGCTTTGAGAGCGGCGGGCACCGCCGGGTGCACGCCAGTGCCCCAAACCAGGGTGGTGTCCCGGCGTCGGAGGGCGTGGCTGGCCTCGGCCGGTGTGCGGGACACCGCGAAGACAACGGCCCCGTTCAGTGCGTCGATCTGGGGGGCGGTCACATCGGGGGCGATGTGGGCGTGACAGTCCAGGGCGGGGAGTTCGTTAGGGAAGAGGGACACGGCTCAGTTCCTGAAGGCCTCGCTGACACAGGTCCACGATGGCGTCGAAGTCGGTCTCCGGGGGCAGATCACCCACGGCAAGAATATCGATCTCGTCGATGCCGCTGAGGACAGCTTGTTGGACGTCCGTGAGGTCTTTGCGGCGGTTCCTGAGCAGCTTCTCCCGCGGGGGGCCTGCAAGGTGGTCGACGAGGTACACGGTGGGGTCGGAGTGGGGGCCGGCGGTGAAGGAACCTCGGCGCACCAGACAGGCCACGCATAGGCCGCAGTTGAGGTTGGCGTTGCCGCCCGGGTAGCGGGCTCCGTCGAGTTTGCCGCAGGACAGTGTCGCGGCTGCCGCTGCGAGGAGCGCGTCCCCGGCCTGGTCGTGGGCCCGTTGCAGTAGCTCTCCCTTGGTGCAGTGGAGATAGGGGTTGGCGATGGTGACGGGGATGTCGAGGGCGGCTAGGAGGGCGTTGAGGCGATGGAAGGTTCCGGGGTGGGTGGACCGGGTGGTGAGGGTGCCGCCGCGTGCGGTGGTCAGCGGTGGGTTGATGCTCGTGAATCCGTTCTCGGGCACCGTGACCTGCGGGCTTGAGGCGGTGGCCGCGGTCGCGGCTGCGAACGCGGCGAACAGCAGGCTCCGGCTGCGGGAGGTGGGTTCAGCCGGGCCGTTCTGGCGGATCTTGATGGTGCGGTGTCGCAGAGGATGGGAGGCATGGCTGCGCAGCCAGAAGCTGGCGGTGGTCTGTGCGCGGCGTACCGCGGTGCTGCCGTCGTAGTGGCTGAGGTGGATCCGTTCGGTGCCGTCCTGAAGGTGGTCGATGGCACCGCACAGCGAATCGAGGCCGCCACTGAGGAGCATGACGTCGTCGGCGGGTGGGAGGGGGGTCTGGGCCCGGTCGGTGGGGGTGGCGGGCACGGCGTGCAGATGCCACACGTCTCCGGTGAGCCAGTGCAGGAGCTCTTCGATGAGTTCGCCGGGTGCGCTGTTCCAGGGTTCGGGGTTGACCGTGTGGGCGGTGAGTTCGATTGTCCTGACGAAGGTGGTGGGCCGGGAGGTTCGGCGGTCGGCGAGGTAGGCCGAGGTGGCGATGCGGACCAGGTCTGCGGCCGCCACTGGGACGGGGCCGATCTGGTCGAGGTCCCATCCGAGCGTGCCGGCCACTTCCAGAGTGGGGCCGTCGGCGGAGGTGCGGGCCCAGTGCAGGGGTGTGGCGGAGAGTTCGTGCTGCTGAGCGTCGTGCGGCAGCACTTCGATGGCGGTTGTCATGAGCGTCGTGCGCGAAGCATGCGCAGTGCCTCCCCGGTCACCTCGGCTGCTGTTGCGGAGAACTCCCGCACGGTCATGTGTCGCGTGTCAGGGATGCGGATGTGTTTGAGGCGGCGCTCCAGCCAGGAACGGACCAGTCTTTGCTTGGCGATAGCTTCCTGCGCGGTCAGGTTGCCTTGGGCCTTTTGCGATCCGAGTTCGACCAGGGCGAGCTCGTAAATCCATTCGGTGACGAGTCCGCGCAAGCCGTCCTGTTGTGCGGGCGGTTCAGGATCGAGGAGTACGGCCTTGACGTATCTGGTGGCCGCTTTACGCAGGGCGGCCTCGTCGGGGTGGCCTGCGTCGCCGAGGACCGTTTGCAGGATGCGGGAGATCTGCGCGAGTGGGCGCAGGTTGCGCAATTCGGTCAGGTTCAGGCCAAGTTCTTGCAGGCGGGCTGCGTCACCGTTGCGCAGCGCGTAGGCGCCGGCCAGGGCAGCGGCGCCGCGGGCAGAGCCCTTGATGACTTGGCGTCGTGATCCGGCGCCGGCTCGTCCATTGGGTGTGTGCGTCCCTCCGGCTCCTCCTCCCCCGCCGCCGCTGGCTCGGGGGGATGTCATCAGCAGCGCTGAGAGCGGGTATCCGGCGGCAGGTGGGCTTCCACGGTCCGCGTCGTCGTTCTGCAACGCTGTGGACAGCGCGTCGAGGATGTTGTCGAGGAGTTGCTGCTGAACAACTGTGGGATCTGACGGGACTTGGGGGCCGGCTCCGGAGAGGGCGGCGACGGGCAGGGCGTCGAAGGCGTCGTGGGTTTGCTTCCAGTCCGCGTTGCCGCTGCCTCCGTAGGAGCCGGAGGTGCCCATCAGGGCTTCCGCTCCGTCGTGATCTTTGCGAATTCCTGTGTCGCCGGGTCGATATCGGTGGCTGTGGCCAGCTGGGGAATCAGAGCTTGCAGTTCCTCGACGCCGCTGCTGTCCAGCTCCACCACGGCCCCGGGCATGAGGTGTTTGCGGATCTCCCACAGTCCCTCTGCCACAGCTGAACGCAGCTCGGGAGTACGGACCGCAATATGCACAAGTGATTCGGCCAGTGGATCAGTTTCGCTCTCGCGGCGCGCCCTTTGAACCAGCGCAGCGACCACAGCTTGCTGGTCGGCAATCAGTGCGGCCACGATCTCGGCCTGGGCATCACGTCGGTGCGGTTCGGAGGCACTGGCCAAGCCGCCCACCCAGGTGAGCTGTTGTTGTGTCATGGACGCTGCGGCGGTGAGACTGACGAGGGATGCGGCCAAACTCAGGTAGGGGCCGATCGGGGCGGTGGTGAGATCGGGGTCGGATGCAGCCCATTCCCTGCTGTCCTCAGTGACCTCGGCAGGTTTGTCCTGCTCGTCCCGACCCCAGGCCTGCCAGCGTTCCAGTAGTTCGGCGCGCTGGGCCTCCTGGAGGCGGACCAGAGTCTCGAAATCCTTGCTGTGGCTGTCCTCCAGCAGCATGAGCTTGGCGATCACCGAGGCATCAATGTCGATGCCGTGCCGTTCGGCAATCCGGGTGCGCAGCGCGAATGCGTTGAGGAACCTCTTGATGCTGCGAGGGCTTCCCGAGCGGTGTGCGGCCAGGCCTGCGGCAAAGCGGCTGGCCAGTCCCAGGATTTCGGCGCCGGGCTCCCACGGCAGGCCCTGCATGTCAGCCAGGACGGGTGAGTGTCCTTGAGCGCGACGCTGCTGGGCGTGTCCGACCAACTGCGCGAACTCGTCTTCCTGTTCGCACCGACGTTGGGAAAGTAGGAGGGCGATGTAGGCGCCCGCCTCATCCGTGCTGATACGCGGCAAGGACAGCGGTAGCTGAACAATCTTCTCCAGGTAACGAAGCGCGAACTGCTCGCCCCGACCCGTGGCGTCAAGGCTGACGGCGATGGACTCCCGCACCATCTCCTGGTCGGCTGCCAGGACGAAGGCCACCTTCTTGACGGACAGGAATAGTTTGATGGCCTCCAGGGTGGCCATCACGGCATCCGGCAGGCACCGGTCGAGGTCGTCCACCAGGACGACCAGACGCGTCAAGGGCGGCAGGTTGTGGAGCAGTTTGGCGAACTCACCACGGAACCCCGCCAGGCTCTTGGCATCCTCCCTCGACTGGGGCGTGAACGCCTTGACGAGCTCGTCGGTCTGCGCAACCAGTCGGCCGCGGGCCATGCTGGCCGCGACACGTGCCCAACTGATTCGTTCCAGCAGGTCATTGACTGGGTCCTCAAGCGGTTCGTCCGGGTAGGCGGTCAGCAGGTCCTGCAGGACTTCACCGATGACAGCGCCGCGTACATCGAACTGGTCGTCGAACTCCCATGGATCGAGCCGGATCACACGGTATCCGGGTTCTTTGTCCAGCGCTTCGTGCAGGAGGCCGAGGACGGTGGATTTCCCTCCGCCCCAAGGTGCATTGACCCCGATGGTCACGGGATCCAGAGAAGGTGACTGGAGGGCAGCCACAACGGTATCGACAATTGAGGTGAATCCGAGAAGATCAACCGTCGTTGGATTGTCGTCCCACAGCTGCAACTCGCTCATCAGGTGCCCCCCGGCAGGCCGATCCACGCGCTCACCGCTTCACCTCGCCAGCCGACCGGTCTCAGCGACCTTTTCGACAGGCAGGGCAGCGCTAATTTTGGTGCTGCTCCCGGCGATTCAGACACACGCCAAAGAGTTCGGTGTCAGCATCGCCGCACCTACCCTCTCCACAAAAGCCATACATATCACAACGCTGCCGTGCCCTCAGTGCGCGCCGCCCAACGTCGCCACTCGTAAGCCCTACCTCGGGCGTCGTCCCGGGGCGTGACGCGGTACGCCCCGGGTCTGTGGGCTGCACTGTTACGAGCCACTGACGCTCGCGTGGTAGACGACAGCGCTGCAGTGAGAGTCAGCAGAAACACGACACCCCCCACCCGAACCGGGCAGGGGCGGCGGCACGGTCGTTACCGCTCTGGGTGCGCCTCGGGCTGCGCACCGCAGGTGGCGCAGACGTCGGGGTGCATGAGTGTGTCCCAGAAGCGGTGCGCGAAGTTCCCGGGCCCGGCGTAGTCGCGCTGCGCTTCCTTGAGACAGTTCCGGCCAGGGGTGCATCGTCCGCAACAGTCGTGGCGGGTGATGGTCCAGTCCACTTTCTTGCTGCAAGCGTGGTGGCGGCACATGTAGTAGAGGCCGTGGTTGTTCCATTGGACGTGAGTGCCGAGGTGGTCGTAGCGGCCGGGATCGCTGTCCGGTTCGACTGGGGGATTACGCGCGTCTTCGAGGGCGGCGAGGACTCTTATGGTGGCGACGACCGCGCCACCGAGGAGGGCTAGTCTCCCTGCGGTGTTGACGCTGTTCCACTGGTCGGCGATCCGCCGGTGCAGGGGTTTTGGCAGGTGGTCGGTGGATTCGGCTTCGCCGGGTGTTTGGTCGGTCGTGGTGTCGGTCATGGGCCCCCCTGGGCGTGCCGTGCACGGTGGTGCGAGAACGGTAGCGGCCCAACGTCGGCGTTCCGGCCGGAACGCAGCGCCCGACCAGCTGGGAGCTGCGACACGCCGCAGTCTCGGTGACGAATTATCCCTGGATGCCGTTGAGGGCGAGCATCATGCGGCTATGACTCAGATCAATCGCGAGTGGGCGATATCCAAGCTGAGGGGCTACATCGAAGCCGCCTCAATCACCTACGTGCCGGACGGGCCGAACACGATGGGCTTCTGGACCTACAAGTTGGACAAGCCGAAGGCTGAGGTCCAGGCCGCTACACAGATCATCGAGCAGGTCCTCGACCGCACCCTCCCTGGGTGGCGGACAGCTGAGTGGACGGAGCCGAAGCGGCAGCCGTTATGGCGTGAACGCGAGGCCGCACATAGGGCCATCGCCCAGTTGGAGGCGGATCAGGAGCTCGCGGACAACCTCGGCTCCGACGCACCGCAGTTGGACGCTTCGACGCTGCATCCGTGGGTATGGGGCAGCGTCCAGGGCCTGTGGGGTAGAAGACCTCGCCGTCGGCATCAACGTCACGGTCAAGGAACAACACTTCACCCAGGACGTCCTCGAATACCTCGAAGGACAGAACATCCCCGCATCCAGACTTCTCGTCCTCACACCACCAGCCGGACCCAAGGACCGCTCGGTCCTCGATAGCCCCGCCGCCAACGCCCTCGCTGTCGGAGTCCGCGATGCCCTGCGCCGTCCCAGCCACGCAACTTCCCGGATCCACCTCTTCCTCGCCTGCCCCATGGGACTCGCCCTCCTCCTCGGCCACCGCTGGAACCGGCTGCGCCCCACCGTGGTGTACGAAGACGTCAGCACGGCACAGGTATATGAGCCAGCCTTCTTCGTTCAAGCCTGACTGCACGACGGGGCAGCAAAGCGGCACCAGCTCCACTGCCGGACGCCTGGGTGTTGATCATCAGTAGTTACGGCAGTTCATGACGTCGTCGGGGCTCGGTGTCCTCGCCGCTTCTGACACGGAGACGTGCACGCTGTCCTGGCAGCTGTTCCTGCCTGATAGCTGGGACGGGCCGAAGCTGCCGAGAGGCGGGCCCGGTGCCGAGGCTCCGATCAATAGCATCACCGGTCGAAGTAGCAGCTCACGCTGGACATGCTCGACGAACTCGGGGCGGGCAGCCTGTGGCACACGGTACTGGTCGCGGACACCGGTTACGGGGCGAACGCCGACGGCGTTCGCCGGGATCCAGACGCAACGGTGCTGGGCGGGACTTTGCTCGGCGCCTGGGCACGGCATGTGAACGTTGCCGAACCAGAAATACGAGACCCTCGCCTATCACGCCAGCGCGGTTCGCCCAAATCGGGACTCGTCAGGGACTCTTGCAAACGTCGATTCGACAGGCAGGAGCACACCATGGACGAGAGTAAGGCCCGCATGCCCGAAATAGCATTCCTCACGTTGGACAAGGCCGCGGCGTATCTCGGAATCTCTCCCAACACCCTTTATGTGTGGCGCCATCGCCGACAAGGGCCGCCCAGCTTCCAGATGGGCCGACGCGTGATGTACAGGATTTCCGCGCTTGACGAGTGGGTGGACCGGCAGGAAAAGGCGGACTCTCGATCGAATCCTGCCTTGAATCCACTGAACCGCAAGCCGCTGCGTCGCACATCGTGACATCCACGGCAGCACAGAGCATCGACACCAACCCGACATCAATTCCGACTGCCACAGCGGGATATGACCTGTCGCGAAGAAGCGTTCCCAACACCGTCAAGCACCCGGAACGCATCATTCGCACAGGTAGGAGGCCCTCATGGCGGGCTACATCGAGGATCGTTGGCTCAAGAAGAGGCCGGACAAGGCGACCGGCAAGCGAGAGCGTACTTCCATTTGGGGGAAGGGGAAGCGGTACCGAGTCAAGGGCATTCCTGGTATCCAGGACAGGTCCTTCGACACAAGCGAAGACGCCAAGCGCTGGCTCGCTGAGGCTCAGACGGACTCCAGCAGGGGCGACTTCGTCGACCCACGGAATGGTGCCATCTTGCTCGCCGATTACATCGCCGACCACTGGTGGCCCAGCCGAACGGATGAGCCGTCAACTGCGGGTCCCATGCGGAGCCGGATCTGGAACCACCTGATTCCCCTGCTCGGCTCGTATCCTCTGCGTGAGATCGACGCCTCGGCCCTTCGCCGGTTCAGGGCCGACTTGCTCTCTCGAGTCGAGGAGTCTTCCGCCGAGATCATATGGATACACCTCACCACCATCCTGAATGCCGCGGTTGATGACAAGCGCCTACTGAAGAGCCCCATCGCTGCCCACCGATCGATCAAACGGCCCAAGCCGGTCGACAAGAAGGCGAAGGCGTGGTCTCGAACCACAGTCGATGCGGTGCGGGAGGGCCTACAGGAGCGGTACCGGATCGCCGTGGACCTCGGGCTCGCACTCGGAGTTCGCCAAGGCGAGGCGCTCGGCCTCGCGGAAGAGGACTTCGACTTCAGGGCGGAGGTGGTCCACATACGGCGCCAACTCCGCTGGGATGGGAAAGGGCGGCCGTACTTCTGCCTCCCCAAGGGCCGAAAGACCCGTGATGTTCCCCTTCCGCCGAACCTCGCCCGCCGCGTTCGGCTCCACTTCCAGCTCTTCCCGCCGGTCGAGTGCACCCTGCCGTGGCGTAATCCTGAGACGCCGGCGACCGAGTTGGAAGAGCGTCAGCGCAAGCCGATCACCGTTCGACTCGTGCTGAGCACCTCCCACGGGCTTCGGATCAATCCCGGGACTTGGAACGAGCGCAGCTGGAAGCCCGCTCTCGTAGCCGCAGGGGTTCTGCGCCAGGTCGGCGAGAAGGCGGAGAGTTACGGTTCCCGCGTCCGCCTCCACCCCGTCTACGAGCGTTCACGGCCGGACATGTTCCACGTCCTGCGCCACACCTTCGCGAGTGTGCAGCTGGAGGCCGGCGAGTCCATCGTGAGCGTGGCGACCTGGCTGGGACACTCCTCCCCGAAGGTCACGCTCGACTACTACGCTCACTTCATGCCGGGCGCAGGCAAGCGCGGACTGGCCGCGATGGATACGTGGCTCGTGTGATGCGGGATCGAAAGTCCCCGAGAAGTCCCTGGCGCCGTCAAAGCCGCCACACAACCGACGAAACCGCAGGTCACAGGGCTACGCGCAACGCCGCCCAGTTGTACGCGGAGTACAAGGAGCCCCTGTACGCCGCTCCCCCGCTGCTCCAGCGCATGGTGGACGCGGGCCGCCTCGGCCGCAAGACAGGTTCGGGCTTCTACGCCTACTGACCGCCCTGACGGCGGGCCCGGCGCCGACGCGGCCGGGCCCGACGGGGGCACGTTCGAGGTCAGGGCCATGTTCGGCCCAGCAGGACCTGCCCTTCACTGCCGGGCCGGCTCCGCGCCGGAGCGCTACGGAGCCGACGGCGCGGATGCGCTGACCCGAAGCCCTGGGCCTTTCAGTGCCGTCGCGCAGCCGGTATCCAGGCAGTGAGGCCCTGGCGACGGCCGTCTCGTCCGCTCGTCACACCATCAGGCGCGCACCGGGCCCCTTCACCGAGTCACGAAGCGGCGCTCCGAGAGCGGTCTCGCGGGGTATCCACATCGGACAACAGCCTGTCGAGCCGCTTCATGACGTCCACCTGGGCTGGATTGTAGAGATCACTGATGGCTCTGCCGATGGTACGGGCGGTGTGCTGTCGGCCCCGCGGGGCGTCCGAAGCGAGGTCACCGAGCCCGGGATGGCGGGACCGTAGCCCCATGACGTACGGCACGAGGCGCTCGGCGAGACTCTGACGGGTCGCCTCGTCGGCGCCGGCGGGCAGCTCGTTGAGTTCGTGAGCCACGGGCTGCGGCTTCTGATCGAGCAAGTCGGCATAGGCGTCCATCCCCTGGGGACCGAGGACCGTACCGAGGACGGTGACGAAGGAGCGGTCCGGACCAGGGAGCTCGGCCGTCTTGTCCACGGAGGCGAAGCGGAGAGGGAGATCGCTCGTGGCTCGTCCGCGCAGGAGGGCACCCACCTCGGCGCGGGCGTGTTGCAGTCGTTCGATGGTGGCGGCCAGCTCCGTGTCGAGCGCACGAAGATCGCGCGGATCAGGGTCGGCATCCGGGTAGTCGTCCATGTCCGCGATCCGGGAGAGGGAGAAGCCCAGGGCGGTGAGGCGCTTGATCCGCAGGAGGCGGACGAGATGACTGACGCCGTACTGCTTGTATCCGTTGGAACGCCGCTCCGGCTCCTCCAGCAGGCCGATGTCGTGGTAGTGCCGTACGGCCCTCAGGCTGACGCCGGCCAGCTCCGACATCTCCCGGGTGCTCCACGCCATGATCGAAATCTCCCTTTCACTGTCCGGTGTTGCGGACGCGGTCACGCGGTGGGCCCCACGGAAAGCCATGATCCGCCGGCAGGCGGGGACGGGTCGGAGAGTACGAGGTGGCGGTCCGCCCCCTCCTGGTGGGGCGCGGAGACCATCGAGGTCGCCGACCAAGCCTGCTCCCGCATCTCTCTCCGTCGCGAGCCGGTACAGAGAGGGTGGTTCGATTCACTGCCGGGCCGGCCCGGCAGGTGATGCGGGGCCGGCGGAGAGGACGACGTCGACAGCGGCGTTGAGGGTCTCGGTCTCGGCGATGAGGACGGACTCACGGGTCGGCAGCGCGCGTTCCAGCGAAAGTCCGTTGAGGACGGTCAGAAGAAACCTGACGTTGCGGGTGTGGTCTCCCGGGGGCAGCGCGCCGTCCTCGGCAAGCACGGCCAGCCAGTGTTCGACCCTGCGCTCCGCCTCCCTCTCAAGACCTTGGTACGCAGCGCGTACTGGTTCGGTCGGCTCTGGCTCGATGAAGGCCCGGTACGTCACGCCCCATGCGATTCGCGCTTCTTCGTCGGTACCGACCAATGCGAGAAGCTGCCGCAGGCAGTTGAGCAGTCGTTCGCGGGGCGGCAGGGTCCGGTCCCGGATCGGGTCGCCGGGCAGCAGGTCTTCGTAGATCCGCGCGAGCAAGCTGTCCTGCAGGGCGCGCTGGGTAGGGAAGTGAAACCTCAGCGAGCCGGTGCTCACCCCTGCACGCGCGGCCACCGCCCGGACGCTCAGCTTCGCCGCCAGGTCCTCGGCGATCATGTCTGCAGCGGCCTTGAGGATCTTCTCGCGCGTTTCCATACTGCACTCTCCTTCACATCTCCCAGATTTCTCAACTGTACTAGCACGCTGTACTAGTACGGCGTGCTAGTGTCACGTCTAACACGCTGTACCAGTGAAGGTGCAGCTGATGCACGAAGGGGCGGGGCATGGCGTTCAAGCAGTGGGCGGCAGCGAGGCGCCTCAAGCCGGGAGACGGCAGGGAACTGGAGCGGTTCCGCTGGTGGCAGCTCCCCTTTCGCTCCCTCTTCTGGCTACGGCTTCCCGGTGGCGGGCAGGTGCGCCTGCACGCCGTCGACGTCCGGCACTGGGCGAGGTTGGACAACAGCAGGATCCGGGCGCACCTGTTCCTGGACGGCAGGCACGTGGCCGAGTCGAAGCTGCCCGCGGCCTTCTCTGTCGACGGGGGTGTCATCGAGGTGGCGATGAGCAGCTACGGCATCAGGCGCTGCCACTACCGCCCCTCCGGCGGACAGCCGTCACAGCTCACGCCCGACCCCGCCTCGGCCGAGGGGCGGCGGGCACGCTTCGGCGCCCGCCATCCGGGACTCAGCCGGGCGATCGCCATCGGATCGGTGTTGCTGCTGGTCATCGGTGTGGGCCTGAACGTGTTGCAGCTTGCTGAACCGGTCTCTCACATTCCTCCTGTCACGCAGCGGATCGGAACGTTCGAATCGCCTGTGCACCTGCCGATCTGGCTGAACCTCACGCTGGGGGGCGGGGCCGTTCTGGCGAGCATGGAGCGCGCGCTCCGCCTGCGGTACTCCTCCCTGCTCGATGCGGCCGGCCGCTGACCGGAAGCGGGGAAGGCCCCCCTCGGGCGGCCTCCCGCACGACCGGCATGGCCTGGCCGCATCGAACGACACGCACGCAACGAAAGGAAAATGATCATGATTCAGTCGAGGCCACGGGCCGCCGCCACGTACGGGGCGGCATTCGCTGCGGCTCTCGTGGTCCTGACGGGGTGTTCGTCCGCCGCCTCGGGGCTGCACAGCATGTCCGCAACGGGCGCGTCGACCCCGGCCCCCTCCCCGGACCCGCTCGCGTGGAGCGCGTGCGGGAAGAACCTGGAATGCGCCACGATCAAGGTGCCGCAGGAGTACACCGACCCCGAGGGCGCTCAGATTCCGCTCGCGGTCATGCGGCACCGGGCCACTGATCCCGGCCACCGCATCGGAAGCCTGATCTTCAACCCGGGCGGCCCGGGGGTCTCCGCCACCGAAACGCTGCGCAATCTGCCCAAAACAGCCGGCACCCCCGGCGCCTTCTCGCCCGCGGTGCTCGCCGCATTCGACATCGTCGCGATGGACCCGCGCGGAGTCGGCGAGTCGCAGGCCGTTCACTGTCTGACCGACGAGCAGCGAGCCGAGGCTGCCGGCACCGACTTCGACCCTGCGATCCCCGGGGGCAAGCCTCTGCCGCAGCTGCTGGCCGATGCCGCCACGTTCACCGACGGCTGCGCCAAGCACCAGAGCAAGAAGTTTCTGGCCAGCCTGTCCACCGACAACGTGGCCCGCGACATCGACCAGGTGCGCTCGGCGCTCGGCGAGGCCAAGCTCACGTACTACGGCTTGTCCTACGGCACCGTGGTCGGTCCGATGTACGCCACTCTCTTTCCTCACCGCGTCCGTCAGATGGTGCTCGACGCGCCCGTCGACACCAACCAGTGGTTCGGCAACCCCCTCCCCTTCCAGAACGATGTCGCCGTGGCAAGCGAACGAACCCTCGACGCCTGGTTCACGACCTGCCGCACGGAAGGGACCACAGTGTGCCCGTTCGGGGCAGGCGACCCACAGGCCGCGTTCGACACACTCATCGACACGCTGGAAGCCAAACCGCTGAAGATCGCACCCGCCGAAGGCGCCGCTCAGGGCGGCGAGCTCGACGGCGCCATGGCTCTGGAGGCCACCCGGGCCCTGGCCGGCGACCAGAACACCTGGCCCCTGCTGACCTCGGCGCTGCTGGCCGCTCAGAAGGGCAACGGCGCGCCCCTCTACACCCTGTGGAGCAGCGTCACGGTATCCCCCTTCCCCGTCCCTACAGCGATGTTCGAAACCCACACCGCTGTTCGCTGCGCGGACTGGAACACCCCGTCCGGCATTGCGGCGCACAAGACCGCAGCCACCAAGGCCGTTACCGAGGCGAAGCGGATCGGGCCCCGGGCCGCCTACTCCGCCCTGAACTGCGCTCGGTGGCCCGCACCGAACAGGGACCGCGTCGACAAGCCGCTCACCGGCGCCGGCGCGCCCCCGGCTCTGGTGGTCGGGGGCCGACTGGACCCCGTCACCCCGCACCACTGGGCCGAGACCATGACCCGGACCCTGGACTCCGCGGTCCTGCTCACACGTGAGGGAGTCGGACACGGCTCCTACGGCATCAACACATGCGTCGGCAAAGCGGTTGACGCCGCGCTCCTGCACGGCACCCGCCCCGCCGACGGCACCGTGTGCAAGACGGATGCGCCCGCCACCACGCGTCCTCTCTTCCCTGCGAAGCGTTGAATCACAGTAGGCCGACGCCCGCGCACGCATAAGCGGTGGACCGAGCGGAAGGGCTTGCTCGCGGGCTGACTGGCTTTCAAGGCATCGGTCGAGGACCGTCCCGCAATTCCCACCGAGGGCGCGACGAAAGTCATGGCGCATCGCCTCACCGCGGGAGCGTCCCATACATCCAGTATGCGGACGCTCCTTCGCCGTGCGGTGCACTGTCGTCTCGACATCACACACGACGTGATTGACTGCGAATTAGGGAACCGCCGCCGCCACACAACCACCAGTGCCGATCCGTCTTCCTCGCGATAGCCGCTCCGAGTCCGCCGCTCTCAGCCGAGGCGGCCTCGGCCATGTGCGCACTGGCCGACCGCGCAGGTCCGAGAAGACAAGGCCTCACCCTCGTCGCCACCCTGCTCCTCACACAGCATCGCCTGGCCATTTCTGGCGGGAGACCGCCTCCTCATCGGCCACTCCGGTTACATCGCCGGCCTCTCCCTCTGGTGTTACCGCACGTCCCACACACCTCCGCCGGCGTCAACTCCAGGTTCCGCGTCGGCGCGATCCCCCCAGCCCTTTCTGGCTCAGGGGACCGAGCGAGCGGCCTGACCAGGATTCACGGAACCCAGCGCGAGAACCGTCGTGACCGCGCGCGTCCTGTGGAAATGCCCGTTTCGAGGTCCTGGAACTATGCCGTAACGTCACCAGTTTCACGACTCGAACCGGAGGTAGGAGACCCGCTGGAACGCAGGGTGGCGGCGAGGGCGCAGTGGTTACTCCCTGACAGACGGGCGAACGTCCAATTCGCTCTCTCTGTTCACTCGGCAGGGGCTCGAGGAAGGGCGACATCACCGGCGACGTTGAGCACTTCGCACATTTCACTCTCTTGTCGGCGATCAGAATCCTTACCCATTTCGACCCACATAACGGGGAGTTAGCATGCCCACGACTCTCGCTCAGAATCTGTACATGCTCTGCTACACCGTCAAGAAAGAGAAATTCCAGCTCGACAACATCCAGGGGCGCGGCCGACTGCTGCGGGCCGGAGCGATAACCGAGTCGGCGCGCGACGTTCTGCTGGACGCGACCGGGGAAAGGTTCGACGGCTCGCCGACAGTTCGGAACAAGGAGGACCGCCGCACTCACAAGTCCGCCCTCGAAGCGCAAGCGGCGCGGTTCGACGCGTTCGTCCCTGGACTGCGCAAGGCGCTGCGCGACTCCTGTCTCGCCAGACGGGCCGTGGGAGGCGGCTGGAGCGCCTGAACCACAGTACGACCGCCCCCAGAAATTCCCGAGAGACGACGCTGCAACCGCAGCACGTGACCAGGAGTGATCGATGACCCGGCTCGAAGGCGAGCACGCCCCCTCCCCACCTCACGACGAGGGCGCAACAAGCGCGCCGTCCCCCGCCCCGGGGCCGCCCCTCCTCGAGTCCATGGGCGGGGCGGCGGGCTTCGTCTACTCGACCGTCCCGGTCGTTGTGTTCGTGATCGCACTCGCCCTGATGTCGACGAGGGCAGCCGTGATCGCGGCGGTGGCAACCGGGACGGTGCTCACGGCGGCCCGGCTGGTGCGAGGAGAACGGCTGCTCGCCGCCTCGGGCAGCCTGACCGGCGTTCTGGTCGCGGCGGGCATCGTCGCGCTGACCGGTTCCGCCAAGGACTTCTTTCTGCTGGGCATCTGGGTGGCCTTCGCCGGTTTCCTCGCGACCTTCGCTTCGGTCCTCTTTCGTCGCCCCCTGACCGGCGTGGCGTGGAACCTCCTGCACGGGGGCACGCACGCCTGGCGCGCGGACCGTCAGGTTCTGCGGGCACACGACATGGCCACGCTCGCAGCGGCAAGCGTCCTCGGGGCCCGATTCGCGGTGAAGCAGTGGCTCTACGTGCACGACGCCACCGGCTGGCTCGCCTTCGCGAAGATCGCCATGGGGACCCCCCTGACCGTGCTGGCCGCGCTGGTCGTCGCCTGGGCCTTCCGCGCCACATCCAAGCGCCTGGTGGACAGCCACCCTGTCCCGGCCGTCACACAGCAACAGGCCGAGCACCCGCCTCGCCGGCATGCGTCCAGGTAGTGAGCAGTCACATCACATCAACGAGGAAGGAGCCTCATGTCGATCAGCCACACGCAGACGGAGACCGTGAGGGAACTCGGAGCCTTCGAGCGGACCATCGATCTCTACATGCACCGAAACCCTGTCCAGTTCTCCCTGGTCGCCGAAATCAACCGCAAGGTCTCCGAGCAGAAGCTGGCGAGAGCACTGCAGAAGGTGCAGGCACAGCACCCGTTGCTCCGCGTCTCGGTGGACCGCCGAGCTCCCCAGCCCCGGTACCTCCGCGCAGATGAGCCGATCAAGATCGAAGCAGCCACCGAGGGAACACCGTGGCAGGCTGTTGTCGCTGGTGAGCAGACTCGCCCCCTTGCGCACGAGCCCGGCCCTCTGATGCGGGCCGTACTGATTGCCTCGGAGACCGGCAGCGTCATCGTGCTGACCTTCGCTCACCAGATCACTGACGGTACCGGCGGCATGCGGGTGGTGACGGACCTCGTCGCCGCCCTCGACGGCGACGAGGCGGGCCACCAGCCGAACTCGGAATGGGATGTACCGCCGTCTCAGGAGACCCTCCTGCAGGCTCTCCACGCGACGGCACCCTCCGTGGGCCCGCCCCAGGACGAGCTGATCGATGCGCCCGGCGAGCTGACGCGGTACTCGGGACGGCTGCCGCACGTTTCCGCCCTGGCCCTGCAGCACGGTCCGACCGCACGGCTCGTGACCCGCTGCCGCGTCGAGGGCGTCTCCGTGCACGCCGCACTGTGCGCTGCCGCCAGCACGGTCTTCCACCGCGCGGGCCGCACTCGGGTGAGGGTGCTGAGCCCGATCGACCTGCGCCGAGCCGTAGGTCTGCCCGACGCCGTCGCCAACCGGTTCGCCGGAGCGCGAACAGTCAGCGAGGCATCCCAGGCCGATGATTTCTGGAAGCTGGCCCGCCATCACCACCGGGCCCTGGAACACCAGCGCGCACCGCAGGTACTCAAGGCCGGTTCGGAGGCACTGGCCCAGCAGCCACCCGCCACCCCCGAAGAGGCCGAGGCGATGATGACCGTTGTCACCGCCGCCGACATCCAGATCACCAATCTCGGGGTGGTCGAGGCGCCGGCGGACGGCCGCACTCTTCTCGGCGCTGTGTGGGGACCGGCACAAACCACCCAACTGGCCGGTGAGCACGTACTGGGTGTCGCCACCTGCGGGGGACGCCTGCGCATGACGGAGCTGACCCACCACCCCCTGGCCGGTTTGCTGCCCGACATGGCCGCCGTCCTGGCCCGGCGGTGCAGCGAACCTGACGTTCCCTCCCCCTGATGCGTTCAGGACACCGAGCACCGTTCCCGGCACACCGCCGGCCGGTCCGGCCGTTCGGAACGCCCTGGCCGAACCGGCAGAGTCCTACCGAACCCACCCCTCCACCCACGTCCACGCTGCACCCCCGGCAGCCGCACCCGATGAGCGACACACAGGAGTGACCATGCAGTTCCCTGTCGATGCGAACACCCGTGCAACAGGCGGCACCGCCTTCCTGGGCGAGCTGCGGTCCCGTATTTCCGCGGACCGTGTGCTCACCAGCGGACCGGAATACACACGAGCCGTCGCGCTGTTCAACGCAGCGGTCGACGTCCGGCCTTCGGTCGTCGTGCGGTGCGCGAGCACCGCTGACGTGCAGGCGGGAGTACGCGCTTCTCGGGACCACGGAGTGCCGCTCTCCGTGCGTGGCGGGGGCCACGACTTCTGGGGCCGGGCGTTCCGTCCCGGTGGGCTGGTTCTCGATCTGACCGACATGAGGAACGTGCAGGTCGACGTCAGCCGGCGTTGCGCGACGGTGGGTGGCGGGGCGCTCTCGTCCGACATCGTCTCGGCCGCCGAGCGGGCGGGCTTGACCGCAGTCACCGGAACGGCGGGCTCCGTCGGCATGGTCGGCCTCACGCTCGGCGGCGGGTACGGCCCCCTACTGGGCCGATTCGGTCTGGCAGCCGACAACCTGCTCGGCGCCGAGGTCGTGCTGGCCGACGGTTCACGGGTGAACACAGACGCCGAACAGCACCCGGACCTGTTCTGGGCGTTGCGCGGCGGCGGCGGGAACTTCGGCGTCGTCACCTCGGCGCGGATCCGTCTGCACCCCGTTCCGACCGTGGTCTCGGGAACCATCCTGTACCCGATCGACCACAGCGACCGCCTTCTGGCCGACCTGGGTGGGATCCTCCAGGACTGTCCCGACGAGCTGACGGTGGACGTGGGGTTCCTTCCCGGTCCGGACGGCAAACCGACGGTATACGTCGCTCCGACCTGGTCGGGGGACCTCGGGGTGGGCAACGCCGAGGACGGACCGGTACATGCCTTGGCGAAACTCGGCACACCCGTGCACGCCGACATCGGGTCCGTCCCCCGTTCCTCGACGCTGGCCGCGACGGACGCCATGTTCCCACCCGGACGCAAGGGCGCGATCCGCACACGCAGCGTCCAGAGCGTCACGGGCTCCATCGCGACCGTCCTGGCCCGAGCCGCCCAGGAGTTCACGTCACCCTTCTCCGCGATCGTCTGGCACCAGTTCCACGGTGCGGCTACCCGCCCATCTCCCGGTTCCACAGCTTTCGGCCGACGCGAACCGCATCTCATGGTCGAGCTGATCTCCATGTGGGAGAACGGCGAGAAGAAGGAACACACAGGCGGTGGCGAGGGCAGTTCCTCGCACCTGCGCTGGCTCGAAGAGATACACACGGCGCTCGAACCCTTCTCCATGCCGGGCGGGTACGTGAACTTCCTGGGGCCGGAGACTCCCGACCAGATAGCGAACTCCTACGGGCCGAACACCGAACGTCTGCTCGCGGTGAAGTCCGCAGTCGATCCGGACTCCGTCTTCACCGCCACACCGCTTCCCACAGACGCCGCCGACAGCGGGCCCCTGCGCGCGTGAGGCGCAGGAGACATCGGCGCCCTGGTCAACGGCATTGACGTCGCCCCGGCCACGGGCCGGTCAACGCCGGGGTCTACGGGCGCCTTGGCGGGGCACACGGCCGCTGTGCCGCGTGCCCCGCCGGGGACGGCTCGCCTTCGTGCCCGCTCGGAAGTCGCTCAGGCGGCTGGAGCTCGTCCGCGATCGTTCATGCTGCGGCCAGCGCCTCTGTCGGGGGAAGCCGGGCCGCACGGACGGAGGGGTAGACCCCTGCCACCATGCCGACCGCCACAGCACCGAGACAGCCGGCCACGACCGAGGTCGGAGGAATGACGGACGGCCAGTCCTGACAGGCCGAGTACCCGACAGCGGAGAGCGCACCGAGCGTTGTTCCGGCGAGGGCACCGAGCAGCGAAAGCGCCACCGACTCGGTGAAGAACTGGACCCGTATCTGGCCCCGGGTCGCACCCAGCGCCCGACGGAGGCCGATCTCGCTACGGCGCTCCAGAACCGAGATGACCATGGTGTTGGCCACGCCTATTCCGCCGACCAGCAGGGCGACACCGGCCAGCCCGAGGAAGAGCGAGGAGAAGGAGTTCTGCGTTGCGCGCTTGGCGGCCAGGGCATCGGACGGGCGGCTGACCTGAACCTGCCCCGGCTGCTCCGGAAAAACGGTGGCGGGCAGTACTTTCCGTACGTCTTCGAGGTGCTCCTCTTCCGCCTTGATGTAGATCACCGTGGGGTTTCCGTTGAACCGGAGTGTGTTCTTGGCGGCGGTCCATCCCGTCAGTACGGCGACGTCGAGTTCTTCGGCCAGGGGTACGGAGTGGAGGATGCCGACGACGGTGAACCATGATCTGCCGATCCGTATCTCCGGAGCAGGCTCGTCCGCGGGGATCTCCCCGATACCGAGACGGCTGGCCGCCTGGTAACCCAGGACCGCGGTGGGGAACTGTTCATCGGCTTCGCTGAAGAACCTTCCCGACAGGACCCTGCCCCCCACGACGTCCAGGAGGTCCCGCCGGGCCGCCAGAACGCTCAGCCCCGCGCTGGAGAAGTCCTCCCCGGAGGTGACGTCGGAACGCTGCACCTCCGTATTGGTGTTGGCCACGGCGCTCGCCCCCGTGACCGGCCCGATACGGCGCGCCATGGCGACCGATCCCTCGGGCAGCAGAACCGGCTCGGCCTGTCCGGGGACCGGCTGGGCCCGCAGCATGTTCGAGCCCAATGCCGAGATTTCTTCGATCAACGCCCGGTGGCTGGAGGCCGGGATTGCCGTGACTATCACCATCGTGGCGACACCGATGGAGATGCCGAGCGCCGACAGCATCGCGCGCATCGTGCGGGTCCGCAGGCCGAGCATGCCCAGACTCAGCAGATCCGGAAAGGACAGCCACACGGGCTTGACGCGGCTCGTGGCGGACCTGCGTGAGCGCGGGGACGGGGCACTTGAGTGCTGGGTGGAGAACGGTTCGGAGCGGGGGCGCTTGGAGCGGGAGTGGGTGGCTGTCATGTGAGGCTCTCGGTCAGTGCGGTGTCCGCGACCTTGCGCCCGTCGCGCATATGGATCCTGCGCGGCAGTCGGTCGGCGATGTCCCGGTCGTGGGTGATGAGCGCGATCGTGGTGCCTGCCGCATTGAGTTCGGTCAACAGGGCGAGCGCCGCCTCGCCGTTCGCCGTGTCGAGCGCACCGGTCGGTTCGTCGGCGAGGACGAGGGCGGGCTCGTGGACGACTGCGCGGGCTATGGCGACCCGCTGGCGCTCTCCCCCGGAGAGCTGGTGCGGGAGATGGTCGGCGCGGTGCGCGAGACCGACCCGGGCCAGGGCCTCCGTGGCCCTCCTCTTGCGGTATTTGCGCGGCACGCCGGCATACAGCAGACCGGTCGCCACGTTCTCCGCCGCCGTGAGTCCGTCCGTCAGATGGAAGTGCTGGAAGACGAAGCCCAGGCGGCGTCCGCGCAGGGCGGACAGTTCGCGGTCGGACAGCTCCGCAACGTCGTATCCCTCGATGATCACACGGCCACCGGTCGGCAGGGCCAGTGTGCCCATGATGTTGAGCAGGGTGGACTTGCCCGAGCCGGAAGGACCGAGGATCGCCAGCAACTCGCCCTGCGCGACCGAAAGGGACACACAGTCGAGTGCCCTCACCTCGGGCGGGTGGACAACGCTCGCCTCCAGGACGCTGATGACCTCGGTCATGCGGTGGCTTCCACCTTCATCCCTGCGGCGATCCCCTCACCGCTGATCTCGACCAGTCCCCGGGCGAACATGCCCGTGTCGACCGGCACGAGCCTGCCCCCGACAGATCGGCCTTCGGCCAGACGTACCGCGTAGCCTCCCTCGCGCAGAGCGAGCAGCGCCCCGACCGGGACGGCCAGTACGCCCTTCTTGGTATCGCCCTCGAACCTCACCTGCACGGGCGCGGCGTCGATGCCTTTGACGGCCTCGGCGTCGTCGACCGAGACGGTGACATTGATCTTGGTTACTCCCGTACCGTTCTCTCCTTCCTGGTCCGCCTTGATGGTCGTACCGATCGTGGCGACCTCGCCCGCGGTCTCGGTCCCGTCCGGAAGCATCACGGTGACCTTCTGACCCGCCTTGATGGTCCCGAGGTCGAGCGTCTCCACCGGAATGCGCACGGACTTGGTGGTGGCGGATACCGACAACAACTCGTTCGCCGCCGCGTCTCCCGTCTGGGCGGAGACCTCCGAGACACGGACCGCTGAGCGTGTCACCACCACATCGGAGCTCTCCAGAACCCCGGTCGGCTCGATGTCGACGGACTTCTGCCAGCGCTTGATCGCGGACATCAGGCCCTCAGTGAGCACACCGTCGCCCTCCTTGACCGTGACCTGCCGGGCGGGCGTGGGCGACTGGCCCGCCCCCGTCTGGTCTTCCGCCTCCTGGCCGGCTCCGGTCCCCTGGTCGGCATCGTCGCCCTGAGCCGACGGGGGCGGACCGGAGCCCGGCTCGGCGGTCCCCTGATCCGTTCCGGGCGCTGTCGAAGGAGAGGCGTCCGCCGACATCTGCTGACCCACCGGTGCCCGCTGCTGAACGACGGTGCCCGCAGCCGGCTGTTGCCCGATGTCGTAGCCGACGGCCTTCAGGTTGTCGGCCACGACCCGTATGTCACGGCCGACACTGCCGGGAGTGTCGAGCCTGCGATACATGGGGGTACTGCCGTAGAGGACCACGGTGGGACGCTCGTCGACGCGGTACAGCTGCTCACCGCGCGCGACCGTGGCACCCTGTTTCGGAAGCCAGGTCACCACTCCTTCGCCGGCGCCCTGGATGGTGCGCACGGAGTCGTAGCCGAGTGTGCCCTCCATTTCTTTGCCCCCGGACATATCCCTCTTGGCCACCGCAACCTGTCGAATCGTCGGACCGGGTTCGGGCTCGGACATCTTTCCGTCACCGCCCGTCCACAGCAACCCGGTTCCCACTCCTCCCACCAGGAGCACGGCGCCGATACCGAGAAATACCGCCGCCTTCCGGCCGCGTGCCGTCGGTTCAGGACGGTCCGCCTCATTGTCACGGACCTCCCCGCTTCCCTCCTGAACGGTCACGCGCAGCGGCATCGTCTCGTCAGAATCGCGGTTACTACCCACGGAACGCCTCGATCATGCATTCCTGTTCGATCTGGTCAGCGTTCCTGGGCGGCGTCGTGCCCGCCTTGAAGTTCCAACCCTCACCATTGGGAAGGGGATCCACCTTGAGCCCCTTCCCATTCATGCAGTCAATGTAGTCAGCATAGTTACTCATGTAGTTCGGATTTCTTTCCGGGTCCGTCTCCGGGGGGCGAACAGGCTTCTTCCCCAGACACTTCTTCTCCGCTTCGGGATAATCATCCGCTCCGTTCCCGCCAGGCCATCCCAGAAGCTCCGGATCACCCCCCTCCAATTTTGACCCGATCTTCCTCACGTCGACACCCTGATCCTTCAAGCACTGAAAATACCCTTGGCTCATCCGCACCTCTTCGACAGCCGAAGTGTCCATCCGGAGCCGAGGACGACCGGACTCGGAGCCGCCCGCCCCCTCGTCCGCACCATTCCCGCTCCGCGATTCCGCCTTCTCAGCCGTTCCGGACGCATCGACGGAATCGACACCGGGTTTCTCGTTCCCATCGGAGCCGGAGCAACCTGCAAGCAGCATCACCGCCATCACGGCCACTGAAACGAGATGGAGCTTCTCACATGAAAGGCTCAACGAACGGGAGCCGGCACCGCTCATAACTGTTCTCATGCGGCATAGCCTGGCATGGCATTGTCAGGAAAATATTAGCGCTTGGGCACAAGGCAACCTCTAGCACGCAATTGTCAAGAAGTTGTCAGGGAAATCGATCCACTACACCCACGCCCGCCCCCTGCATCACAGGCCTATGATCTGACCATGTCCACATACGTGTTGGTGGCGGAAGACAATCGGAAGCAGGCAGACTTGATCCGCCGCTACCTTGTGCACGACGGCCATGAGGTAACCGTCGTACACGGCGGCGAGACTGCACTCGAGGAAGCCACCCGCCGACCACCGGACCTCCTCGTCCTCGACTGGATGCTCCCCGGCCTGGACGGACTGGAGATATGCCGACGCCTGCGGAGTGCCGGTGATCTGCCCATCCTCATGCTCACCGCCCGTTCCGCCGAGGACGACCTTCTCCAGGGCCTGGATCTCGGAGCGGATGATTACATGACGAAACCATTCAGACCCCGCGAACTGGTCGCACGCGTCCGCACACTGCTGCGCCGCAGCCGCCAGACGGCCCGTCCGGCATCCGCAGACTCTCCCTTTCCTGCGGCCCCGTCGGCGGCCGTCGACCGAGAAGTCCTCACGGTCGGTCCGCTGACGGTGAATGCGATCCGGCACCAGGTATTCATCGGCGACCGTCCGGTGAACTGCACTCCCGGCGAATTCCGCATACTCTGCGCGATGGCCGCCTCACCCGATCGAGTCTTCACCAGATCCCAACTGCTGAACTACCTGACCGACCACGGCAGAACGGTTTCCCAACGTACCGTGGACGTGCACATACTGAACCTGCGGAAGAAGATCGAGATCTCACCCCGCAGACCTCAGCACCTGGTGACCGTTCACGGCATCGGGTACAAACTGGCCAGCGGTGACCATGGCGCCTGAAGTGCCGCTGCGCAACAGCCTGCTGCTCCGCCTCCTGATCGCCTCCGTTGCCATCTCCCTGGTCTCCATCGCGGCCACCGCCTGGCTCACGGCACGTGGCACCACACTCGCCATCAAGCAGGAACGCGGCCAGATCCTCGCGGACGGTGCCACCATCCAGAACACACTCGAAGGCTTCGCGGCCTTGCACCCGAGCTGGGACGAGGCCGAACACACCGTCCGGGACCTCGCCCGTAGGACCGGGCGAGGCATCGTCATCACCACGCGAGCACGCGAGGTCATCGCCGCCTCGGACCGGTCTGCCGCCGACCGGCTGCCCCTCAACGCAAGCGCTGTCATCGATCCTCTCCACCTCGGTCCGCCCCCGGACCAGGGCGCCGGCCCGCGGGAGGAAATCTCCCGAATCGATCCACGGGCTGTCGGCCCCTACCGCCTTCCCACCGAGGAACGGAGGAAGCTGAGGCAAGTCGCCCGCCAGGAGGTCTCCTGTTTCCATGAAACCCAGGGGCTGCGCACGCACATCGTCGAGGAACCCAGCGGCAGGCCCGTCGTCCAGGCCCTCGGCTCCGGAGCGATCACCCCGCAGGCCTGTGCGACCAAGGAGCTGTACGCCCCCACGCCGACCGAGGCGAAGGCCCTCACCGAACTCACCGCACTCGTCAGGATCTGCGCGGAACGCAATCGCATACGCATGGAAGACCCCCTGACAATCGACACGCAGTTCCGGCTGAGCCAGGCCGACTTCGAACGGGGCTCTTCCCCCCTCGACGATTGCGTGGAGGAAGGCCGGCGCGAACAGCTGGCGCCCTATGTCGCCCCGGCTGCCCTGTTGTTCGTCACCAGCCCCTCCCAGACAGCCACTCCTGTCTTCGATCTGTCCAGGGCCGGAACACTGCGCGTCCTGGGGACCACCAGCCTGGTCCTCACCGTGACCATCACCATCACCGCGATCATCGCGATTCGGCTCATACGTCCGTTGCGGACGTTGACCAACGCGGCCCGCGACCCCTCGGGCCGACACCTCCGGATCCCCATCACCACCAAGGACGAGATCGGCTATCTGGCCGCGGCCCTCAACGGGCTGTCGGAACGGCGCGAACGCACCGACGAACAGCGCAGGGTCATGGTCAGCGACATCGCGCATGAGCTGCGGACCCCGCTCAGCAACATACGCGGCTGGCTGGACGCAGCCCAGGACGGTCTGGCAGATCCGGACTCCTCGCTCGTCGCCTCGCTCCAGGAGGAAGCGGGCCTGTTGCAGCACATCATCGACGACCTCCAAGTGCTCGCTGCGGCCGACGCCGGCTCCCTGCGCCTCGATCCCCGCAAGCTGAGCCTGCGGGAGCTGGCCGAACAGTCGCTGGATGCCCACCGAACAGCCGCGCAGGCAGGACGAGTCGGATTGATCGGCCACTTCACGGATGACCTCACCATCGAGGGCGATCCCGTCCGGCTACGCCAAGCACTGAGCAACCTTCTGTCGAACGCGATACGTCACACACCGCCACACGGCTCCGTCACAGTCAGCGGCTCTCGGGTGGAGGGCGGCGTCGAGCTCCATGTCGCCGACACCGGCAGCGGCATCCAACCGGATGATCTGCCCCGGGTGTTCGACCGCTTCTGGCGAGCCGAACAGTCACGCAGCAGAGATACCGGGGGCAGCGGTCTCGGACTGTCCATAGTCAGGCACCTCGTGCAAGCGCACGGCGGAGAGATAACCGTGACGAGCAGGCCAGGCACGGAAACCGTGTTCACGGTCCGGCTGCCGATCTGATCATCCGCAAGGTACTTCCTCCCTGCCGTCGCAGGGTCTTTTCCTGATTGAGGACCAGAGCCGACCAGTTCTCAGGTGGGGGGAGGCGATCGCACCGATGAACTCCGCCGCCGGCGCACCTTCACAAGGCGGGCTCAGCACGCCGGGCGGCGCGCCGCCCGTTCGCGCGCAGGCTCGGAAACATGGCGCAACGCACCCCGGTCAACAAGGTGCGATCCTCGGTGCCGGCATCGGGGACAGGGACAGCCCGACTGTGCCGTCCCTCTGGTTCGGCACCCCTCGTCGACATGAGTCGGCAGTGCCGGACCAGCCCAGGAAGCCCTCCGGGCCACTCCCTGAAAGCACGAGCGCCTCGCCACCCGGGCCGGGCGGCGAGGCGCTTCCAGTTCGCCCTGACAACTCCGGTGTCAGGCTGAGGGGTGAGGCCGGATCAGCGGTTCTTGGGCGGGTGCCCGGGGTGGGAGGGCACGATGAAGTCCACTCGCCCTTCCTGCTCGCGACTGCTGCCGCTTCAACTGCCCTCCCGAGTCACGTGCCCGACCCGTCCTCCGACCGGTCGATCGACTTCTCCGCGGCGCAGGCCATGTCCTCGGCGGGGAGCTTTCCGGCGGCCAGGTACCTGGTCACGGCTTCGCTCGCGCAGCTGTTGGAGGCGTTCGGGTAGATGCCGTGGCCACCCTGGTCGACGGTGACCATCCTGGCCCGCTTGCCGAACGCCTTCCGCAGCTTCTTCGCACCGGCCAACGGCGTGCCCGGGTCGCGCTCGTTCTGCACCATGAGGACGTTCGACGGTCCCCGGTCACCGATCCGCACCTGCGGCTCGGTGCGCTCGTCCGGCCAGAAGGCACACGGTCCGATCGTGGACATGGACCCGCCCACCAGCGGGTACTTCACGCGGTCCACCGCAGTGCTGTACTGATAGGCGGCGATCGAGCTCGGCCAGCGGCTGTCGTTGCAGGTCACGTAGTACCGCGACGCCGTGGAGTTCTCGGGGCCCGGCACCGACGGATTCGGCGGCACCGGCTCACCCGTGTCCAGGGCCTGCCAGATCTGCGCGATCAGGGGCATGCTGGAGTCGAGGTACAGCAGGCTGAACGTGTCCAGGCGGAAGCGCGTCCCGTCGTACCCCTGGGCCGGCTTCCTGTCCAGCCTGTCCGCCAGTTCGTGGAACTTCCGCTCCACGCGCCGGGGGGTGTCGCCCAGACCGTACTCCGGGTGCGCGGCGGCGTACTTCGCGAAGTCCGGGAACCGGTCCTCCATGCCCCGGCCGAACTGCCGCATCGCCCTGACGTCGTACCCCTGCGGGCCGAGGTTGCTGTCCAGCACGAACCGGTCGCTCTTCTTCGGGAAGAGCGTCGTGTAGACCGCACCGAGGGAAGTGCCGTAGGAAGTGCCGAGGTACGAGATCTTGGACTCGCCGAGGGCCATCCTGATCCGGTCCATGTCACGGGCGGTGTTGGCGGTGCTGACGTGCGGCAGCATCCACGACGTCTTCGAGTGGGCGCACTGCCGGGCGACGTCCCGCGCGTGGTCCGCCTCCTTCGTGACGTCGGCCGCGGTCCGTGCGTACACGGGCCGGTGCTCCAACTGCTCGGACGTGAGGTCGCAGGTCACCGGCGTGCTGCGACCGACGCCGCGCGGGTCGAAACCGATGAGGTCGTACGCGTCCTGCACCTTCTGCGGCAGCCCCGAGACGGCGAGCGCGTACGGGTAGCCGAGCCCGCCGACACCCGGTCCGCCCGGGTTCACCAGCAGCGCGCCGCGGCGCTTCGAGGGGTTCTCGCTCTTGATCCGGGAGACGGCGATGCCGATCGTGCGGCCTCCTGGGTCCGTGTAGTCCAGGGGGACGTCCAGGGTCGCGCACTCCAGCTGGGGAGCGGTGGCCTTGCCGGACTTTCCCGGCGCCTTCGAAGGACCGGTTCCGGCGGTCTTCTGGGTGTCCTTGCACGAGCCCCACCGCAAGGTGTCGGTCCCCGCCTCGGCGGTGTCCGAGGTCATCGCCAGCGACACCCCGGCGAGGGCGGTCGCCGCCACGGCCGACGTGGCGAGGCCGAGGGACAGGCCCTTCTTCCTGTGCATACGATGATCTCCTCAGATGTCAGATGTCAGATGTCGCTGTCCGCCAGCCGGATGTCGACCGGCAGACGGCACGCTTCAGGGGCAGGTGCGCCGTGCTCCCACGGGATCAGGCGCTCGGCACTCTCCGTCCGGTACGGGACTGAAGCCCCGGGTGGGCCCAGCCACCGGACACGATGCTGCGGACCACGACCGGCCCGAGCGGGACTGTCCGTCCGCAGAGGTGGCCGTCGCTCGGCCAAGGAGACCCGCTCCAGGCCCAGTTACCCAGCGGATCGCTGCGGGGGCCACCAGCGCGCCGCGAGCACCATCCCGAAGGCGTCCGGAGCCAGGTGGCCGCCCTTCACCACCGCGTGCTCCGTCCCGTGTCCCGTCCGTCCGGTACGCGAACGATTCTGTTCCAGCGGGCATCGCGATGACATCGGACCTATGTCTCGAACCTTCCTGGACCCCGGTGGAAGGCGTTCTGCGACCAAGGTCGGGGGTGGGGTAGACCTAGGTCTGCCGCGCGGGCCCCGAGAGCTCGTCACGCTGACCCGACGCTCGATTCCACACGTGCCGCGACCGCTCAGCCTCGCCCCACGTCCTCGGCGATCACCTCAGCCTCAGCGTGCAAGAACCTCTCGCGTGCCCTCGCCCCTCTCCTGCTCCTCGGCCCCCTACGCAACCTCTAGTACACCGTGCTAGCGTCTCACTGACACGGCGTACTAGTGGCATCGCGACCGACGACCGAAAGGGCAGGTACATGCCATTAGAGCGACGGATGCCGTCGCTGTGCGGCAGACAGCTCTCTCCCGTCCGGCCTCGGCCGAGGGATGGCAAGCCGGCTTCCGCGCCGACCACCCGACGCCGAGCAGGGGGACCGGCATCGTCTCGGTGCTGCTGCTTCTGATCGGCGTGGGCCTGAACCTGCCGCGGCTCGCCGGACCCTGTCGGAAACACCACAGGTCGCGGAGAGGGGCGGGACGTTCGAAGCGCGCCCGTCCGCCCACCCCTGTGACGGAACGTCACCCTGCGCCGACGCCGTCCCGACAAGCACGGAGCGCACCTTCCGGCTGCGGTACTCCTCACCGCTCGACGCCGCCGGCCGCTGATCCGCCAAAGAGAAAGGCACATGAACCCGATGACCACACCCAGCTGGCTCCTCACACCCGCCCCGCCGCGCAACGACCGCGCCGTACCCGGTGGAGTGGCCTACCACCGCGTTCTCGCCGGCGAGAAGCGCCGCATCGGACGCGGCATCCTGGCGATCGTCCTGCTGCTGGCCGGATTCGTCATTTTCCCCACTGCCATCGGCAGGGCGCTCGCCCCCATCGACCAGCGGATGGGCGACACCCCGCCCATCATCGGCGGCGACGACTACACCCCGCTCTTCCACGCCGGCTCGATGATGTCACTCGCCCTGCTCATCCCGTGGAGCATGCTCATCCAGCGCTGGCTCTACGGCATGCCCGGCGCGACACTGCACTCGGTGACCTCTCGGTTCCGGTTCGACCTGTTCGGCAAGGCACTTCTCGTGTTCGGCCCCGTCTGGGCCGCCGTGAACCTGATCGGTCTGCTGGCCCCGAGTACCGAGGTGGCCTGGACGCACTCCGACCTCGTCGGCATGTTCGTCGCCACCCTCCTCCTCACACCACTGCAGACAACGGGAGAGGAATACGGAGTCCGCGGGTTGGTCTTCCGCGTCATCGGCAGTTGGACCCGCAGCTCACGAGCGGGAGTCGTCGCCGGGGTACTCGTCTCGAGTGTGCTGTTCACGGCGGTGCACGGTTCCACCGACCTCTACATCAACGTCTGGTACTTCGTGCTGTGGACCTGCCTGGCGATCATCACCTGGCGCACCGGGGGCCTGGAGATCGCGATCGTCCTCCACGCCATTCTCAATACGGGCGCCCTGCTCGGCGCTTCGCTGCTGCGCGTCGACCTGGGCGGGCAACTCTCCGACCGGTCCTCCGGAGTCGGTTCCCCCACCCTGCTCCTTCCGGCCTTCGTTGTCATCGTCATCACCGCGATCATCTGGTGGTGCACGCGCAGGACGGGGCCCGTGCCGAGCCCGCTGCCTTCCTCCGGAGCACACCCTGAACCGTTCATGATTCGGTAGGGGTCGGGCCGGCCAGTCGGTCAGGCTTGCACGGCCGTGATTTCCCTGGGGTCTGCAGCGACCGCTCCGCACCTCTCCCCTCCCCCGCGGACGGGCGGACCGCCCGCGGACGGTGACCCGACCGCCCGCCCACCCGTCGCGGAGACGGCCTGCCGTCACCCCCGGCGCAGGTGGTGGAGCAGCAGGAGGCCGGCCGCCGTGTTCGCGGCCGGTACCTCGCCGCGCGCGACCAGGTCCGGCACGCGGGCCAGGGGGACCCATGCGCGGCGCGTGGACTCGAAGGCGTGCGCGGGATGCCCGGTGTACGTCGCCTCGCCGGACCAGAACAGGTGGTGCCGGGCGTCGACCAGGCCGTTGGCCGGTTCCACGGTCATCAGGGGGCGCAGCGGGCCGGGGCGCCAGCCCGTCTCCTCCTCCATCTCCCGTGCCGCGGCGGCGGCGACGTCCTCGCCGTCCTCGACCACGCCCGCGGCGAGCTCCCAGCCCCAGCTGTCGGTGATGAACCGGTGCCGCCACAGGAGCAGGACCTCGTCCGCCTCGTTGACGACGGTGGCCGCGGCGACGGCCCGGAGCCGGATGAGGAAGTGGTCCAGGTGCCGACCGTCGGGGAGGACGACGTCCGCCAGATTGACCCGGAACCAGCGATTCTCATACACAGTCCGCTCGTTCAAGTTCGTCCACTGCACAGTTCTGCCACCTTCCGACTGGTCGATGGCAGTATCGGAGCAGGGGCGAGGCCGCAGGGGAACGTGTGAGGGCCCCGCCGGGGCGGGCTCACAGAGGCACGCGCAGCGCTCCTTCGATGAGTCCGGCCGCCGCGGCGGCGTCGGCGCTGCCGCTCGCGGCCAGCTCCGTGCGCACCGAGCGCAGCCGGTCCCGGAGCCGCAGGGACTCCACCCCGCGGGCGCGTTCGGCCATCTCCGAGGCCGTGCGGGCCGCCCGGTCCGCCTCTCCCTGGAGCAGCTCCAGGCGGGTCAGCGTGGCGAGCCGGTGCACGGTCCCGCGGTCGTGCGCCGGGGAGCGTACGGCCGCCGTCGCATGCTCCCGGGCGCAGGCGAGGTCCCCGAGGGTCAGCAGCGCCTCGGCGACCTGGATGTCGACGAGACCCGGCTGGACGTACCCCGTCTCGTCCGGCTCGCCCCCGCTGCGGATGCGGCGGGCCTCGGACTCGGCGCGGCCGATGCACTCCAGGGCTCCGCGGCGGTCGCCGAGTTCGGCATAGGCCTTCGCCTGCATCGCGTGCAGGTCGGCGGCCAGCGCCGGCGTGAGGTGCGGGCCCGCCGCCCTCAGCGCCGCCTCGGCGAAGGCGACGGACCGGCGGAACTCGGCCAGGTGCAGCGACTGGTTGACCAGCAGGGCGATCACATAGGCGCCGAGGGCACGGTCCCCGCCGGCCTTGGCGAGGCGCAGGGCCTGGTGGAAGTAGCGCTGGGCGAGCCCGTGGGCGTCGGAGTCGTAGGCGCAGATGCCCGCGACCGCCACCAGACCGGCAGCCGCCCGGTGGAGCCGGCGGCCCGTGGCGTCGCTGTACCCGGCGCGCAGGAGCGGGGCCGTCTCGGCGTTGAGGAAGCCGACGATGCGGGGCTTGGTCGCGAGGCCGCCCGCCTTCCGGTACATCTGCTCGTAGTGCGTACGGGCCGCGCGGAGCATCGCCAGGTCGGCCGTGCCGACGCACGGCGGCCCGGGGCGGGAGACGTCGGCGTCCTCGGGAGGGTTCTCCCACTCCCAGACCGGCATCACGGCCGTGGTGCCAGTGGCGGCGGGTGCGGTGGCGAGGTGCGGGCGCTGCTGTTCGTCGGAGCGCCACAGGGCCGTCGCGTGCTCGACGAACCCGGGGAGGCCGGCCCCCCGGGCCTCCGTGTGCGTCCCGGTGAGGCCCATGCCGATGTCGTCGAGCGCCACCGGCCGGCCCAGCCGGCGGGCCAGGACCTCGCAGATCAGGTCGGGGACCTGCCCGCGCGGGCGCTGGCCCTTGAGCCAGCGGGACACCGCCGTGTGTTCGTAGCGCAGGCACAGCCCGCGGGCGAGGCCGGCCCGGTTGACGTGACCGGCGAGCCCCGCGCGGGACACACCCGCCTCGTCGATCAGGGATTCGAGCAGGACGTTGGGCTCCATTGCCCCCCCATTGCGTGTCGCAAGGAGCCTAGTGGAGCACGGTTCACACGGGGTGTGAACGTAATGCCCGAACCGTCCTGCTGTGCGCTCTGCCGCGCCGGTGCGCCGGTCGCTTGAATGAATGCCTCGCAAGAGGCGGCCGGGTCGTCGGCTCCCCCTCGTCCAGTTCGACGACCCGCTCCGCGCCGATCGCCCTGCCGGCCTGCCCGACACTCCGAGGCAGGGCGGCCGGCGCCGGACCGCACGCCCCGCCGCCCCGACGGCGGCCGGGGCCCGTGTGCGGTCCCTCGGCCGCCCCGCGGGAACAGAAGGGGCGTGTCCGGTGGCCGGACACGCCCCTTCGTCTCACCTTGGGACGGACTACGCGCCGCGCAGCACCGCGCCGGTGCGCTCGGCCGCCAGGGCGACCGCGGTGTCCCGGGCCGCGGAGGCCTCTTCCACGGTCAGCGTGCGGTCCGGGGCGCGGAACCGCAGCGCGTACGCGAGGGACTTGTGGCCCTCACCGATCTGCTCGCCGGTGAAGACGTCGAACAGCCGCAGCGATTCGAGCAGCTCGCCGGCCCCTTCGCGGAGCGCCTGCTCCACCGTGTCGGCGGGCACGCCCGCGTCGACGACGAGGGCGACGTCCTGGGTCGCCACCGGGAAGGTGGAGATGCGGGGCGCCTGGAGCGCGCCGTCGACGGCCTGCTCCAGGACGTCGAGCTCGACCTCCATGGCGCAGGTCCGCTCGGGCAGGCGGAGCTCCTTGACGACGCGCGGGTGCAGTTCGCCCGCGTGTCCGAAGAGGGTCTCCACGCCGTCGACGGTGACGTACAGCGCCGCGCAGCGGCCGGGGTGCCAGGGCGCGTGCCGGTCGGCGCGCACCGTGACCTCGACGCCCGCCTCGCGGGCGAGGACGCGCGCCGCCTCGATGGAGTCCGCCCAGTCGGCGGGACGGCCCCTGCCCCACCAGCCGGCCTGCTCGCGGGCGCCCGCGAGGACGACCGCGGCACGGCGCGGCTGACGCGGGAGCGCCGCGTCCAGCCCGGCGATCTCCTCGTCGGTGGGACGGCGGTCGACGGGCAGCCGCAGGGCGCCCTTCGCCTCGCCGGTGACCGCGGTCTCCCCCGCCGGGTCGGTTCCGGGGGTGCGGGGCAGGAAGACCAGCCCCGTCTCGAAGAGCGCCAGGTCGTGGCTGCCGCGGCCGTCGTTGCGCCGCAGTGCGCCGAGCAGCCCCGGCAGCAGCGTGGTGCGCAGCGCGGGCTCCTCGTCGGAGAGCGGGTTGACGAGGGTGACCGTGCGGCGCCGCGGGTCGTCCTCGTCCAGACCGAGCTGGTCGAGGACGGCGTCACCGAGGAACGGGTAGCTGGGCGCCTCCACGTAACCCGCCCCCGCGAGGGCGCGGCCGACGCGGCGGTGCAGCCGCTGGCGGTCGGTGAGCCCGCGCCCGGACGGCGGCGTCGGCAGGGTGGACGGGAGGTTCTCGTACCCCTCCAGCCGGATGACCTCTTCGGCCAGGTCGTTCGGCTCGGCCAGGTCGGGGCGCCAGGACGGCACCGTGACGATCAGCTCGTCCTGCCCGTAGACGTCGCAGCCGACCTGCTGGAGGCGGCGGGCGACGGTCTCGCGGCCGTACGCGACCCCGGCCACCCGGTCGGGGTGGTCCGCCGGCATCGCGATGGTGCGGGGGGCGGACGGGGCGGTGATCTCCGTGACACCGGCCTCGGCCGTGCCGCCCGCGAGGAGGACCAGCAGGTCCACCGTGCGCTGCGCGGCGGCTGCGGCGGCCTGCGGGTCGACGCCGCGCTCGAAGCGCTTGGACGCCTCGGAGCTCAGCCGGTGGCGGCGCGCGGTCCGGGCGATGGCGATCGCGTCGAAGTGCGCGGCCTCGATGACGACCTCGGTGGTCCCCGCGCCCTCGGCGGTGTCGGCGATCTCGGTGTCGGCGCCGCCCATGACGCCCGCGAGGCCGATCGGCCCGCGGTCGTCGGTGATGACCAGGTCCTGGGCGTCCAGGACCCGCTTGGCACCGTCCAGCGTGGTGAGCTTCTCGCCCTGCCGGGCGCGGCGCACCCCGATGGGGCCCTCGACGCGGGTGCGGTCGTAGGCGTGCAGCGGCTGGCCGAGCTCCAGCATCACGTAGTTGGTGATGTCCACGGCCAGCGAGACCGTGCGCATCCCGGCCTTCTGCAGCCTGCGCTGCATCCAGATCGGGGAGCGCGCCTCGGGCCGCAGGCCGGTGACCGTGCGGGCGGTGAAGTTGCCGCACCCGATCGGGTCGGACACCTCCACCGGGTAGCCGTGCGCGTTGGGCGGGGGCACGTCCAGGAGCGCCGGGTCGCGCAGCGTCAGGCCGTACGCGACGGCCGTCTCGCGGGCGACCCCGCGCATCGAGAGGCAGTAGCCCCGGTCCGGGGTGACGGCGATGTCGAGCACCTCGTCGACGAGCTCCAGGAGCTCGATCGCGTCGGTGCCGGGCTCGTACTCGGGCGGCAGCACGATGATGCCGTGCGTGCCGTCGTCGCCCATGCCGAGCTCGTCGGTGGAGCAGATCATGCCGTGCGAGGTCTTGCCGTACGTCTTGCGCGCGGCGATCGCGAAGTCACCGGGCAGCACGGCGCCCGGCAGGACCACGACGACCTTGTCGCCGACGGCGAAGTTGCGGGCGCCGCAGACGATCTCCTGCGGCGCGCCGGTCCCGTTGGCGGTGCCGACGTCGACGGTGCAGAAGCGGATGGGCTTCTTGAAGCCCTCCAGCTCCTCGATGGTCAGGACCTCTCCGACGACCAGGGGGCCCTTGAGCCCGGCGCCGGTCTGCTCGACGGTCTCGACCTCAAGGCCGACGGAGACGAGCTTGGCCTGTACGTCGCGGCCGGTCTCCGTCGCCGGCAGGTCGACGTATTCCCGCAGCCAGGAAAGCGGGACGCGCATCAGATCTCCATCCCGAACGGCCGGGTGAAACGCACGTCACCCTCGACCATGTCTCGCATGTCTTCGACGTTGTGGCGGAACATCAGCATCCGCTCGATGCCGAACCCGAAGGCGAATCCGCTGTACTTCTCGGGGTCCACACCGCAGGCGACGAGCACCTTCGGGTTGACCATGCCGCAGCCGCCGAGCTCGATCCAGCCCTCGCTGCCGCAGGTGCGGCAGGGGCGGTCCGGGTTGCCGACGGACTCGCCGCGGCAGACGTAGCAGACCATGTCCATCTCGGCGGACGGCTCGGTGAAGGGGAAGAAGTTCGGCCGCAGCCGGGTCTTCATGTCCGGGCCGAAGAGCGCCCGGACCATGTGGTCGAGGGTGCCCTTGAGGTCGGCCATGGTGAGGCCCTCGTCGACCGCGAGCAGCTCGATCTGGTGGAAGACCGGGGTGTGCGTGGCGTCGAGCTCGTCGGTGCGGTAGACCCGGCCGGGGCAGACCACGTAGACGGGGGGCGTGCGGCTGAGCAGCGAGCGGGCCTGGACGGGCGAGGTGTGCGTGCGCAGCACGACACCGGACTCGTCGTCCCCGGCGCCGTCGGCACCCCGCACGAAGAAGGTGTCCTGCATCTGCCGCGCCGGGTGGTCCGGCAGGAAGTTCAGGGCGTCGAAGTTGAACCACTCCGCCTCGGCCTCGGGCCCTTCGGCGACCTCGTAGCCCATGGCGACGAAGACGTCGGCGACGCGCTCCATGAGGGTCGTCAGGGGGTGGCGCGCGCCGGCCGGGGTGCGGTCGTGGGGCAGGGTGACGTCCACCGCCTCCTCGACCAGCACCCGGGCGTCACGCTCGGCCTCCAGCTCGGCCTGGCGGGCGGCCAGCGCCTTGGAGACGGCGCCGCGGGCCTGGCCCACGCGCTTGCCCGCCTCGGCCTTGGCCTGCGGCGGCAGGGCGCCGATCTCGCGGTTGGCGAGCGACAGGGGCGAGGTACCACCGGTGTGCGCGGTCTTCGCCTGGGCGAGCGCGTCGAGGTCGCCGGCGGCAGCGAAGGCGGCGAACGCCTCGTCCCGCATGCGCTCGATCTCTTCCGGTTTCAGTGCCTCGACCTCGACTGGGTCGTACGACTTGTTCGGTGCCGACATCTCTTCCCGTGCTTCCGATTGGCTGGTGGCGACCTGGTTCGACGACTGAGGACGCAAAGGTGCCGAGAGTCGAGTCTACGGGCCGCCGGGGGGCGGGGCGGCCCGTGGGCCGCCGAGGCCCCCGGGTCCCGCGCCGCCGCCCTGTCCGATTTCCTACGCGAACCCCTCTGTGAGGTAGCCCGGTGCGCTGACCGGCAGCACGAACCGGAACTCGGCGCCGCCGCCGGGTGCGCGGTCCACCGCGATGGTCCCGCCGTGGGCCTCCACGATGCCCTTGACGATGTAGAGGCCCAGGCCGGTGCCGCCGCGTTTGCTGCCCCGCCAGAAGCGGGTGAAGACGCGGCCCATCGACTCCTCGGGGATGCCGGGGCCCTCGTCGCTCACGGTGACCGCCGTTCCTGGCTCGTCGCTCTTGCCCGGTGCGGGCGCAGGGGCGATCTCGATGGTGACGGTTCCCTCGCCGTGGCGCACCGCGTTTTCCAGGAGGTTGCCGAGGACCTGGTCGACCTTGTCCGGATCCGCCCAGAGCGCGGGCAGCGGCTGCCGGGTGCGGACGAGGAAGCGGCCGGGGGCCTGGCCGGTCGCGATGAGGGCCTGGACGTGGCGTTCGACGGCGGCGGAGACGTCCACGGGCTGACGGCGCAGCTCCAGCCGCCCGGAGTCGATCCGGGAGATGTCGAGGAGCTCGGCGATCAGCCGGGTGACGCGGTGGGCGTCCGCGTCGACCGTCTCCAGCATCAGCCGCTTCTGGTCGTCGGTGAAGCGCTCCCACTTGGCCAGCAGGGTGGCGGTGAACCCCTTGACCGAGGTCAGCGGGGAGCGCAGCTCGTGGGCGACGGTGGCGATCAGCTCGGCGTGGCTGAGCTCGGTGCGGCGGCGGGCCTCGGTGCCCCGCAGGGACACGACGAGACGCCTGACCGGTCCGGTGGGGCTCTCGCGGACGTAGCGGGCGGAGACCAGGACCTCGCGGCCGCCGGGGAGCAGGAGGTTCCGTTCGGGCTGGCCGACCCGGGTGGCGAGACCGCCGTAGGGGTCGGTCAGCTCCCACCAGCGGCGTCCCTTGAGGTCCTCCAGGGGCAGTGCCTGCTCGATGGGGGCTCCGAGCACGGACTCGCCCGGGGTGGCGGTGATCCGGGCGGCCGCGGCGTTGAAGCAGACGACCCGGCCGTGCTCGTCGGCGACGACGAGGCCGTCGGGCAGGTCGTCCGGATCGATGCCCGTGGCGATGTCCCCGCCGGTCCGGCCGGGGGCCGCCCCGTCGGAGGAGGCGCGCGCGACGGCCGTGTGCGCCTCCCGCGGCCCGCTCGTGCCGACAGCCATCTTCCCGTACCCCACCTCTCGAACCGGCGCAGTGGGCACCCGAGTTCGCCACCCTACTCGGGCGGGTTTCGAAAGTCCCGCCTGTCGCCGAGGCGCGCTCGCCGCGTTGTCGGGATCACCCCGGTACATCCGGTGCCGGACCGGTCCCGGCGGTGCGGCGTGCGCGCGCACGCCGCGGGATCAGTCCGCGCGTCGCGGGCGCTGGGCCCGTGCGGAGGCGTAGAGGCACACCGCGGCGGCAGTGGCGAGGTTGAGGCTCTCGGCCCTGCCGTGGATGGGGACGCGGACCACGGCGTCGGCCAGGGCGCGCGTCTCCTCCGGGAGGCCCCACGCCTCGTTGCCGAAGACCCAGGCGGTGGGGCCGCCCATGGTGCCCGCGTCCAGCTCGTCGTCGAGGTCGTCCTGTCCCGCGCCGTCGGCGGCCAGGATGCGCACCCCGGTGTCCCGGAGCCCCCGCACCGCCTGCTCCACGGGGACGCCGACGGCCACCGGCAGGTGGAAGAGGGAGCCGACGGAGGCCCGGACCGACTTGGGGTTGTACAGGTCCACGGAGGCGTCGGTGAGCACGACCGCGTCCGCTCCGGCGGCGTCCGCGCAGCGCAGCACCGTGCCCGCGTTGCCGGGGTCGCGCACATGGGCGAGGACGGCGACGAGGGTGGGCCGGGCCGCGAGGATGTCCTCGAAGGGCGTGTCCAGGAAGCGGCAGACGCCGATCAGCCCCTGGGGGGTGACGGTCTGCGAGATGCCGGCCAGCACGTCGGGGTCCGCGAGGTGCACACGGGCGCCCGCGGCGTGGGCCGCGCCGACGATGTCGGCGTACCGGTCGGCCGCCTCGACGGTGGCGAAGAGCTCGGTGAGGGTGGGCTCGCCGTCGCCGCCCCGGTGCCCGGCGGCCTCCCGCACGGCCTGCGGCCCCTCGGCGATGAACCTGCGCTCCTTGCCGCGGAGATTACGCCTGGCCAGCCGGCGTGCGGCGGCGATCCGCGGCGATCGGGCGGAGATCAGTTCGGGGGTGCCCATGGTCGGCGGCGAGCCTCTCTGCGTAAGTCGGCTTCTCTGCGTACGTTTCTCGGCGTACGGCTGACTGCGTACGCGACGCGTGCCGCAACGCACCGGACCCGCAGACGGCGTGCGCCTGCGGGTCCGGCTCGAAGCGCTGGGACGCGCTGGGAAGTGCGGCCTGGATCAGGCGGCCTTCGGGGCGTTGACGTCGCTCGGGAGGGCCTTCTGGGCGACCTCGACGAGGGCGGCGAACGCGTTGGCGTCGTTGACCGCGAGCTCCGCGAGGATCTTGCGGTCCACCTCGATGTTGGCGGCCTTCAGACCCTGGATGAGGCGGTTGTACGTCATGCCGTTCTGGCGAGCGGCCGCGTTGATGCGCTGGATCCAGAGCTGACGGAAGTCGCCCTTGCGCTTCTTGCGGTCGTTGTAGTTGTAGACCAAGGAGTGGGTGACCTGCTCCTTGGCCTTGCGGTACAGGCGCGAACGCTGACCGCGGTAACCGCTGGCGGCCTCGAGGATCGCCCGGCGCTTCTTGTGGGCGTTTACCGCCCGCTTGACGCGTGCCACTTTTAACTCCTTGCAGCGGGGACGGGTGGTCGCAGTTCAGACTCACCCGACCCGGAAACGAATGGGGTCCCGGTCGGATCGAGGGCGCCTCCGGATGCACCGGAGGCCGCACCTCACTTGCCGAGAAGCTTCTTGATCTTCTTGGCGTCGGCCGGAGCCACGACGACCGTGCCGGTCAGCGAGCGGGTCTTCTTGGACGACTTGTGCTCGAGCAGGTGGCGCTTGCCGGCCTTCTCGCGGAGCACCTTGCCGGAGCCGGTGATCTTGAAGCGCTTGCTGGCACCGCTGTGCGTCTTGTTCTTCGGCATCGCGCCGTTATCTCCTCGTCAGTGGCGCCCCTCACGGTGCGGGCACCGGACTGCAGGGACGTCAGATCTTTGGGTGGTTCCCGAGGGACCCGGGGGCGCCTGGATGGCTGCCCCCGGAGGTCACGCCTCGGAAGGTGTCTCGGCCGGAGCCTCGGCCGCTGCGGCCGGGGCCTCAGCGGTGTCACCCTCGGACTCGGCGTCGGGGGTCGGTCCCTGACGCTCCGCCTTGCGGGCGGCCTGGGCCTCGCGGGCCTCGGCCATGGCTTCGGTCTTCTTCTTGTGCGGGCCCAGAACCATGATCATGTTCCGGCCGTCCTGCTTCGGGTTCGACTCGATGAAGCCGAGCTCCTCGACGTCCGAAGCGAGACGCTGGAGCAGTCGGAAGCCCAGCTCGGGGCGGGACTGCTCACGACCGCGGAACATGATCGTGATCTTGACTTTGTCCCCCTGCTTGAGGAACCGGACGACGTGACCCTTCTTGGTGTCGTAGTCGTGCGGGTCGATCTTCGGCCGGAGCTTCATTTCCTTGATGACCGTGTGCGCCTGGTTCTTGCGCGCCTCACGGGCCTTCATGGCCGACTCGTACTTGAACTTCCCGTAGTCCATGAGCTTGCACACGGGGGGACGGGCTGTCGCCGCCACCTCGACCAGGTCGAGGTCGTACTCCTGTGCGAGCTCCAGGGCCTTGGCAAGCGGAACAATCCCGACCTGCTCGCCGCTGGGACCGACAAGTCGGACCTCGGGGACGCGAATCCGGTCGTTGATGCGGGGCTCGGCGCTGATGGATCCTCCTCGGTAGCACCACGCGACCGCCTGGCGGACAGCCGCGTAACGTCTTTTGTTAAAGACCAACCGAGCCGGGAAACCAGAAATGCCCCGGACGGGACACAGGCGGGGCTCCAGGGACTACCGGAACACCGCCGCGTGCAACCGCGGGGCGCAATCGGGCGGCCCCATCGTCCGTACGGAACGATGGCTGCCACCTGACCGGTGACCCGCCGTCCCGGGGGACGGTCAGGTGGGAGATCGGAGCCTCCACTTGCGGGCCGAGCACATAGGTGTCCGGCCGGTCGTTACACAAGGTTAGCAGCTCTCCGGGGGCGGGGCGAACCCGCTGCCCGCACCGCTCCCGCAGGAGGAGCGGCGGCGGCGTGGCCTTATCGTGTGGGGCATGAGCGACACGACCACCCCCAGCACCGAGAACCCCGGCTTCGACGACATGGCCCGCGACATCGCGGAGGTTCCCGCGGTCGAGGTGATCGTGACCGTCGCGGTGAATCTGATGAGCGCGGCCGCCGTGAAGCTCGGCCTGACCGAGGAGGGCGAGCAGCACAAGGACCTCGACGAGGCCCGCAAGCTGGTCCAGGCGCTGGCCGGGCTGCTCGACGCGAGCGCGACCGAGATCAGCACCTTCCACGCCTCCCCGCTGCGCGACGGACTGAAGTCGCTGCAGCTGGCCTTCCGCGAGGCCTCGCTCGTGCCGGACGAGCCGGGCCAGGGCCCGGGCGAGAAGTACACCGGCCCGGTCTACGGCTGAGTCTCCGGCCGAGCCCACGGCCGATGCACGCACGAGGAGCCCGCCGCCCGCGAGGGGCGGCGGGCTCCTCGTGCGTCAGCGGGTGAACAGCGGGGCGCCCGGGGCCTCGGCGTCGGCCGGCAGCAGGGCCAGGTCGATCCCGCGCACCAGCCGCGCGCGCAGCACCTCGCTGCCGGAGAGCGCGTCGGCGACCCGCCGGGCGGCCTCCGCGACCACGGCGTCCGGCGCGAGGACCAGGGCGAGGGTGCCGTCGGCCGCGCCGGGGCCGAGGTGCGCCCGCAGCACCGCGGGCTCGGCGGCCACCGCCTCGCGCACCGCCGCGACGACGGCGGGATCGTCGAGCGGGTCCGCGCTGGCCCGGTTCTCGGCCAGGGCCAGCAGCGCCGGACCGGTCAGCTCGAAGGCGACGGGCCCGGCGAGGTCGAGCACCACGGTGTCCGCCTTCTCGTGCGCGGCGGCCTGCAGCGCCTGGTGCAGGGGTACGGCGACGGGGCGCGCCTGCGGGTCCCAGCGGGCCAGCGAGGCGGTGGAGGTGAAGGCGGGCAGGGCGCGCCGGCCGCCGGCCCGCAGCGTCGGCACGGCCATGTCGCTGGTCTTCTCGCGGCGCAGCCCGTTCTCGTCCTCCTCGACCTCGCCGAGCACGGCGACGACCGGGACGAGCAGCCGGGCGTCGCGGAGTGCCGCGAGGACCGGGGGGACGGCCGTCCGGTCCTCGGCCCAGGCGGCGAGGGCCGCCGTCAGTGCGGGCGAGGCGGTGCCGTCGTCGTCGGAGAAACCGGGGTCCGGGATGTTCTTGAGCGCCACACGACGAGCGTAGTGGGTCGCCTCCCCCGCCCGGGCGGCCGGGCGGGCACGGACGGGGCGGGCGGAGGCACGGGTGAGCGGGCGGGCACGGACGGCCGCCGGCCGAGCGGCCCGGGAGCCTCCCCCGCCGCCCGGCGCGGTACGGCCCCGGGACCGCCGCCGTACCGCCCGCCGAGACGTCAGCGGGGGGGGCAGAGCTGACCCGGCGGACCATGGGAGGGCATCGCTCCGCTCAGCGGTAGGGGCCCCCGGCGAAGGGGCCGCGGCCGTACCGGTCGGTGCCCGCGCCGCCGTACCGGCGGCCGTTCCCGCCGCCGCGCCGGAGCACGACCGCCAGGACGAGGAGTACGGCTCCGAGCCCGCCCGCGGCGGGGGCCAGCCGGCCGGCCGGGCTCCCCTCGTCCTGCTCGGGGTCGGGGCCGGAGCCGAAGTACCGCCGGGTGTACCCGGCCTCGGCGGCACGCGCGCTCAGGCCCTCGGGGCGGAGCTTCGCCCCTGCCGCGATCGCGGCGGCGGGGTCGACCGTGCCGTAGCCCCTGGCGTCGTCGCGCCCGCCCTCCGGGGTGTCGCCCGCGGTGTCGGTGAGCAGGGTCTTGATCTGGGCCGGCGAGAGCCCCGGGTGCGCGGCGCGTACGAGGGCCACCGCCCCGGAGACGTAGGCCGAGGCCGCGGAGGTGCCCCACTCGATGTAGTAGTGGCGGTCGGGGTTGGCGACGACGATGTCCACTCCGGGCGCGCTGACGGTCGCGTACCAGCGGCGGGTGGAGAACGCGGCGTGGGTGCCGTACTCGTCGACGGCGGCGGCGGCGATCACGCCGGGGTAGGCGGCCGGGTAGGAGGCCCGGTCGCCCTTGTCCCCGCTGTTGCCCGCCGAGGCGACGACGGAGACGCCCTTGCCGAGGGCGTACTGCACGGCGGCGTCCTCGTCCGGTTCGGGGTGGGCGGACTCGCTGTCGTCGCCGAGGGAGAGGTTGATGACGTCGGCGCCGTGGTCGGCGGCCCAGCGGATGCCGTCGGCCAGCGCGCTGCCGCGGGACGTGCGGGCCTTGGAGCGCGACGGGTCGCCGGATTCGAGGATCACCCGCACGGGCAGGATCTTCGCCCCCGGGGCGACGCCCAGCACGCCGTCGCTCCGTCCGGGGCCGTTCCCGGCGCCCGCGATGATGCCGGCCATGGCGGTGCCGTGCAGGGCCCAGGCCCCGTCGCCGCGGCCGGCGCCGAAGCCGATGAGGTCCTTGCCGGGCAGCACCTGGCCGACGAGGTCGGGGTGGCCGTCGTCGACGCCGGTGTCCAGGACCGCGACCGTGACGCCCTCGCCCTTCGTGGTCTGCCAGGCGGTGGCGGTGTGGAGGGCCTCCAGTCCCCACTGCTGGTCCCGGATGGCGTCCGCGTGGGCCGGCACCGCGGGCAGCAAAACAAAGGCGGCGGCCGCGGCGACGACGGCGGGCGCCCGGAACCGGGGAGGGGTCATTCCGGCTTCTCCGTGAGGTCGGTGACGGTCCTGCGCAGGGTGCGCTCCACCCGGTCGGCGATGCCCTTGGCCTCGTGGCCGAGCCCCGCCTGGGCGACGGCCGTCGTGGCGCCGTCGGCCATGGCCCGGGCCGCGGGCTGCGGCGTGGTGACCGTACGGCCGTCGGCGAAGCCGGAGACGGCGAACACCACGACAGGCACGTCGGTGAGGACGTGCACCGTCCAGCTGGCACGCTGCGGGTCGCCGAAGCCGGCCGCGACGGTGCCCTCGACCGGGTGGGTGTGCGGCATCAGGTCGGCCCGGTCGGCGAGGTGCTGGGTGGTGAAGCGGGTGTCGAGCGCCTCCATGGCCTCGGTGTCGCCCTCGGTGAACACCATGCCGACGGTGGTGACGCTGCTGTGCGTGGCGTCGGTGTAGGTGGCGCGCACCAGGCGTTCGCAGCCGACCGGGCGGAGCGTGGTGAGCAGCAGCGGGTCCAGTCCCGCCGCGCAGCCGCTGTCGCCCGCGACGCCGATCCTGGTCCAGACGCGGTCGGTGGCGCCCGGTCCCGCGCCGTCGCCCTTGAGGGTGCGGGGGAAGAGGGTGTCGACGGGCACGCTGTGCCAGGCGGAGCGGCCCACGGTGTACGCGCTGCCCGGGCCCGGGTCGGCCGCGGAGTCGCCGGTGAGCCAACGGCCGGTGACCGCGCCGCCGATGAGTCCGAGGCCGAGCACGGCGCAGACGGCGGCGGCCACGGTCCTGCCCGGTCCCCCGGCCGGGACGGGGCGCAGCCGGGTGGTGGTCTCGGCGGGTGCCTCGGCGTACGGGTGGTGGGTGTACGGCGGGGGCGGGGCGGCCGGGCGCGGGGTGGGGTCCGTCGCGCCGGAGGGCCCGTGCCGGGGCGCGGGGGGCGGCGGCACGGGAGGTGCGGCGGGCGGCGGGCCGGGGAGGAACCGGGCGGCGGTGTGCGGGGGCGGCGCGGACCCGGCGAACGGGGCGGGGCGCGCGGGCGCGGGGGGTACGGGCCGGGAACCGGACGCGGCGGGGGCCGGGGTGCTGCCGGGTATGGACGGCGGGGCTGTCGGTCGGGGCGGGACGGGAGCGCGCTGCGCCTCGGTACTCATCCGCCCCCCTGGTCCACGTCCCCGCACCGGCCACGGACCGCCGTCCGCCCACGGGCCCGCCGGTCGGTCGCGTGCCGGTCACTCTACGGGGTGGACGGGTCCCCGTGGGAACACGGCGGAGGGTGCGGGCGGATCTGCACCGAACGTCCCCTACCCACTGGTACAGACATCTGGCAGGCTGCGGGCATGACTGTCCGTACCGCTGACCGGAGCCGCTACGACCGGGCCACCGCCCACCTCGACGCGCCGTTGGCCGTCGTCGACCTGGAGGCCTTCGACGCGAACGCGGCCGATCTGGAGCGCCGGGCGGGCGGGAAGCCCCTCCGGGTGGCGAGCAAGTCGGTGCGCTGCCGGGCCCTGCTGGAGCGGGTGCTGGCGCGTCCGGGCTTCGCCGGGATCATGTCGTTCACCCTCGCGGAGTCACTGTGGCTGGCCCGCGCCGGGTTCGACGACGTCCTGCTGGCCTATCCGTCGGCCGACCGGTCCGCGTACGCCGAGCTGGCGGCCGATCCGAAGCTGGCCGCGGCGGTGACGGTGATGGTGGACGACCACGCGCAGCTGGAGTTCATCGACGCGGCGCGGGCCGGCGGCACGGAGGAGGTGCGGGTCTGCCTGGAGCTGGACACCTCGCTGCGGATGCTCGGCGGCCGGGTCAGGATCGGCGCGCGGCGCTCTCCGCTGCACTCCCCCGCACAGCTGGCCGAGCTGGCACGCTCGGTGCAGCGCAGGCCCGGGTTCCGGCTGGTGGGGCTGATGGCGTACGAGGGCCATGTCGCCGGGGTCGGCGACGCGGTGGCCGGCCGTCCGTTCCGCTCGCGCGCGGTCCGGCTGATGCAGGCGGCCGCCCGCAGGGAGCTGGCGGTCCGGCGCGCGGAGGCCGTGCGGGCGGTCCGCGCGGTGGCCCCCGGACTGGAGTTCGTGAACGGCGGCGGGACCGGCAGTGTCCAGCACACCGCCGCCGAGTCCGCGGTGACCGAGATCGCGGCGGGGTCCGGTCTCTACGTGCCGAGGCTGTTCGACAACTACACCTCGTTCACGGGCCGTCCGGCGGCGCTGTTCGCGCAGCCCGTGGTGCGGCGGCCGGGCGTGGGCGTGGTGACGGTGCTCGGCGGCGGCTATCCGGCGTCCGGGGCGGCGGGGGCCGACCGGCTCCCGGTGCCGTACCTGCCCGAGGGCCTGCGCTACGACCCGCAGGAGGGGCCCGGCGAGGTCCAGACACCGCTGATCGGGGCCCCGGCGGACGACCTGCTGATCGGGGACAAGGTGTGGTTCCGGCACGCCAAGGCCGGTGAGCTGTGCGAACGCTTCGACGAGCTGCGGCTGATCGAGGGCGACCGGGTCACCGCCACCGTGCCGACGTACCGCGGTGAGGGCCGCACCTTCCTGTAGGCGGGCCCCCGCCGTCGGTCCGCTGTCAGTCGAGCGGGGTCACGTAGGCCCCGGAGATCCCGCCGTCGACGAGGAAGTCGGTGGCGTTGACGAACGAGGAGTCGTCGCTCGCCAGGAAGGCGACCGCGGCCGCGATCTCCGTGGCCTCGGCGAACCGTCCGAGGGGGATGTGCACGAGCCGGCGGGCGGCGCGCTCCGGGTCCGTGGCGAACAGCTCCTGGAGCAGCGGGGTGTTGACCGGCCCCGGGCACAGGGCGTTGACCCGGATCCCCTCGCGGGCGAACTGCACCCCGAGTTCGCGGGACAGGGCGAGCACGCCGCCCTTGGAGGCGGTGTACGAGATCTGCGAGGTCGCGGCGCCCATCCGGGCCACGAACGAGGCGGTGTTGATGATCGAGCCGCGGCCCTGGCGGCGCATGTACGGCAGCGCGGCCTTGCAGCAGAGGTAGACGGAGGTGAGGTTGACGTCCTGGACGCGCTTCCACGCCTCCAGGCCGGTGGTGAGGATGGAGTCGTCGTCGGGCGGCGAGATGCCGGCGTTGTTGAAGGCGATGTCGACGGAGCCGTAGGTGTCGTGCGCCGCGGCGAACAGGGCCTCGACCTGGTCGGGGTCGGTGACGTCGACGGGCACGAAGAGACCCCCCGCCTCCTCCGCGGCGGCCCTGCCCGCGCGCTCGTCGACGTCGCCGCAGACGACGTGCGCTCCCTCGGAGGCCAGTCGGCGGGCGGTGGCGAGCCCGATGCCGCTGCCCGCTCCGGTGATGACGGCGGTGCGGCCGGTCAGGCGGCGGCAGATGTTCCCGGGTTCGTCCGTCATGTGTTCAGACCTCCGTGCCGATGAAGACGTTCTTGGTTTCGGTGAAGGCCGCGAGGGCGTCGGGCCCCAGTTCACGGCCGAGCCCGGACTGCTTGTAGCCGCCGAACGGGGTCCAGTAGCGGACGGCGGAATGGGAGTTGACCGAGAGGTTCCCGGCCCGGACCGCCCGGGAGACGCGCAGGGCGCGCCCCACGTCCCGGGTCCAGACCGAGCCGGCGAGGCCGTGCTCGGTGCCGTCGGCCAGCCGGACGGCGTCGTCCTCGTCCTCGAAGGGCAGGACGACGGCGACGGGGCCGAAGACCTCCTCGGTGGCGACGGGGGCGTCGGGGGCGATCCCGGTGAGGACGGTCGGGGGGAACCAGAAGCCGGGGCCGGTGGGGGCGCTGCCCCGGATGCCGTCGGCGCCGTCCGGGACGAACCCGCGGACGCGCTCCAGCTGGGCCAGCGAGATCAGTGGCCCCATCTGCGTCTTCTCGTCCCACGGGTCGCCCACGACGAAGGAGGCGACGGCCGGGACGAGCAGTTCGAGGAAGCGGTCGTAGACGGACCGCTGGACCAGGATGCGGGTGCGCGCGCAGCAGTCCTGTCCGGCGTTGTCGAGGAAGGACAGGGGGGCGGTGGCCGCGGCCGCCTCGATGTCGGCGTCGGCGAAGACGATGTTGGGGCTCTTGCCGCCGAGTTCGAGGGTCAGCCGCTTCACCCGGTCCGCGCATCCGGCCATGATCTGCTTGCCGGTGCGGGTGGAGCCGGTGAACACGATCTTGGCCACGCCCGGGTGTTCGACCAGGGCGCGGCCCGCCACGTCCCCCGCGCCCGGCAGCACCTGGAAGAGGTGCTCGGGCAGGCCCGCATCCAGGGCGAGCCGGGCCAGGTACTGGGCGGTGAGCGGGGTGGTCTCGGCCGGCTTCAGGAGCACCGCGTTGCCCGCGGCGAGGGCGGGGGCGGCGCCCCAGGCGGCGATCGGCATGGGGAAGTTCCACGGGGCGATCACCCCGACGACGCCCAGGGGTTCGAGGAAGGTGATGTCGATCCCGCCCGGTACCGGGATCTGGCGCCCGGTCAGGCGTTCCACTCCCCCGGCCGCGTAGTCCAGCAGATCCCGGACGTTGGCCGCCTCCCAGCGGGCGTTGCCCAGGGTGTGCCCCGCTTCGGTGACCTCCAGCCGGGCCAGGTGCTCGCCGTGTTCGTCGACGAGCACGGCGAAGCGGCGCAGCAGCCGGGCGCGGTCGGCGGGGGTCAGCGCGGCCCAGGTGCGCTGGGCCGCCGCGGCCCGGGTGACGGCGGCCCCGACCTCCTCGGCCGAGGTGGCGGGGACGGTGGCGACGAGTTCCTCGGTCGCCGGGTTCAGGACGCGGTGCTCGTGGATCACGGGGTTCCTCACAGGCGTTCGAAGGAGCGGCGGAGCTCCCAGTCGGTCACCGCTGCGTCGAAGGCCTCCAGTTCGACGCGCGCCATGTTGCGGTAGTGCGCGACGACGTCGTCGCCGAAGGCCTCCCGGGCCGCCTCGCTGTCCTCCCAGAGGGTGGCGGCCTCCCGGAGCGTGGTGGGGACCTGGTCGTACCCGGCGGTGTAGGCGTTGCCCTCGCAGGCGTCGGGGAGCTCCAGTCCGTTCTCGATGCCGTGCAGTCCGGCGGCGACGAGGCCGGCGACCGCGAGGTAGGGGTTGACGTCGCCGCCGGGCAGCCGGTTCTCGAAGCGCATCGAGCGGCCGTGGCCGACCACCCGCAGGGCGCAGGTGCGGTTGTCGTGGCCCCAGGCCACGGCGGTGGGGGCGAAGGAACCGGGCTGGAAGCGCTTGTAGGAGTTGATGTTCGGCGCGTACAGCAGGGAGAAGTCGCGCAGGGCGGCGAGCTGGCCGGCGAGGAAGTGCCGCATCAGGGGGGACATGCCGCCGTCCTCGCCCGCCATGACGCTGCGCCCGTCGGCGTCCTGGAGCGAGAGGTGGATGTGGCAGGAGTTGCCCTCGCGCTCGTTGAACTTGGCCATGAAGGTCAGCGAGACGCCTTCCTGGGCGGCGATCTCCTTGGCGCCGGTCTTGTAGACGGCGTGCTGGTCGCAGGTGACGAGTGCCTCGTCGTAGCGGAAGACGATCTCGTGCTGGCCGGGGTTGCACTCCCCCTTGGCGGACTCGACGGTGAGCCCGGCGGCGGCCATCTCGTTGCGGATGCGGCGGAGCAGGGGTTCGACGCGGCCGGTACCCAGGACCGAGTAGTCGATGTTGTACCGGTTGGCCGGGGTGAGGTCGCGGTAGTCGCGGTCCCAGGCCTGCTCGTAGGTGTCGTTGAAGACGATGAACTCCAGCTCGGTGCCGACGTGGGCGGTCAGCCCGTGGGCGGCGAGCCGTTCCAGCTGCCGCCGGAGGATCTGGCGGGGCGCGGCGGCCACCGGGGAGCCGTCCTCCCAGGACAGGTCGGCCATGACCAGGGCGGTCCCGTCGTGCCAGGGGACCGGGCGCAGGGTCGCGAGGTCGGGGCGCATCGCGAAGTCGCCGTAGCCGTCGGACCAGGAGGACATGGCGAATCCGTCGACGGTGTTCATGTCCGTGTCGACGGCCAGCAGGTAGTTGCAGCCCTCCGTGCCGTGCTCCAGCACCTCGTCGAGGAAGAAGGAAGCCGCGAACCGCTTGCCCTGGAGCCGGCCCTGCATGTCGGGGAAGGCCAGGACCACGGTGTCGATCTCACCGCGCTCCACGCGTGCGCGCAGCTCGTCGGTCCCCAGCGGGGGTGTTCGGTCTGCCACGGGATACTCCTCGTTCGGTCAGCCGGTCTAAGGTATGGGAGAGAACCATTGGAGGGAAGGGAATCGGGACGTGGCGGAGGAAACCGGGGATCCCGGCGCCGCCGGCCGGCTGCTGCCCGCGCTCCGGCCGGTCCGCGCGGGCAACGGCTTCGAGGAGGCGCTGGAGCAGATCCTCCAGGTGGTCCGGCTCGGCCTGGTGCCGGACGGCGGGCGGCTGCCGGCCGAGCGCGAGCTGGCCGCGCTCCTGGGCATCAGCCGCGTCACCCTGCGCGAGGTGCTGAAGGTGCTCCAGGACCAGGGGCTGATCGAGGCGAGACGCGGCCGGTACGGCGGGACGTTCGTGCTCCCGCGCACCGGACCGGCCGACGGCGACGAGCTGCGCCGCCGGGTGTCGGGCGTCGATCTGGAGGACGTCCTGCTGTTCCGCGAGGTCCTGGAGTCGGGGGCGGCCGGGCTCTGCGCGTCGCGCGGCCTCGACGGCGAGGGGGCGAAGCGGCTGCGCGGTGCTCTGGCGGCGACACACGAGGCACCCCTGCCCGACTACCGCAGGATCGACACCCTTTTCCATCTGACGCTCGCCGAGCTCTCCGGCTCCCCCTCGCTCGCCGCCCGGTACGCGGCCGTCCGGGCGGGCGTCAACGACCTGCTGGACTGCATCCCCCTGCTGGTACGCAACCTCGAACACTCCCAGCACCAGCACACGGCCCTCGTCGAGGCGGTGCTCGACGGCGACGAGGAGGCGGCCCGGGCGGTCATGCGCGAGCACTGTGCGGGGACCGCCGCACTGCTCCGCGGCTTCCTGGCTTGATCCGGCCCTTCCGGATCATTCCTCTTGCGCGGCGGCCCGGTACGAACAAAGGTATGAGGCAACACCATTGCACCGGGCCGGCGCACCGACCGGCCGCCGGAGGGACCGCACCATGCACGAACCGCTCATCGGCGTCACGACCTATCTGGAGCCGGCGGCTCGCTGGGGCGTCTGGGAACTCCCCGCGGCGGTGCTCCCCTCCGCCTACCCCCAGCTGGTCCAGCGTTCCGGCGGGACGGCCGCACTGCTGCCGCCGGACGACCCGGCGAAGGCGGCGGCGGTCGTGGCCCGGATGGACGGTCTCGTGATCGCCGGCGGGGCGGACGTCGACCCGGGGCTGTACGGCGCGGAGCGGGACTTCAGGACGGGCCCGCCGGCCCATGCGCGGGACACCTGGGAGGTGGCCCTGCTCCGCGCGGCCAGGGCGGCCGGCACCCCGGTGCTGGGTATCTGCCGCGGGATGCAGCTGCTCAACGTTGCCATGGGCGGCACCCTGACCCAGCATGTGGACGGCCACGCGGGCCCGTTCGGCAAGACCGGGGTGCTCGGTGAGCACAGCGTGACACCGGTCCCGGAGACGCTGTACGCCTCGCTGGTGCCCGAGGAGACGTCCGTACCGACCTACCACCACCAGGCCGTGGACCGGCTCGCGCCGGGACTGGTGGTCTCCGCGCACGCGGCGGACGGCACGGTGGAGGCGATCGAGCTGCCGGGCGCACAGTGGGTGCTCGGGGTCCAGTGGCACCCGGAGATGGGCGACGACCTGCGGATCATGCGGGCACTGGTGGCCGCGGCGGCCCGGCGCGGAGCGGCCGTCACACCGGCCTGAGCGGCGCGGGGCGGGTCCGTCCCGTCGGCCCGAGCGGTGCGGAACGAGTCGCGTCGGCCTCAGCCGTGCGCCGTGTGCCCTCCGGCGTCCGGCAACAAGCGTCAGCCCTCAGGCCGTCGTCCCGCCCGCGGTCAGCGAGAGCAGGTCGCGGGCCGGGCCGGTGGGCCGGTGGCCCGCGGGCCAGACCGCCCGCAGCTGGCGGCGCAGCCGGACGCCCGCGACCGGGACCGTGACCAGGCGTCGCGCGGAGAGCTCCACGCCCAGGGCCAGTTCGCTCAGTACGCAGGGGCCGGCGCCGCTCTCGGCGGCCCCCTTCACCGCGGTGGTGGAGGAGAGTTCGAGCAGTGGGCGGGCCGGTCCTCCGTGCGCGGCGAGGGCGGCGTCCAGGACCTGCCGGGTGCCCGAGCCGTGTTCCCGCAGGATCAGCGGGGTCGCGGCGAGCTCCCCGGGAGTCAGCCGGTCCCGGCGCGCCCACGGGTGGGACGGGGCGACCACGACGACGAGCCGGTCGTGCGCGATGACGGTGCCGTCGAGCCCCTCCGGTGTCGAGAGGCCCTCGACGAAGCCCAGGTCGGCCTCACCGGCCCGCAGCCGCAGGGCCACCGCCGCCGAGTTGCCCGCGAGGAGGGAGACCTCGGTGCCGGGGCGTCCGGCCCGCAGCGCGATCAGCCAGCCCGGCAGCAGGTACTCGGCGATCGTCATGCTCGCCGCGACCCGCAGCCGGGAGTCGCGGCGGTCCCGCAGCGCCCGGGCACCCGCGTCGAAGACCTCGGCCGCCTCGACGACCCTGCGCGCCCAGTCGGTGACCAGCGCGCCCGCGTCCGTCAGCCGCGACCCGCGCGGCGAGCGGTCCAGGAGCGCGACGCCGAGCTGCCGCTCCATGGACCGGATGCGGCCGGAGGCGGCCGGCTGGCTGATGCCGACCTCCCGTGCGGCCCTGCCCAGACTGCCGTGCCGGGCGACGGCGAGCAGCAGCACCATGGCCCCCAGGTCGGGGACCCGGTGGGAGAGGGAGGAGGGCGGGGGCACGTCACCGGACATAACCCCAGCCTATGACCTCATAGCTCCGTGCTCCCTGGTGGGCGGGGGTCCGCCCGCCGAGAATCGTGGCATGGCCATCTTTTCGCGGTCCCGGACCGGGGCCGCCGCATCCCGTCCCCGCTCCCGCCGGCTCCCGTGCCTGCGCCACTTCGGCCCCCAGTGGTACGCCACGGTCATGGGCACGGCGATCGTGGCCACGGCCGGGGCGGCGCTGCCCTTCGGCGTGCCGGGGCTGCGGGCCGGCTGCGTCGTGGTGTGGGCGCTGTCCGCGGTGCTGCTGGCCGCCGTGCTGGCGGCGCGCGCCGGGCACTGGGTCCTGCACCGCGACCAGGCCCGCGCCCATCTGCTGGACCCGGCTGTCGCCCCGTTCCACGGCTGCGCGTCCATGGCGCTCCTCGCCGTCGGCGCGGGCACGCTGGTGGTCGGCCGGGACGTCCTCGGGCACCGGGCCGCGGTCACGGTGGACGTCCTGCTGTTCACCGCGGGCACGGTCGCGGGCCTCGCCGCGGCCGTGGCGATCCCCTGTCTCATGATCCTGCGGCACCGTCCCGCGCCGGGCACCGCGTCGCCGGTCTGGCTGCTGCCGCTGGTCGCCCCGATGGTCTCGGCCGCCGTCGGCCCGCTGCTGGTCCCCGAGCTGCCGCCCGGCCAGGGGCGCGAGGCGCTCCTGCTGGCCTGCTACGCGATGTTCGGGCTGTCGCTGCTGGCCACCCTGGTGGTCCTGCCGCTGGTCTTCGCACGGCTGGTCCACGAGGGGCCCCTGCCGCTCGCGCTGACCCCGACGCTGTTCCTGGTGCTCGGCCCTATGGGCCAGTCCACGACCGCGGTCAACCAGCTGGCCGACGTGGCACCGGGTGCGGTGTCCGCGCCGTACGCCCCGGCCTTCGCCGCCTTCGCCGTGCTGTACGGGGTGCCGGTGACGGGGTTCGCCCTGCTGTGGCTGGCCGTCTCCGCCGTGCTGGTGATCCGCGCGCTGCGGCGGGGGATGCGCTTCACGATGACCTGGTGGGGGTTCACCTTCCCGGTGGGCACCTGCGTCACCGGCGCGGCGGGACTGGCCCGGCACACCGGGCTGGAGGCGTTCGGCTGGCTGGCCGCGGGGCTCTACGTCCTGCTGGTGGCCGCCTGGGCCTTCGCCGGGGCGCGGACGCTGGGCGGCCTCGTCGGCGGGACGCTGCCCGCGGCGCCCGGGCCCCGCGTGCCGGCGGTCCGCACCGCCTGATCCGGGCGCCGCGGGCCGCTCCCGCAGGGGGCGTGCCCGGGTCACCGGTCAGCGGCGGGCGTCGTAGGTCGCGTCGATGTGCTCGGCGACCGACACGACCAGCAGCCGGGTGCCCGGTTCGGTGGCCCGCCACCGGTGACGCACCCCGCCGGAGAGGAAGAGGCTGTCGCCCTTGCCCAGCCGGTGCGCCCGGCCCTCGGCCTCGACGTCGACCGCGCCCTCCACGACGTACATCACCTCGTCGTTGCGGTGCTGGAACTCGCGCCCGAGGTCCTGCTCGCCGACGAACTCCAGGGCGCTGAGCTGGTGCCGCCCGCGCACCAGCCGCCGCACCCCGTCCTCGCCGCCGCCCCGTACGACGTCGACGGCGCGCGCCGAGTCCGCCGCCGCCCGCAGCCGCTCGGTCGTGGTCTCCAGTGCTTCCGCCACCCGGTCCAGGGACCGTGGGCTCGGTCTGGCCCGTTCGTTCTCGATCTGGCTGAGGAACGGTACGGACAGCCCGCTGCGCCCGGCCACCGCGGCCAGGGTGAGATCGAGGGCCCTGCGGCGTCGGCGGACCGCGGCACCCACTCGAAGGGTTTCCTTGTCGTCCATGTCCGGCTCCCTCCCCGGTTCGCCATCCTCCCGGTTGCCAGCACCCTACGCATGTCGTTCGCACGACGGAGGGGGAAGCCGGCGGACGGGAACCTTCGGGGACTCCCTCGGACAAGCCTGAAGGGGACGGCTCCGGTTCGCTACCGGGGCCGTCCCCTTCGTCATGGCCGGTGTGGGCCGGGTGGGTCAGCTGACGGGTGCCAGCTTCGCGACCACGTCCGGGTTGGCGTCCATCCAGCGGCGGGCGGACTCCTTCTCCTTGCCGGCGCCGCCCTTCTGGAGCTCCACCTCCAGCGAGGCCAGCTGCGCCTCGCTGAGCTTGAAGTCCTTCAGCCAGCCGGTCAGCTCCGGGAAGTCCTTGGCGAAGTCCTTCTTGGCGACCGTGTGGATCTGCTCGCCCTCGCCCCAGGCACCCTTCGGGTCCTTGAGCTTCTTCAGGTCGTGCTTGCCGTAGGCCCAGTGCGGCGACCACAGGGTCACCACGACCGGCTCCTTCTTCTTGATCGACCGGTTCAGCTCGGCCAGCATCGACGAGGTGCTGGACGAGACGACCTCGTACTCACCTTCGAGCCCGTACTCCTTGAGCACCTTCTTGTTCAGGGTGCCCATCATCCCGGCGCTGGACTCGATGCCGATGATCTTGCCGTTGAACTTCTTGCCCTGGCCCTTGAGGTCGTCGAGCGAGTCGATGCCCTTGACGTAGGACGGGACCGACAGCTCCAGCGACGTCGGGCCGTACCAGGATCCGAGGTCGGTGAGGTTGTCCTTGTAGCGGTCCCAGTAGTCCTTGTGCGTGGTCGGCAGCCAGGAGTCGAACTGGACGTCGAGCTGTCCCTGGGCCAGACCGGTGTAGAGCGGGCCCGGGTCGAGCTGCTTGACCGTGGTCTTGTAGCCGCGGTCCTCCAGCATGTTCTGCCAGAGGTAGGTGGAGGCGATGGCCTCGTCCCACGGGAAGTACCCCATGTTGACGGTCTTGCCCGCGTCCTTGCCCTGCTGCGAGCCGCCCGCGCCGCCCGGCACCGGGGCCAGCTTGTCGACGAGGCCGGGGTTCTTCTTCAGCCAGGCGCGGACGCCGTCCTGCTCCTTGCCCTGGCCCGCGGTCTGGATCTCGTTCTCCAGGCTCGTGAGCTGCTTCTCGGTGAGCTTGAAGTCCTTGAGCCAGGCGGCGACGGCGGGCGACTTCTCCGCGAAGCCCTTGTGGGCGACGGTGTGGACCTCTTCGCCCTTGCCCCAGGCACCCTTCGGGTCCTTGAGCTTCTTCAGGTCGTGCTTGCCGTAGGCCCAGTGCGGCGACCACAGGGTCACCACGACCGGCTCCTTCTTCTTGATGGAGGCGTTCAGCTCGGCGAGCATCGAGGAGGTGCTGGAGGAGACGACCTTGTACTCGCCCTCCAGGCCGTACTCCTTGAGCACCTTCTCGTTGAGGGTGCCCATCATCCCGGCGCTGGACTCGATGCCGATGATCTTGCCGTCGAACTTCTTGCCCTGGCCCTTGAGGTCCTCGAGCGAGTCGATGCCCTTGACGTAGGACGGGACCGACAGCTCCAGCGACGTCGGGCCGTACCAGGCGCCCATGTCGTCCAGCTGGTCGCTGTACTTGTCCCAGTAGTCCTTGTGCGTCGTCGGCAGCCAGGAGTCCGTCTGGAAGTCGATGTCACCGCGGGCCACACCGGAGTAGAGCGGACCGGCGTCGAGCTGGGTGATCCCGGTCTCGAAGCCGCGCTGCTCCAGGATCTCCTTCCACAGGAACGTGGAGGCGATGCCCTCGTCCCAGGGGATGTAGCCCATGTTGATCTTCTGGCCCTTGCCGACGTTCGCGCTGTCGGCCTGACCGGCCTCCGCGTCGGACGAGCCGGCGATGTTGAGCCCGCCCGCGACGAGCGCGAGGACCACGACACCGGTCATCGCGACGGCGGTGCCCGGCTTGTAGTGGGCGAACTTCAGGCGTCGCGCACCGGCGGCGACCTTGGCGGCGGCACGGCGGCCGAGCGGGGAGACCCGCTCGTTGAGCGCGCCGGTCATCCGGTCCAGGTACATGGCCAGGATGACGACGGCGATGCCGCTCTCGGCGGCGAGGCCGACCTGGAGCTGGGTGATGGCCGCGTAGACCTTCTCGCCGAGACCGCCGGCGCCGGCCATGCCGCCGATGACGACCATCGACAGGGCCAGCATGATGACCTGGTTGATACCGGCCATGATCGTCGGCAGGGCGAGCGGGAGCTGCACCCGGGTGAGGGTGTGCTTGGGCGTGGTGCCGAAGGCCTCGGCGGCCTCGACCAGCTCGCTGTCGACCTGGCGGATGCCCAGCTCGGTCATACGGACGCCGGGCGGCATCGCGAAGACGATGGTGGCGATCACACCGGGGGTGACACCGACGCCGAAGAACATGACGCCGGGGATCAGGTAGACGAAGGCGGGCATCGTCTGCATGACGTCGAGCACCGGCCGCAGCGCGGAGCTGACCCGGTTGTTGCGCGCCGCCCAGATGCCTGTGGGCACCGCGATCACGATGGTGATGACCGCAGCCACGACCACCAGCGAGAGCGTGGCCATCGCCTCGTCCCAGAGGGCGAGGGAGTCGATGAGCGCGAAGCCGGCGAAGGTGAGCACCGCGGGGATGACCCCGCGCAGCCAGAACGCGATGACGGCGAAGATGCCGGCCATCAGGAGCGGCTCGGCGCCGCCGAGCACGGCGTTGACGCCGTCGTACATGCCGCCGAGGACGGTCTTGATGAAGTCGAAGATGAAGGTGAGGTTCGACTGGAGCCAGTCGACCGCGTCCTCGACCCAGCTTCCGAAGGAGAGCCTAGGCACCGGCGATCACCTTCTTGACCTCGGTCCGGGAGGCGGGTGCCGCGGCGTCGGCCGGGGGCTCCACCTGGGGCTCCTCACCGAGCGCCGCGAGCAGCCGCTCGCGCGGGACGACGCCCACGACGCCGCCCTCCTCACCGGTGACGGCCACGGCCGCCCCGCTGGTGGAGAAGGGCACGAAGAGCTCGGCTATGGGGGTCTCCGACGTCACCGTCGCGGAGGCCTCGGCGAGCAGGTCCGCGTGGGAGCGGCCCGCCTCGGGCGCCTCCATGATCGAACCGGCGGTGAGCACCCGGGAGCGGTCGACGTCCTGGATGAAGGAGGCGACGTAGTCGTTGGACGGCCGCACGAGGATGTCCTCGGCGGTGCCCTGCTGGACGATCGCACCGTCCCGCATCACGGCGATGCGGTCGCCGAGGCGCATGGCCTCGTTGAGGTCGTGGGTGATGAAGACGATCGTCTTCTTCAGGCGCTTCTGCAGTTCGAGCAGCTGGTCCTGCATGTCGCGGCGGATCAGCGGGTCGAGCGCGCTGAAGGACTCGTCCATCAGCAGCAGGTCGGCGTCGGTGGCGAGCGCGCGGGCCAGGCCCACACGCTGCTGCATACCGCCGGACAGCTCGTCGGGCCAGGACTTCTCCCAGCCGGCGAGGCCGGTCAGCTCCAGCGCCTCGGTCGCGCGCGCCTCACGTTCGGCACGCGGGACGCCCTGGACCTCCAGGCCGTACGCGGCGTTCTCCAGCACGCTCCGGTGAGGGAAGAGCGCGAAGTGCTGGAAGACCATGCTGATCTTGGTGGAGCGGACGGTGCGCAGGTCGCGGGGGCTCAGGGCGGTGAGGTCCTGGCCGTCGAACAGCACGCGTCCGGCGGTGGGCTCCAGCAGCCCGTTGAGCATCCGCAGCAGGGTCGACTTTCCGGATCCGGAGAGTCCCATGACCACGAAGATCTGGCCCGGTTCCACGGTGAACGAGGCGTCGATCACCGCTGCGGTCGTGCCGTCGGCGCGCAACTCGTCGCGGTGCGTACCGCCTTCGAGCTTCTGCACGGCTTGATCGGGTCGTCTGCCGAACACTTTGTACAAGTGCTCAGCCTGCAGCCTTGACACATACACCTCACGCGTTGAACCGAGAACGGTCTGCCACCCCCTTCGGCAGACCGTGGAGCGGTGCGGATTCGGTCCGCAGAGCACGGCCCATCCGTCGAGAAATGGACGTGGTCCGCTCCGGTGCCGCGCCTGCCCGCACTTACGCAACCCAAACATGTGTGTGATCCAGCTCACTTCGAACGCCCGTGTGACCCGGGAGCCACGACCTCGCCGGCCGTGCGGTGTCGGTGGGGTGCGGCATCATCGGGGTGTGACGCGACGCCTGATGCTCCTCGACACCGCCTCCCTCTACTTCCGCGCCTATTTCGGCGTCCCGGACTCGGTGCGCGCGCCGGACGGCACCCCCGTCAACGCCGTGCGCGGACTGCTCGACTTCATCGCCCGGCTGGTGCAGGACCACCGCCCGGACGACCTGGTGGCCTGCATGGACGCCGACTGGCGGCCGCAGTGGCGGGTCGACCTGATCCCGACGTACAAGGCCCACCGGGTGGCCGCCGAGACCGCCGTCGGCGTCCCCGACGAGGAGGAGGTCCCCGACACCCTCTCCCCGCAGGTCCCGGTGATCGAGGCCGTCCTCGACGCCCTCGGCATCGCCCGGGTGGGGGTCGCCCGGTACGAGGCGGACGACGTCATCGGCACCCTGGCCGGGCGGGCCGCGGGACCGGTGGACATCGTGACGGGCGACCGGGACCTCTACCAGCTGGTCGACGACGCCCGCGGGGTGCGGGTCCTGTATCCGCTGAAGGGCGTCGGGACGCTCCAGGTGACGGACGAGGCGTGGCTGCGCGGGAAGTACGGCGTGGACGGCGCCGGGTACGTCGACCTGGCGCTGCTGCGCGGCGATCCGAGCGACGGACTGCCCGGGGTCCCCGGCATCGGGGAGAAGACGGCGGCCAAGCTCCTGGACGCCTTCGGCGACCTCGCCGGGATCATGGCCGCGGTGGACGACCCGGCCGCCCGGCTGACCCCGTCCCAGCGCAGGCGCCTGGACGAGGCCCGGGACTACGTGGCGGTGGCACCCCAGGTCGTCCGGGTCGCCGGTGACGTCCCGCTGCCCGCCTTCGATCCCGCGCTCCCCCGCGAGCCCCGCGACCCGGCGGCCCTGGAGGCCCTGGCGACGCGCTGGGGCCTGGGGGGCGCCCTGCAGCGCCTGCTCCTCACGCTCCAGGCATGAAGATGCTAGCTTAGGCTAGCCTAAGTGAGCAGAACGCCGTGTGCGCCCAGAGCAGGGAGAACCTCGTGGCAGAGCAGCCGCAACGCCGGACACCCAAGGCGCAGGGGGCGCAGGTACTGCGCACCGAGCAGATCACCCCGCACATGGTGCGCGTGGTCCTCGGCGGCGACGGCCTGGCCGGCTTCGCCCTCGACGGGTTCACCGACCACTACGTCAAGCTGTGCTTCGCCCCGGAGGGCGCCGGCTACGCGCACCCGTTCGACATGGCCGCGATCCGCGAGGAGTACCCCCGCGAGCTGTGGCCCACCACCCGCACCTACACCGTCCGCTCCTGGGACCCCGCCGCCCGCGAGCTGGCGATCGACTTCGTGGTGCACGGCGACGAGGGCCTGGCGGGCCCCTGGGCGGCCCGGGCCAGGCCCGGCGACCAGGTGACCTTCCTGGGTCCCGGCGGCGGCTACGCGCCGCAGGCCTCGGCCGGCTGGCACCTGCTGGTGGGCGACGAGAGCGCCCTGCCGGCGATCGCCGCCTCGCTGGAGCGGATGCCGCAGGGTGCGCCGGTGCACGCCTTCCTGGAGGTGCCGGACGCCTCGGAGGAGCAGAAGCTGGTGGCCCCGGACGGCGTCTCGGTGACCTGGCTGCACCGCGGTGACCGCCCGGTCGGCGAGGCCCTGGTGGCGGCGGTGAGCGCGCTGGAGTTCCCCGAGGGCGAGGTGCAGGCCTTCGTGCACGGCGAGGCGGGCTTCGTGAAGGAGATCCGGCGCCACCTCCGGCTGGAGCGCGGCATCCCCCTGCGACAGCTCTCGATCTCCGGCTACTGGCGCCTCGGCCAGAACGACGACGCCTGGCGCGCGGTCAAGCGTGAGTGGAACGAGCAGGTGGAGCGCGAGCAGGAGCGCGCCGCCTGAGACCCGCCGTACCCCCGGAGCGGCCCGCCGACCGGTCCGGGCCGGTCGGCTCCTGACCCGGACGGGTCGGCTCCGGTCCGGACCGGTCAGTCCTTGATCCGGACCGGTCCGGACGGAAGCCCCTCACCCCGGCCGTCCACGGAACCCGGCCGCCGTCCCCGACGGCGGCCGGGTTCCGTGTTTCCGACGTCCTGGATGCAGGCGGTCCGTCACATCCATGAGATGTTCGACCAATCCGGAGGGGCGCAGACTCCGAATCATCAGTGAATCGATGCGTGCTCCGGGAGGAACCCCCACGTGAAAGAAGCCGTACAGATCAGTGGGATCCCTTCGATGGGGCCCACCCTGGACGAGTTGCTCGTCCAGGTCGCCCGCGGTGACCAGAACGCCTTCACCCAGGTGTACGACAAGGTCAGCGGGCCGGTCCTCGGTCTGGTGCGGAGTGTCCTCCGTGACCCGGCCCAGTCCGAGGAGGTGGCGCAGGAGGTCCTGGTCGAGGTGTGGCGGACCGCCCCCCGCTACCAGCCCGCGCGCGGCAGTGCCATGAACTGGGTACTGACGCTCGCCCACCGCCGCGCGGTGGACCGGGTGCGCTCGGCGGAGGCGTCGGCGGCCCGGGAGCACAAGGCCGCGCTGCTCGACCGCACACCGGACTTCGACGAGGTCTCCGAGCAGGTCGAGAGCCGTCTGGAGAGAGAACAGGTACGGCGCTGTCTGCGGACCCTCTCCGAGATCCAGCGTGAGTCGGTGACGCTGGCGTACTACCGCGGACTGACCTATCGCGAGGTGGGCGAACTGCTGTCCGTACCGCTGGGAACCATCAAGACACGGCTGCGCGACGGACTCATCCGGCTGCGCGACTGCCTGGGGGTGAGCGCATGAGCACGGCCGAACTGCACACGCTGACCGGGGCCTACGCCCTGCACGCGCTGCCGGAGGACGAACGCATCTCGTTCGAACGGCATCTGGGCGCCTGCGAGGCGTGTGCCCAGGAGGTGAAGGAGCTGTCCGCCACCGCAGCCCGGCTGGGGCTCGCGGTGTCCGCACCGTCGTCCCCCGCGCTCCGTGAGCGGGTGCTGCGGGACATCACGACCGTACGTCAGGTGCCGCCGCCGCATTCGCGCAGCGCACGCGCCGGGGCTTCCGCCGGCCGGGCCGGCCGCTGGTCGACGTACGCGCTCGCCGCCTGTGTGGCGGCGGCCGCCGCGTTCGGCGGGGTCGCCGTGTGGCAGAACCAGGTCGCCCGGGACGCGCGGCAGGAGACCGACCTGGCCCAGCGGTACAACGAGCAGCTGGCGCGGGTCCTCACCGCGTCGGACGCGCGGACGACCGCCTCGGACCTCGGGGACGGCGCCCGCGGCACCCTGGTGGTCTCGCAGAGCGTGAACCGGGCGGTCTTCATGGCCTCGGACATGGCGAAGCCGCCGGGCGGCAAGGTCTACCAGCTGTGGTTCAACGACCACGGCACCATGCGGTCGGCCGGTCTGATGGACCCGTCCTCGAAGGACGACGCGGTCCTGCTGGACGGCCCCGTGGACCGCGCCTCCGGCATGGGCATCACGGTCGAGCCCGAGGGCGGGTCCGACGAGCCGACCTCGGCGCCGGTGGCACTGATGGACTTCCAGGACGCCTGAGCGGTCCGCACCGCACGCACAAGGGCGGGCCCCGGCCGGAGAACCGGCCGGGGCCCACTCGTGTCCCGCTGTTCAGCCCCTGCGGAGCGTGCCCGGCGGCAAGGGGAAGAAGCCGCTGGTGCGGGCGACGTACTCGGCGTACCCCGGCCGTCCCTCCATGTGCCGCTCCAGCAGTGCCTTGCCGCTGCCCTTGGTCAGCAGCAGGCTCATCACCAGGGGCGAGACGAGGGTGGCGGCGGCCACCGCGGGGTCGGTGCAGACCACGAGGAACAGCCCCCACCAGACGCAGAAGTCACCGAAGTAGTTCGGGTGACGGGTCCAGGACCACAGGCCCCGGTCCATGATCCGGCCCTTGTTCGCGGGATCGCGCTTGAAACGGGCCAGCTGTGCGTCACCCACCGCCTCGAAGGCGACCCCCACGGCCCACAGCCCCGCACCTGCCCAGGCCCACGCGTCGAGCGGCCCAGGCAGGTAGTAACCCGCCTGCACGGGAAGGGAGATGAGCCAGACCAGCGCGCCCTGGAGCAGGTACACCTTGCGCAGGGCGTACAGGGCGGGGCTGCCGGGCGCCTTGGCGAGCATGGCGGCGTAGCGCGGGTCCTCCCCGTGTCCCCGGCCCCGGCGTCCGATGTGGACGGCCAGGCGCGTGCCCCAGACCGCGGTCAGCACGGTCACCAGGAGCCGGCGCGCGGGGTCGCCGTCGTCGGCCGACAGGGCGTAGGAGACGAGGGCGACGGCCGTGAAGCCGAGGCCCCAGGCCACGTCCACGATCCGGTGCATGCCCTTGCGCAGGGCGATCAGGAAGGTCACGAGCATGACGGCGAGGGCGGCGCCCGCGGCCGCTCCCAGGTTGACGGCGAAGGCCTGCCAGGCGAAGCCGTTCACCGGCCGGCCCCGGCACGCGGCCCCGCGGCGACCGGTCCGGCGGGCGCGGTCGTGCCCGCACCGGCCGCAGCACCGAGTCCCTCGTACCAGCGGTGGCGGGTGGGCGGCATCTCCGCCGCGCCGTGCGCGTCGGGCCGCACCGAGAGGATCTGGTCCACGCCCATGCGGCGTTCCTCGAAGGCCAGCGCGGCACCCACCAGGTAGAGGCGCCAGACCCGGGCGGTCTCCTCCCCGACGAGGGCCACGAACTCGGACCAGCGCTCCTCCAGCGTCCGGTGCCAGGCCTCGACCGTCAGCACGTAGTGCTCGCGCATCGACTCCACGTCACGGACCTCCAGGCCCGCCCCTTCGAGGAGTCCGACCGTCTCGCCGAGCGGTCGCATGTGCATGTCCGGCGCGATGTAGGACTCGATGAACGCGCCGCCGCCGGGAGCCGTGGTGCCGCGGGACATCTGCTGGACCAGGGCACGGCCCTGCGGACGGAGCACCGAGTGCAGCAGCGCGGTGAACGCCGGGTACTCGGCGTCGCCGACGTGCTCCCCCATCTCGACGGTGGACACGGCGTCGTACCCGCCCCGGAAGTCCGGCCGGCCGGTGACGTCGCGGTAGTCGCAGTTGACCACCTCGACGAGGTCCTGGAGACCTCGCTCCTCGACCTGTCCGCGCACGTACGCCGCCTGCTCCTTGGCCAGGGTGACCGCGGTGACGCGGACCCCGTGCCTGCTCGCCGCGTGGAGGGTGAGCGATCCCCAGCCGCAGCCGATGTCGAGGAGGCGGGCGCCGGGCCGCAGGCCGAGCTTGCGGCAGATCAGCTCCAGCTTGTCGCGCTGGGCGTCGGCGGCTCCGTAGTCCGGGCCGGTCCCGGTCCAGTAGCCGCACGAGTAGGCCATGGTCTCGTCCAGCAGCAGGGAGTAGAAGGCGTTCGAGAGGTCGTAGTGGTGGCTGATGGCCGCCCGGTCGCGGGCCTTGCTGTGCAGGGCGCCGCTGAGCCCGGCCCGGGCCGCGGGCACCGGCGGACGCGGGCCCACGGCGCCGAGGCGCAGCGCCGTCCCGGCGGCGCGGAGGCGGTCGGCGACACCGGGACGGGGCAGGCCGAGGCCCTGGTCCCGGGACGCGCGGCGCATGGCGCGCAGCCCGGCCGCGAGGTCGTCGGCGATGTCGATGTCACCGGTGATGTAGGCCTCGGCGAGGCCGAGTTCGCCCGGCTGCCACAGCAGCCTGCGCAGGGCGCGACGGGAACGGACGTGCACCGTGGGGGCGTCCTCGGGGCCGGTCTCGCTGCCGTCCCACATCCTGATCCTGACCGGCGGCGGACCGCCGAGGAACTGCTCGATGACCGGGGCGATGCGCTGCGCCGCTCCGGCTCCCGGGGCGTCGGTAAGGGTGTTCACGCGGTGTCCTCACGGGTCAGGAGAATCTGCTGCACATCGAGGTAACCGGACCGGAATCCGGCCTCGGAGTAGGCGAGGTAGAAGGTCCACATGCGGCGGAAGACCGCGTCAAAGCCGAGTGCGTCGACCTGGGCGGCACGCTCCTCGAAGCGTTCCCGCCACAGGCGCAGGGTCTCGGCGTAGTGCAGGCCGAAGGTGCTGCGCTGCCGGATCCGCAGCCCGGTGTGGGCGGTGGTGGCGCGCTCGACGGCCTCGGTGGAGGGGAGCAGTCCGCCGGGGAAGATGTACTTCTGGATCCAGGTGTAGGTGCTGCGGCTGGCGAGCATCCGGTCGTCGGGCATGGTGATGGCCTGGAGCGCGACCCGGCCGCCGGGGGCGAGGCAGCGCTCCAGCGTCCGGAAGTACACCGGCCAGAACTCCTCGCCGACGGCCTCGATCATCTCGACGCTGACGATCGCGTCGTAGGTGCCGGTGACGTCCCGGTAGTCGCAGAGCCGCACGTCGACGCGGTCCTCGTGACCGGCCTCCCGGATCCGGCCCCGGGCCAGCTCCTGCTGCTCGCGGGAGAGGGTGAGGGTGGTGACGCGGGCACCGCGGGCGGCGGCGCGGAGGGCGAGTTCGCCCCAGCCGGTGCCGATCTCCAGCAGTTCGGTACCGGGGCCCACACCGGCCGAGTCGAGCAGCAGGTCGATCTTCCGGTGCTGGGCCGCGGGCAGCAGGTCCTGGTCGGCGGGGAATCCGCGGAAGACCGCCGAGGAGTAGCTCAGCGTCTCGTCGAGGAAGAGCGCGAACAGGTCGTTGGACAGGTCGTAGTGGTGGCTGATGTTGTCCCGGGAGCCCTCGGGGGTGTTGGCCTGCGAGGCGGGCTGCCGCAGCGCCCACAGACGGCGCAGCCTCTGGAGCGGTGCGGGGACGAGCTCGGCCGCGTTCCCCGCGAGGACGGTGAGGACGCCGACCAGATCGGGCGAGTCCCATTCGCCGGCCATGTAGGACTCGCCGAAGCCGATGAGCCCGCTCGCACCGATCCGCCGGAAGAACGCGTCCGGCCGGCGGATCTCCATGAGCGGCCCGCCCAGTCCGATGCTGTCGCGGCCGGCGAGCCGGGCGCGCAGCGGGAGCCGGGCCAGCGCGTGCCTGACCAGGCGTTCGGCCACCGCGGTCCGGACCGCGGAGGCCCGTGGCTGGGCGGCGACGTCGGGCCAGCGCCGCGGGTCGGCACCCCCGAGGAACGGCGTCCCGGTCCGCGCCTGGGCCGGGACCGCGCCACTGGGCACGGGCGAGGCGAACGGGGTGGGAGCGCTGGGGGAAGTGGGAGAGGTGGGCACCTTCACTGCATGCCTTCCTGGGTGGGGTGGGAGGGGCGGGGCTGGACGGGCAGCCGGCGGAGAAAGAGCCGGATGCCGTGGAAGCGGATGGCGGCGGAGACGACCACCGTGGAGAACGGGTGGCGGAGGAACAGCCGCAGCAGCTGAACGGGCGTACCGGGACGCCGTGTACCCCGTACGGTCGCGGTGAACGGGCGGGCACCCTCGCGCTCCAGGTGGACGGTCAGGCTCAGTCGCCCGTCCGGTTCGGGCAGCCGCATCCGGTAGTCGCCGTCGACCGGGAAGAACGGCGACACGTAGAAGTCCTTGCGGGTGTCCGCACGGTCCTCGGCGTCCGGGCGCAGCAGGTAGCAGTGCCGTTCGCCGTAGGTGTTGTGCACCTCGGCGACCACGCAGAGCGGGCTTCCGTCGGCGCGGCGGCACCAGTAGACGGTCAGCGGGTTGAAGACGTGGCCGAGGACCCGGGCCTGGGTGAGCATGGTGACGGTGCCGTCACCGAGCTCGACGCCCCGGCTGTGCAGGAACCGTTCGAGTCCGGCCCTGACGGTGGGCGCGGTCCCGCCGAAGTGGTCACGGGCGTCGAAGCCCGCCAGCGGGCGCAGGACGGCCGGCAGCCGCGGCGGGCGGTCCGGGTCGATGAGCCACAGGTAGGTGCGGTGCCGCAGGGCGTAGCGGCGGGGGGAGGTCCGCACGTGCGCCACGGTGCACGGGTAGAGGGCGCCGGTCACCAGGCCACCCCGAGCGCGGCGGCCGCCTCGACGCCGGAACGGCAGCCGTCCTCGTGGAACCCCCAGCCGTGGTAGGCCCCGGCATAGGCGGTGACCGGTCCGGAGAGGGCGGGCAGCCGTGCCTGGGCGGCGACCGACTCGGGCGTGAAGACGGGGTGCTCGTACACCATCCGGGCGCGTACGAGGTCCGGGTCGACCCGGTCGGCGCCGTTCAGCGTGACGACGAACCGCTCGGGAGCGTCGAGCCGCTGGAGGCGGTTCATGTCGTAGCTGACGGTGACCCGGTCGGCGTCGGCGGCGCAGGACGGCATGACGTAGTTCCAGGAGGCCGCCGCCCCGCGGCTGCGGGGCAGCAGCGTGGTGTCGGTGTGCAGCAGTGTGGGGTTGCGGGAGTAGCGGAACGCCCCGAGCGTCCGCCGCTCCTCGTCGGTCGGGTCGGCGAGCAGCCGGAGGGCCTGGTCGGGGTGGGTGGCGAGGACCACCGCGTCGTACTGCTCCGTCGTGCCGTCCGCGGTGACGATCTCGACGCCGTCGCTGTGCCGGCGGACGGACGTGACCGGGGCGTTCGTCCGCAGCGTGTGCACCTGCTTGACGACGCGGTCGACGTACTCGCGGGAGCCGCCGGTGACGGTGCGCCAGACCGGCGAGTCGCCGATCGTGAGCATCCCGTGGTGCTCCAGGAACCGGAAGAGGTAGCGGGCGGGGTAGCTCAGCGCGGTCACCGGGTCGCAGGACCAGACGGCGGAGACCACCGGGGTGAGGAAGTGCGCGCGGAAGTAGGGGGAGAACCGCCCGCGCCGGGCGAACTCGCCGAGGGTCATCTCGGCGGTCCCCTCCGGCAGGGCGAGCAGGGCCCTGGCCGCGCGGTGGAAGCGCGGCACCTCGGTGAGCATGCGCAGGTACGGGCCGCGCAGCACGGAACCGGGCTGCGCGAACAGGCCGGCGGCGCCGCGGGCGCCCGCGTACTCCAGTCCGCACCCCTCGCAGCGCACGGACATGCTCATCTCCGACTCCTGCGTGGCCACTCCGAGCTCGTCGAAGAGCCGGAGCAGGTGCGGGTAGGTCCGCCGGTTGTGCACGATGAACCCCGAGTCGACGCGATGGGTCCCGCCGTCCGACGTGGTCAGGTCGTGGGTGTGCGCGTGCCCGCCGGCCCGCTCGTCCGCCTCGACGAGCGTCACGTCGTGCGCCCTTCCCAGGACGTGCGCGGCGGTCAGTCCCGCGACCCCGCTGCCCACTACGGCTGTGCGCCGCCGCTCCCCAGTCATTCGGGTTCCTTCCGGTGTTGCATGCCTGGCCGGGTCCGTTTCCCAGTGCCCCTCAGAGGTCATTCGAGACAGCGGTCCCCGCGGATTGGCCGATGATCGGAATTAATTCGATCGAGTGAACGACCAATCCGTCCGCCGATCCGCGTCGAATTCCCGGCGTGACGACAGACCAAGACGTTTCGCAGAAGCAAGGGACCGCCCGGTCCCGCCGGGTGCGCGCCGCGTGCGCCGCGCTCGGCGGAGTGATCGCCGGGTTCACCGCCCTGTGCGTCGCCGAACTGGTCGCGGCCGCCGTGCGTCCCGAGGCGGGTCCGGTCACGGCGGTGGGCGGGGCGGTCATCGACCGCACTCCCCCGGCCGTGAAGGACTTCGCCGTCCGGAACTTCGGCACCGACGACAAGCTGGTCCTGCAGCTCGGGATCCTCGTCCTCCTGGCGCTCTTCGCCATGGCGGTGGGGATCCTCGCGCTGCGGTACCGGCGGGCCGGCGCCGCGGCCGTCCTGGTCTTCGGAGTGGTCGGGGCGGTGTCCGCGGTCGGACGGCCCGAGGGCCGTCCGACCGATGCACTGCCTTCGGTCGTGGGCGCGCTGGTCGCGGCGGGAGTGCTGTATCTCCTGGTCGGCCGACTGGCCCCGGTCACCGGCCCGCCCCCCGCGGCTGGGGGGACGGAGCCGGACGACCGGGTCCGGGGCGCGTTCGACCGCCGCGGCTTCGTCGTCGCGGCGACCGCGGCGGCGGCGGCCTCGGCCGGTGCGGGATTCCTCGGGCGACGGCTCCAGGGTGACCAGCTGGCCGGGGTCGCCGCCTCCCGCGGCGACGTGGTGCTGCCCGCTCCGGCCTCACCGGCCCCGGCGATTCCCGCCGGGGCGAAGCTGGACATCCGGGGCCTCAGCTCCTTCACCACCCCGAACAAGGACTTCTACCGGGTGGACACGGCACTGGTGGTCCCGCGCGTCGACGCCGACGGGTGGCGACTGCGGATCCACGGGAAGGGTGTCGCACGGCCGGTCACCCTGAGCTTCCAGGACCTCCTGAAGCGGGAGCTGGTCGAGCGGGACATCACGCTGACCTGCGTGTCCAACCAGGTGGGCGGTCCCTACGTCGGAAACGCCCGGTGGATCGGCGTACGTCTGGCCGACGTGCTGCGCGAGGCGGGCGTCAAGCCCCCGTCGAAGGGCGGCCCGGCGGACCAGCTCGTGTCGCGCTCGGTGGACGGGATGACCATCGGCACACCGGTCGAGGACGTCATGGACGGCCGCGACGCCCTGCTCGCGGTGGGCATGAACGGCGAACCGCTGCCGTTCGACCACGGCTTCCCGGTCCGGATGGTCGTGCCCGGCCTCTACGGCTACGTCTCGGCGTGCAAGTGGATCCAGGACATCGAGCTCACGACGTTCGACGCGTACGACGCCTACTGGGTCAAGCGCGACTGGTCCCGCGAGGCGCCGATCAAGACCCAGTCACGGATCGACACGCCCCGTCCCTTCGCGGCTCCGCGCGCCGGGACCGTACCCGTCGCCGGTGTCGCCTGGGCCCAGCACCGGGGCATCGCCCGGGTCGAGGTCCGGGTGGACGGCGGGGAGTGGCACACCGCGCGGCTGGCCGCGGAGGCCGGCCGTGACACCTGGCGCCAGTGGGTGTGGGAGTGGCCCGCCACTCCCGGCCATCACACCCTCGAGGTCCGTGCGACGGACCGCACCGGCGCCACCCAGACCGACAAGCGGGTCGGCACCGTCCCCGACGGTGCCACCGGTTGGCATTCGGTGGTGGTCGACGTGACCTGATCACCGGATCCTCCCGATCTCGTCTCCTCACTTTCCCTTCAGTCGAACAACGAATTCCTCAGGAGAACACCATGAACAACCGTCACCTCCGCCGCGTCGCCGTCGCCGCCTCCGCCGCCGTCCTGCTGCCCCTGGCCCTGACCGCCTGCTCCGGCGACTCCGACAGCTCCTCGTCCGACTCCGGTGCGGACAAGGCCGCGTCGAGCGCGCCCGCCAAGGCGACCGAGAGCGCCTCGACCATGGACGAGCCGTTCGGCCCGGGCTGTGCGTCGGTGCCGAAGGAGGGCAAGGGCTCGTTCTCGGGCATGGCCCAGGACCCGGTCGCCACGGCCGCGTCGAACAACCCGGCGCTGTCCACCCTGGTGGCGGCCGTCAAGCAGGCCGACCTCGTCGACACCCTGAACAGCGCCGAGAACATCACGGTGTTCGCCCCGACCAACGACGCCTTCGCCAAGATCCCGAAGGCCGACCTGGACAAGCTGCTCGCGAACAAGGAGGAGCTCACCAAGGTGCTCACCGCGCACGTGGTCGGCGAGAAGCTGACGCCGATGCAGCTGGAGAAGGGTTCGTTCGACACCCTGGCCAAGACCAAGCTGACGACCGCGGGTTCGGGCGAGGAGTACACCGTGAACGACTCCTCCAAGGTCGTCTGCGGCAACGTCCCGACCGCCAACGCCACGGTCTACATCGTCGACACCGTCCTGATGCCGGCTGCCTGAACCGTCATGCCGTCGGCACGCTGACGGGATGACCCACGAGCCCCGCGGGCCGCGCTCTCCGATCTGACCGGAGCGGCGCGGACCGCGGGGCTCGTGCCGTGGGTCCGGCGCCGTGCGTGCGCCCGACCGGAGCGGTCAGGTGGCCGGTCGGCACTGCCCCCGCGGCTCGACGGATCCGCAGGATTCGACCACCAGAAAGCTACACATAAGGGGCATATAAGAGCACACTGGAGTGGAGAGCTGATGGCCGCACTTCCCGACCGCGGTCGCTCCAGCAAGTGCGAAGGAGAACTTCCTCATGAGTAACATCTCGCACACCGGAAAGGACGTTTCCGGTCATACCGGAAGGGACATCTCCGGACACCCGGACGCCGAAGAGATGCGGGCACGGCACGACCGTGTGATCAGCGGGCGCCGCACCACCGCCATGGCGGACGCGCCCGTGTTCCTGCTCGGCATCTACTGCGCCGTCTCTCCGTGGGTGCTCCACTTCACCGCGAACCAGCCCTCCCTGGTGACGCACAACCTCGTCATCGGCCTCGCGATCGCCGTGCTGGCACTCTGCTTCACGGCCATGCCGGAGCGGATGACCGGGATGAGCATGGCCATCGTCGCGCTGGGTGCCTGGCTGATCGCGTCGACCTGGGTCGTGGGCCAGGGCCCCGACATGGGCGTCATCCTCAACAACGTCATCGTCGGCGGGCTGGCGATCGTGCTGGGGGCGGCCTGCGCGGGACTTTCGATGAAGAACAAGAAAACCTGACGGGAGGGCGCACAGCGGTGGCCACGGACCGGGACGACCGGCCGGTGGCCACTCGTCGCTCCACCGGGCGGCCCGTCGCGGCGCAGCACCGAGAGGCGGACGGCCCCGGGGCGGCATGCCGGGACGGGCGGCCCCGGGCGGCGTGCTGATTCGGGCGGTACGCGGGCGGTGCCCGTCCTGCGCGTCCGGTCGCGGGGCCGTCCTGCGGGCCGGTCCCTGCGACCGGGCCCCGCGGTGACCCGCTCAGCCCACCGAGCTGTACGCCACGACACCCCGCAGCACCGCGTCGACGGCCTTGTGGGCGTTCTTCGCGACCGAGCTCCCGTCCCGGGGAGCGGCGGCGGCGATCTGCCCGAGCACGTCGATGACCTGCTTGCACCACCGCACGAAGTCGCCGGCGGGCATCTCCGCCTCGCGGAGCACCTCGTCCAGCGACCGCCCGGACGCCCACATGTAGACCGCCCAGGCGAAGCCGAGGTCGGGTTCGCGCTGGCCGACCCCCTCCGTCTGGCTGATCTTGAAGTCCTCCTCCAGGGCGTCCAGTCGGCCCCAGATCCGGACCATCTCGCCCATCGCGGTCTTCGCCGGCCCGGACGGCAGCTTGGGCGCGACCGCGTCGTCCGCCTGACGCGCCTCGTAGACCAGCGCGGAGACGCAGGCCGCGAGCTCCGCCGGGTTGAGCCCCTCCCAGACGCCGTCCCGGAGGCACTCGCTGGCCAGCAGGTCGAGCTCGCCGTACAGGCGCGCCAGGCGCCGGCCGTTGTCGGTGACCTCGTTGCCCCGGAGGTAGTCGAGCTCGGTCAGCAGGGCGACGATGCGGTCGAAGGTCCGGGCGATGGTGTTCGTCCGGCCCTCGATCCGGTGCTCCAGCTGCCGGGTGTCCCGCTGCAGCCGGTGGTAGCGCTCCGCCCAGCGGGCGTGGTCCTCGCGCTCGTCGCAGCCGTGGCAGGGGTGGGCGCGCAGCTCGGTGCGCAGCCGGGCGATCTCCCGGTCGTCGGCCGCGGCGGCCCGCTGCCTGCGGTGCCGGCCCGGATCGATGTGGCCCGCCTTGCTCCGCAGCGCGGAGGCCAGGTCCCGCCGGGACTGCGGCGAACGCGGATTGAAGGACTTGGGCACCCGCATCCGCTCCAGCGCCTCGACCGGCACCGGGAAGTCGATGTGCGCCAGCCGCTTGACCTGCCGCTCGGCGGTCAGCACCAGCGGACGCGGGCCGTCGTGGTGGTCCAGGCCCCGGTGGCCGTTGGCCCGCCCCGCGGGCAGACCCGGGTCGAGGACCAGCGCGAGCCCGGCGAACTTCCCGGTCGGCACGTGGATGACGTCGCCGGGCTTCAGCTTCTCCAGGGAGGACGCCGCCGCGGCACGCCGCTGGGACGCCCCCTGCTTCGCAAGCTCCGTCTCCCGGTCCTTGAGGTCGCGGCGCAGCTGCGCGTACGCCTCGAAGTCCCCGAGGTGGCAGGTCATGCCCTCCTTGTAGCCCGCGAGGCCCTCCTCGTTCCGCTGGACCTGGCGGGAGATCCCGACGACGGAGCGGTCCGCCTGGAACTGGGCGAAGGAGGTCTCGAGCAGCTCGCGCGACCGGTGCCGGCCGAACTGCTGCACGAGGTTGACGGCCATGTTGTACGACGGCCGGAAGCTGGAGCGCAGCGGATAGGTGCGGGTGCCCGCGAGCCCGGCGAGGGCGCCGGGGTCCATCCCGCGCTGCCAGAGGACGACCGCGTGCCCCTCGACGTCGATGCCCCGGCGGCCGGCCCGCCCGGTCAGCTGGGTGTACTCCCCGGGCGTGATGTCCGCGTGCTGCTCGCCGTTCCACTTGACGAGCTTCTCCAGGACCACCGAGCGCGCGGGCATGTTGATGCCGAGCGCCAGCGTCTCGGTGGCGAAGACGGCCTTGACCAGCCCCCGGACGAACAGCTCCTCCACGACCTCCTTGAAGGTCGGCAGCATCCCGGCGTGGTGGGCGGCGATGCCGCGCTCCAGCCCTTCGAGCCATTCGTAGTACCCGAGGACGTGCAGGTCCTCGGGCGGGATGGACGCCGTGCGCTCCTCGACGATCTCCCGCACCAGCCGGCGTTTGTCCTCGTCGTTGAGCCGGAGCCCGGCCTGGAGGCACTGCTGGACGGCCGCCTGGCAGCCGGCCCGGCTGAAGATGAAGGTGATCGCGGGCAGCAGCCCCTCGGCGTCGAGCCGGTCGATGACCTCCGCCCTGGACGGGGTCCAGATGCGGCTGCGCTGGCGGCGCTCGCGTTCGCGGTCGGCCTCGCGCACCATCTTCCCGCGGCGGCGCTCACGCGGGTTGTACCCGCGCTGGTTCTCCATCCGGGCGAGCCGGACGAGGTCCGGGCTGACCTCACGGCGGCCGCTGCCCCGGCCGCCGTGGTCGGTCTCCTCCTCGAAGAGGTCGTACATCCGGCGCCCGGCCATGACGTGCTGCCACAGCGGGACGGGCCGGTGCTCGGAGACGATGACCTGGGTGTCGCCCCGCACGGTGTCCAGCCAGTCGCCGAACTCCTCGGCGTTGGACACGGTCGCCGACAGCGACACCAGGGTCACCGACTCCGGCAGGTGGATGATCACTTCCTCCCACACGGCTCCACGGAAGCGGTCGGAGAGGTAGTGGACCTCGTCCATGACCACGTACCCGAGGCCGGTGAGGGACTGGGAACCCGCGTACAGCATGTTGCGCAGGACCTCGGTGGTCATCACGACCACGGGTGCGTCCGCGTTGACGCTGTTGTCGCCGGTCAGCAGGCCGACCTTGTCCGCGCCGTACCGCCGGACGAGATCGGTGAACTTCTGGTTGGACAGGGCCTTGATCGGCGTGGTGTAGAAGCACTTGCGGCCCTGCTGCAGCGCCAGGTGGACGGCGAATTCACCGACGATCGTCTTGCCCGACCCGGTGGGGGCCGCGACCAGCACTCCCTTGCCGGCCTCCAACGCCTTGCAGGCCTCGATCTGGAACGGGTCCAGGCCGAAGGCGTACATCTCGCGGAAGGGTCCGAGGGCGGTGGCCTGCTCGGCCGCCCGGACCCGGGACGCCTGGTATCGCTCAGCTGGTGAGAGGTCCTCTGTCATCTTGCTACGAGCCTACCCGCCCCGTACGACAGTCAGCCCGATCTTTAATTCACGCTGCAAGGACCCGCGCCGCGCCGGGTACGCAGGTGGCGGTGAGCGGCAGCGCGCCCAGCGGCTCGCCGTCCGCGTACGCCGTGACACCGGGCGCCGCCAGCTCGATCGACGCCACCCGGTGGACGGTGACCTTCGGGTGGTCCAGGTGCGTCCCCCGGTAGACCCGGGGAAAGACCCTCAGCAGGGTGGTCCGGCTGCACGGGCCGACCACCGTGACGTCGAACAGCCCGTCGTCCATCACCGCGCCGGCGCAGATCCGCATGCCGCCGCCGTACGAGGTGCCGTTGCCCACCGCGATCAGCGTCGCCTCGGTCTCGGTCACCGGGCCGCCGTCCAGCCTGACCCGGTAGGGGATCGGTCTGAGGGCCGCCAGCTCGGCGAGGACCGCCAGGTCGTACCTGAAACGCCCGCCGGGCAGGCGCATCCGGTTCCCCCGGTCGTTGACGCGCGAGTCGAAGCCGGACGCCAGCACGGAGCCGAACCACCGCTCCCCCGCCCGGCCCAGGTCGATCGAGCGGACCGCCCCGGCCTTCAGCGCCTCGGCGGCCAGCCGCCCGGCCGCGGCCGGGTCGCGGACCGGCAGCCCGAGGGCGCGCGCGAAGTCGTTCCCGGTGCCCACGGCCACGGCGCCGAGCGGCGTCGAGGTGCCGGCCACCGCCTGGAGGGCGAGGGACATCATGCCGTCCCCGCCCACGGCTATGAGCGCTCCGGTCCCGCCCGCCACGGCCTCCCGGGCCCGTCCCAGGGCGTCGCCGGCGTCCACGCCGAGGACCGTCCGCACGGAGAAGCCGGCGTCCCGGAACGCGGAAGCGGCCGGCTGCGCGGCACGCGCGCCCCGGCCGCCGCCCGCGGTGGGATTGACGAAGAGGGTGATCTCGCTGGTCACCCGCGGGACCTTACCGGTCAGGTGATGTCGTCGTAACCGTTGAGCCGCTGCGAGCGCCCGCCGTCCGCGTCACCGTTCGACTGTCCCGGCAGGGCCGGCCGGGACACCGGCTCGACGGCGCCCACCGCCTCGGGGTTCAGGTCCAGCTGCGACGCCTCGTCGTCGTCGAGTCCGGCGTCGGGGTCGGCCCGCCGCCTGCGCTTGTCGTTGAGCAGCGAGATGCCGACCGCGATGAAGTAGAGCACCGCGAGCGGACCCGCGAGCAGCAGCATCGAGATGGGCTCGCCGCCGGGGGTGGCGATCGCCGCGAACGCGGTCAGGCCGACGATCATGCCGCGCCACCAGCGCAGCATGCGGGCCCCGGAGAGCACGCCGGTCAGGTTGAGGAGGATGAGCAGCAGCGGCAGCTCGAAGGCCAGGCCGAAGACGATCACCATGCGGGTGATCAGGTCCAGGAAGTCGTCCAGCGGCAGCAGGTTCTTCACGTTGTCCGGCGTGAAGCCGAGCATGATCTCCGCGGTCTGCGGCAGGATCGCGTACGCCAGGTAGGCGCCGGCGACGAACAGCGGCACCCCGGCCACGACGAAGGCGACCGAGTAGCGCTTCTCGTGCTTGTGGAGGCCGGGGGCCACGAACCCCCACAGCTGGTAGAGCCACACCGGAGTGGCCACCAGCACGCCCGCCATCAGGGACACCTTCAGCGCGATGGTGAACGGCGACAGCAGACCGTTGGTGGTCATCTCGGCGCAGGGCCGGCCGTTGACCATGGTCACGGCGCCGTTCTTGCAGCCGACCGAGTCCAGGATCGGCTTCATCAGGAACTCGAAGATCTCCTTCTGGAAGAAGGCCGCCACGATCACGGCGACGACGATCGCCAGGACCGACTTCAGCAGGCGGTTGCGCAGCTCACGCAGGTGATCGAGGAGAGGCATCCGCCCCTCGTCGTCCTTCTCCTGCTTGCGGGCGGACTTGAGCAACCCACTTCCCTCGTCTCGTACGACAGCGTGCGGCGGTGCGGATCAGGCTGTCAGCTCTGGGCGGTGGGCTTGGCGTCGCTGTTCACCGGGCGGGCGCTGGTGACGTCCCCCGGAGCGGCCTGGATGGTGCGGGCGGGGGCCGCGGGCGGGGTGGGGTCCGCGACGGTCTCCGTGGTGGGCGCCGCGGGCTCCGCGTCGTCCTTCTTCATCGCCTTGGCCTCGCTCTTGAGGATGCGGGCCGACTTGCCGAGCGAACGCGCCATGTCGGGAAGCTTCTTGGCACCGAAGAGCAGCAGGACGACAGCGATGATCAGAACGATCTCGAGGGGCTTCAGATTGCCGATCATGTGCGACTTCCTTTTCACTGAGGCGTCCGGAGGGTGGGCTCGCGACCTGTCCGGCCGGACCGGATCCGGCCTTCGCGCTGGCAGCGATCGTAACCCGCAGGGGTGAACGCCGGGCAATGCCTGTGCGTACTCCCGTTTGCGGCCCGCACCTCCCGGCCTGGGCCGCTCCAGCAGCGTACCCCCCGGAACGGCGGATCAGGAGGCCGCGCTCCGCCGTGGCCGGGACTCCCCGGTGTCGGCGAGGGTGGCGGCCGCTCGTTCGAGATCCTCGGCCGCTCGGTTGATCCGCCGCGTGGTGGCGGAGACCTGTCCGGCGAGCCGCTGTGCCTCGACGAAGACCCGGACGGCCAGGACGCCGAGCACGGCCAGGCCGGCGAATCCCAGAGCGATGGCGAGCATGGGCCAGAACATGGGGGTTTCCTCGACGTCTCTCGTTACCGCGGGGCGGTGTGCAGGCGCAGCGTCCGCACCCCGCCGCCGGTGAGGAGCTCGACGACGCGCTCCCCGGCCGGCTTGCGGACCGCGGTGCCGCACACGGGGCAGGTGAAGGAGTAGAAGGTGGTGCGGCGACCGGCCCCTATCGCGAGCCGCAGGGCACCCGCCGCGAGCTCGAACCGCTCACGGCAGTCCGGGCAGGCCGCCCGGAAGCGTACGGCGTCGGGCACCGGAACCGTGACGGGTCCGGCCGGTGTGCGCGGTGGCGCGGTCATGGGGCCTCTGTCTCCTCGGTGCACCGGGGCCGGCCGCTCAGAGCGCGCCGTCGTAGGCGGCCAGCGCCTCGCGTGCCGCCAGCCTGGCGCTCTCGGCCAGGTCCGGGGGCGACGTGATGCGCCCTTCGCCGCCCAGCCGCAGGGCGAGCCTGCGCAGGGAGGCCGGGTCGGGGGTGCGCAGGGTGATCCGCAGACCGCCGTCGGGCAGTTCCTCCGCGCTGTCGTGCGGGTAGTACTCGGCGACCCACCGGCCGCCGGGGCCGACCTCGATCACCACCTCCGGGTCCTCGGCTGCGGGCTGGACCAGCCCCGCGGAGAGGTCGCGCAGCTCCAGCTCGGGCGGGGCGGACGGCGCGTCGAGGAGCCTGATCTCGGCGACCCGGTCGAGCCGGAACGTGCGCCGCGCCTCGGTGAGCCGGCACCAGCCCTCCAGGTAGGTGCGGCCGACCGCGAACAGCCTGATCGGGTCGACCTCCCGCTCGGTGAGCTCGTCCCGCGCGGGCGAGTAGTAGCGCAGCCAGAGGCGGCGGCGTTCGGAGATCGCACGGTCCACGTCGGCGAAGACGCCGCCCTCGGACTCGAAGGTGACCGAGAGCCGCGAGCTGGCCGCCCCCACCTCGCCGGCCGCCGTCTCCAGCTTCGCGGTGGCGCGCACCAGGGCCTGCCGGTCGCTCTCCCGCAGTCCGGGGAGCGTGGCGACGGCGCGGGCGGCGACGAGCAGGGCGGTCGCCTCGTCGGCGGCGAGCCGCAGCGGCTCCGCGACGTCGTCGGGGTTGTGCCACCAGATCCGGTCGCCGTCGGTGTCGATGTCCAGCAGGTCCCCGCCGCGGAAGCTGGTCCCGCACATGGGCAGGACGTCGAGGTCGGAGATCAGCTCGTCCTCGGTGATCCCGAAGGCCCGGGCCACGTCCTGGACGTGCGCGCCGGGCCGCTCGCGCAGATAGGTGACGAGGGAGAGCATCCGCCGGGTCTGGTCGATCGCGTTCGTGGCCACGAGTACGGGTCCCCCTCAGTCCTTGGCCACGGCGCGCAGCCGGTCCATCACGTCGGCCCGCAGATCGGCGGGTTCGCTGACGATCACGTCGGGCCCGAACTCGACCAGCCAGGCGTCCAGCCCGTGCCCGTACGGGATCTCCAACTCGTCCCAGCCGTCGCCGAGTTCCCGTACGGAGGTCGCACGGGAGCGGAGCGGGTAGCCGGAACCGGCGCGCAGCCGGATGCGGGCGGTCCGGGTGGCGGTCTCGCCGGCCCAGCTCTCCACGGTCTCCCGGACGGTGACGGCGTCGGGGACGGCGGCCGTGAAGGCCCCGGCGCGGGAGCGGACCCGCCCCGAGATCCGGGACAGCCGGAACACCCGCTCGGCGCCCCTGTCCCGGTCCCAGCCGGCGAGGTACCAGTGGCCGCGCCAGCATTCGAGGGTCCAGGGCTCGACCTGGCGCTGCTCGGGGCGGGCGGCGTTGCCCTTGCGGTAGTCGAAGGTCACCGGGCGGCGGTCCCGGCAGGCGAGCATCAGCGGTTCGAAGGCGGCCTCGTGGACCGGGATGCGGGGTTCGAGGGCGCTGTGCGGCTCGTAGGCGTCCCCGGCCTCCGGCATGCCGGCGGCCCGCAGCTTCTGCAGGGCGCCGCTGGCAGCGCCGGCGAGGCGGGCCTGCTGCCAGACCTTCGCGGCGAGCCCGAGGGCCGCCGCCTCCTCCGCGTCCAGGGTGATCGGGGGCAGCCGGTTGCTGTCGCGGCGCGCGAGGTATCCGGTGTCGCCGTCCAGGTTCTCGACGGTCTCGATGATCAGGCCGAGTTCGCGCAGGTCGTCCTTGTCCCGCTCGAACATCCGGTTGAAGGACTCGTCGGTGCCCGCCTCCAGGTAGGCCTCGATGGACCCGCGGAGTTCACGCTTGCTGAGCGGACGCCGGGTACCCAGCAGGCACAGTGCCAGGTTCATCAGCCGTTCGGCCTTGGCAATCGCCATCGACGCCCTTTCTCGACGTGCTCTCCGACCGTCGACCGTACCGCCCCGGGGTGTCCGGGCCAAAGCGAGGGCCCGTGCCTCACGGCACGGGCCCTGACTGCTGCGGACGGACGGATCAGACGCCGACGAGGTCGCAGACGAAGATCAGCGTCTCGCCCGGGGCGATGGCGCCGCCGCCCGCGCCCCGGTCGCCGTAGGCGAGGTGCGCGGGGATGGTCAGCTGGCGACGGCCGCCGACCTTCATGCCCTGGACACCCTTGTCCCAGCCGGCGATGACCTGACCGGCACCGAGCTGGAACTGCAGCGGGGTGCCGCGGTTCCACGAGGCGTCGAACTCCTCGCCGGTGGAGAAGGCCACACCGACGTAGTGCACGGAGACGGTCTGACCCGCCTGGGCCACCGGTCCGTCGCCCTCCCAGATTTCCTTGATCTCCAGGTCGGCCGGCGGCTCGCCACCCGGGAAGTCGATCTCGGGCTTGTCGATGCTCACTGAGCTGCTCCTCTTACTGATGAACTGCGTAACCGGGACAGTCTTACATCTTCGCCAGGAGGTCCACGGCGAACACGAGGGTGGACTTGGCGGGGATGGACTGCTGCGCCTCGTCACCGAAGGCCTGGTCCGGCGGGATGACGAGCAGCACGCGGCTGCCGACCTTCTTGCCGACCAGTCCGTTCTTGAGCCCCTTCAGGGTGACCTGGGCCAGCGGGAAGGTCTGGGTCTTGCCGGTCTGGTAGGTGCTGTCGAAGGGCTTGCTGTCCTTCCAGAGCAGACCCACGTAGTTCACGACCACGCTGTCCGTCTCCTTGATCACCTCGCCCTTGGACTCCAGGACGTAGTTGGAGACCAGCTTCTTCGGCGGGTCGCTCTTGGGGATCGTGACCGTGGGGGCCTTGCCGTCGGTCTTCGTGCCGACCTTGGGGAGGTCGATGTTGTCCTGGGCCACCTCGGACCCCTCGGCGGACGCCGGGATCTGGGTCGCCTTCACGATGTCGACGACGAAGACGAGGGTCGCGTTCGGCTTGATGTCGCCCTGGCCCTGCTCGCCGTAGCCGAGGTCCGGCGGGATCACCAGCTCGACGCGGCTGCCGACCTTCTTGCCGACGAGTCCCTTGTCCCAGCCCTGGATGACCATGCCCGCGCCGAGCGTCAGGTCGAAGGGCTGCTTGCGGTCGAAGCTGTTGTCGAACGGCTTCGTGGAGTCCCAGGCCTGACCGAGGTAGTTGACCTGGATCGCGTCGCCGTTCTTGAGCTGCGCGCCGTCACCCTCACTGATGACGTCGGTCTTCAGCTCCTTGGGGGGATCGCCCTCACCCTTCGCCAGGGTGGGCTTCTCGCCGAACTTCGCGCCCGCGGTGATCGCGGGGAAGCCCTTCTCGGTCGAGGCGGAGTCGGAGGCCTTGTCGTCGCCGCATGCCGCTGTGGACAGCAGCAGAAGGGGGACGACGAGAAGGCCGGCAAGTCGGCGCACTGGTTCCTCAGATCTCAGACGGCACGTGAACGGTCCCCGCCACTCTAAGGGCTGTCCCGTCGTCCCCGGCGGGCGCGCGAGGACAACTGCGGCGCCCCGCCGCGCCGTCGGAACACCCGCATACGTCCGGTATGCGAACGCCCTTGCGCCTCGCGGTGCACCATGTCCGCCGCCGCACGCCCGTCCACCAGGGACGACGGGACGGCCCCCGGGCCGAACGGAGGGCCCCGTACGAGGAACGTACGGGGCCCGGCCGCGTCCGGGAGGGACGTCCTGTCCCGGATCACATGCCCGCGATCAGCTTCTCCACCCGGTCGTCGACGGAACGGAAGGGGTCCTTGCACAGCACGGTGCGCTGCGCCTGGTCGTTGAGCTTGAGGTGGACCCAGTCGACGGTGAAGTCCCGCCGCTGTTCCTGGGCCCGGCGGATGAAGTCGCCGCGCAGCCGCGCCCTGGTGGTCTGCGGGGGCACCGACTTGCCCTCGAAGATCTTCAGGTCGTTGCAGATGCGGGTGGCCTGGCCCTTGCGCTCCAGGAGGTAGTAGAGGCCCCGGCGACGGTGGATGTCGTGGTAGGCGAGGTCTATCTGGGCGACCCTCGGGTTCGACATCGTCATGTTGTGCTTGGCCCGGTACCGCTCGATGAGCTTGTACTTCATGACCCAGTCGATCTCGGTGCCGATCCGGTCGAGGTCCTCGGCCTCGATGGCGTCCAGGGTGCGGCCCCACAGTTCGAGGACCTGGTCGACGGTGCCGGTGCGGATGCCCCGGCGCTCGACGAAGTCGACGGCCTTCTCGTAGTACTCGCGCTGGACCTCGATGGCGGAGGCCTCCCGGCCGCTGGCCAGGCGCACCTTGCGCTGCCCCGTGATGTCGTGGCTGACCTCGCGGATGGCCCGGATCGGGTTCTCCAGGGTCAGGTCGCGCATCACGGTGCCCGCCTCGATCATGCGCAGCACGAGGTCGGTGGCGCCGACCTTGAGGAGCATGGTCGTCTCGGACATGTTGGAGTCGCCGACGATGACGTGGAGCCGGCGGTAGCGCTCGGCGTCGGCGTGCGGCTCGTCCCGGGTGTTGATGATGGGCCGGGAGCGGGTCGTGGCGGAACTGACGCCCTCCCAGATGTGCTCGGCCCGCTGGCTCACGCAGTAGACGGCTCCGCGCGGCGTCTGGAGCACCTTGCCGGCGCCGCAGATGAGCTGACGGGTGACGAGGAACGGAATGAGGATGTCCGCGAGCCGGGAGAATTCCCCGTGCCGCGCCACGAGGTAGTTCTCGTGGCACCCGTAGGAGTTTCCGGCCGAGTCGGTGTTGTTCTTGAAGAGATAGACGTCGCCCGCGATTCCCTCCTCGTGCAGGCGTCGTTCGGCGTCGACGAGCAGGCCTTCGAGAATGCGCTCGCCCGCTTTGTCGTGCGTGACGAGTTCGGTCACGTTGTCGCATTCGGGTGTTGCGTATTCCGGATGCGATCCCACGTCGAGGTAGAGGCGGGCGCCGTTCCGCAGGAAGACATTGCTGCTGCGGCCCCATGACACGACACGGCGGAAGAGGTAGCGCGCCACTTCGTCAGGTGACAGTCGGCGCTGTCCCCTGAACGTGCACGTGACGCCGTACTCGTTCTCCAGCCCGAAAATGCGGCGGTCCATGACTGAACATTACGCCTTACGGCCTGAGCTGAAACCGGGTTCGGCTGCACCGTTCCGATCATTTTCCGAACCGGCCACGACCGCGGGCGTACGCCCGGGAGCTGCGAGGACCCTTCCGGTGGCGAGCAGGACCAGCAGCGCCGCCACTCCACCGGCCCCCGCGACGGCGAAACTCCACGCCGTGCCGCCCGCCTCGACGGCCGGGCCGGCCACCGCGGTTCCGGCCGCGGCGCCCACGCCGAAGGTCGTCACCAGCCAGGAGAACGCCTCGGTCACGGTGCCCTGCGGCGCGTGCCGGTCCACGACGATGAACGAGCAGGCGATCGCGGGCGCCAGGAACACCCCGGCGAGCGCCGCCAGCGCGGTCATGGCCGGTACGCCGGGCGTGAGCATCAGCGGCAGGTAGCCCAGGGCGAGCAGCGCGACGATGCCCCGCAGCCGGCGTTCGGGCGCTCCGGCCCACTGCCGCGCCCCGTAGACCACTCCGCCGATCAGCGCGCCGAGGCCGAGTGCGGCCATCAGCCAGCCGTACACGGACTCCCGGCCCTGGTCGTCGGCGTAGGCGACGCCCGCCACCGTGATCGAGCCGAGCGCGAGGCCCACGAAGAAGAAGGCGCCCAGCAGGGCGAGCAGTCCGGGCGAGCGCAGGGCGCCCAGCCAGTGCGCCTCGCGGGGTGCCGAGCGCCACGTCCGGGAGGGCTCGGACAGGACGACGGACAGCGCCCCCAGGACCCCCAGGACGTTGATGACGAGCAGCGCGGCGGCGGGCGACCACAGCGCGACCAGGACCGTCACGAGGAGGGGGCCCACGGTGAACATGACCTCCTGGGCCACCGCGTCCATGGCGTACGCCCGGTGCACCCGGTCCTCACGGCCCAGGACGGTCGGCCAGAGGGCGCGCAGCCCGCCCTCCAGCGGCGGTGTGGACACACCGGCCACGACGACCGCCGCGTACGCCAGCGGGAGCGAGCCGAGGCCCGCCAGCGCCAGCACCGCCATGCCGAGTGCGGAGACCACGGCCGCGGGGAACTGGACGCGCGGCTGGCCGTACAGGTCGACGGCGCGGCCGAGCAGGGGCTGGCCCACCGCCGTGGCCAGACCGTAGGCCGCGGCGAGGGCGCCGGCCAGGGTGTAGCTGCCGCCCTCCGCCCGGGTGAACAGGACGATCGCGATGTGGGCGGTGCCGTTGGGCAGCCGTCCGACCAGCGTCCCGGTCAGCAGCCGGGCGGCGTGCCGCGTCCGGAGGATGTCCAGATACCCCGCGGCCATGTCCGCCCCTCTCCCCCGACGGTGTCACAGCCGCGGGGTTTTACGTATAACGTCGGGGCTCATACGTACCATGTGGGCAGCCCGGCGGTCCATCCCGCGGCGTCCGACCGGCCCAGCACGGAGGCACGAGTGAGCAGCGCGCGGCAGCCCGCCCCATCCCGGCCGACCAGCCGTGACGTGGCACGGGACGCGGGCGTCTCGCAGGCCACGGTCTCGCTCGTGCTCGGCGACAAGTGGCGGGGCAGGGTGTCGGCGGCGACCGCCGAGCGGGTGCGCGGCACCGCCCGGGAGCTCGGCTACCGTCCGAACTTCGCGGCCCGCAGCCTCCGGACGGGCCGCACCCGCACGGCGCTGCTCGTCGTGCCCGCGCTGACCAACGAGTTCTTCGCCCGGGTGCACACCGGGGCCGCGGCCGTCGCCGCCGAGCACGACTTCGGTGTGGTCCTCTACCCGTCCCCCGACGGCACCGGACCCGCCCGGGACCCGTTCGCCTCGGCCCGTGCGGCGCTGGACGGGGTGATCGCCTCGTCGATGGCCGCGGACGCCCTGGGCGCGCTGCGGGGCACCGGCCTCCCGCTGGTGATGCTGGACAGCGACCCCGAGGACCACGGCGCGGCGGCGTGGGTGAACCTCGACATCGCGGACGGCATGCGCCAGGTGGCGGACCACCTGCTGGGCCTCGGCCACCGCAGGTTCGTGCACCTCGCGTCCGCCGTCGACACCTGGACCTTCGCGGTGCGCGCCCGGGCGCTGCGGGAGGCGCTGGGTGGCGTCCCCGGGACCGTCCTGCACACCGTGACGGCCCCCCTGGACGTACGTGCGGGACGCGAGGCCGTCGAGAGGGCGCTGGGCTCCCCCGGCCCGCCGCCCACCGCCCTCGTGTGCGACGACGACATCCTGGCCGCCGGTGCCTGCAAGGCGGTGCGGAGACGGGGGCTGCGGGTCCCCGACGACATCTCCGTGACCGGCTTCGACGATCTGGCCCTCGCCACGGCGGTGGAACCGGAGCTGACCACGGTGGGCCTCCCGGCCGAGCAGGTGGGCGAGCAGGGCATGGCGGCCCTGCTCGACGTTCTGGAGGGCCGGCCCGCCGCGCGGCACGACCTCCCCGTGCGCCTGGTGGCACGCGGCTCCACCGCACCCCCGCCCGTCGCATGACGGTGCCCCCGGCATGACGGTGCCCCCGGCATGACGGTGCCCCCGGCCGTGGCCGGGGGCACCGTCGGGGCTCTGGGAGCCGGCTACTCCTTCGTGCCGCCGTCCGTGCCCGCGTCGGGACCGTCGCTGCCCTTCCCGGGCGTGTCGGTTCCCTTCCCGGGGGTGTCGGTACCGGCGGCCGGAGTGCCGCCCTCGGGCTCCTCGGTGTCGGACGGGGCGTCCGTCGGGGTCGCCCCCGCGCCGTCCGCGTCCAGCAGCCTGGTGAGCTGCCGGCCGACGATCCGCTTGAACTTGCGCTGCTGCGGCCTCGTCCGGTCCAGGACCGCCACTTCGAGGCGCTCGGCGGGGATCTCCCGCTCGTTGCCGTTGGCCTCGCGGGAGAGCGCCTGCACCGCCAGCTTGAGAGCCTCGGCGAGGGACATCCCGTCCCGGTGGCGCTGGTCGAGGAAGCTGCTGATCTGCTCGGCGTTCCCGCCGACCGCGACCGAGCCGTGCTCGTCCACGATCGAGCCGTCGTGCGGCAGCCGGTAGATCTGGTCGCCCTCCGGCCCGACACCGACCTCGGCGACGACCAGCTCCACCTCGTACGGCTTCTCGGCCGCGCTGGAGAAGATGGTGCCGAGCGTCTGGGCGTAGACGTTGGCCAGCCCACGGGCCGTCACGTCGTCCCGGTCGTAGGTGTATCCGCGCAGGTCGGCGTAGCGGACCCCGCCGATGCGGAGGTTCTCGTACTCGTTGTACTTGCCGGCGGCGGCGAAGCCGATCCGGTCGTAGATCTCGCTGAACTTGTGCAGCGCGCGGGACGGGTTCTCGCCGACGAACACGATGCCGTCGGCGTACTGCAGCACGACCAGGCTGCGACCGCGGGCGATGCCCTTCCGGGCGTATTCCGCCCGGTCGGCCATGGCCTGCTGGGGTGAGACATAGAACGGAGTCGACACCGGCTGTCCGTCCCTTTCTGTCAGTGAGAGTGCGTCGAGGAGGAGTCGGAGGGGTCAGAGCAGCGCGGCACGGGGGCCGTCGGGCTGCTCCAGCCGGCGCTCCAGGATCGCGCGGGCGATCTCCGAGGACTCCGTGTCGGCCAGCTTGCGGAAGCCCTCGTCGGTGATGACGGTGACGATCGGGTAGATCCGGCGGGCGACGTCCGGGCCACCGGTGGCGGAGTCGTCGTCGGCGGCGTCATACAGCGCCTGCACGACCAGGGTGAGCGTCTGCTCCTCCGTCAGGTCGTTGCGGTACAGCTTCTTCATCGACCCGCGCGCGAACACGGAGCCGGAGCCCGTGGCCGCGTAGCCGTGTTCCTCGGAACGCCCGCCGGTGACGTCGTAGGAGAAGATCCGGCCCTTCTCACGGTCGACGTCGTACCCGGCGAACAGCGGGACGACCGCGAGGCCCTGCATGGCCATCGCCAGATTGCTGCGGATCATCGTGGAGAGGCGGTTGGCCTTGCCCTCCAGGGAGAGCGTGGCGCCCTCGACCTTCTCGAAGTGCTCCAGCTCCAGCTGGAACAGCTTGACCATCTCCACGGCGAGGCCCGCCGTGCCGGCGATCCCCACCGCGGAGTACTCGTCGGCCGGGAAGACCTTCTCGATGTCGCGCTGCGCGATCATGTTGCCCATGGTCGCCCGCCGGTCACCGGCGAGCACCACGCCGCCGGGGAACGAGGCCGCGACGATGGTCGTGCCGTGCGGCGCCTCCACGGCGCCCTGCAGCGGCGGCAGGCTGCGGTTGCCGGGAAGGATCTCGGGTGAGTGGTCGGACAGGAAGTCCATGAACGAGGACGATCCCGGCGTCAGGAAGGCAGCTGGTAGACGCCCGGTGCTACGAGTGTTGGCTTCCACGCGTTTCCCTCCAGGTATGCGATGGCCCCGCGCAAGGAGTCAGGATCGTCCCCCAACGTGCCGATGGCCGGATTGCAGTTGAAGCACAGTACGCCTCGGACCCTACCCGTCTTGTGACAGTGATCCACATGAACGGCGGGAGCAGCTGAGCGGATCGTGCGGACGCCCGCCGCGACGGGATCACGGCCCCGGCCGGGCCGCGGTGGAGCTCCGGGTGAACGCCCCGGCCCGCCCGGTGGTGCCGGGGGTGCGCGGGCCCCTGTGAGGCCACGCACCCCCGGCACCGGGGCCGGAACCCGGCGGGTGGATTCCCGTCCGGCGCGACGCAGGGAAGGAGCGGACCGCTCTCACAGCCGGAATGCCACTTCTCGTGTGCCGGTCCGGGGACTTCCGCTTACTGCCCGCCCTTTTGCACGAAGCTCCGGACGAAGTCCTCGGCATTGGACTCGAGCACGTCGTCGATCTCGTCGAGGACGTCGTCGACGTCGTCGTTGAGCTTCTCCTGCCGCTCCTTGAGGTCCTCGGATGCCTGCGCGTCCTGCGCCTGCTCCTCGGTCCCCTCGGTCGAACGTGTCGCCTTCTGCTGTCCGCCGCCGGTGTCCTTGGTCGCCATGTAGCTCACCCCGCTCGGTTCGAAGCACTTGATCAGACCCTACCCACGGGGTCCGACATTGGCCCGGTACTTTCCTCAACGTCAGGAGGTCATCTGATTGATTCCCAGCCGGGACGTCTTTCAGGCCCCGGTCAGCGTCCGGACCAGCTCCTCCGCCGTGCGGCAGCGGTCCAGGAGCTCCTTCACATGGGTGCGTGTACCCCGCAACGGTTCCATCGTGGGCACCCGCTGCAACGAGTCGCGGTCGGGCAGGTCGAAGATGACCGAGTCCCAGGAGGCCGCGGCGACGTCGTCGGCGTACTGCTCCAGGCAGCGGCCCCGGAAGTAGGCCCTGGTGTCCTCCGGGGGCTTCGTACGGGCCCGCTCCACGTCGCTCTCGTCCAGCAGCCGCTTGATCCTGCCCCGGGCGGCCAGACGGTTGTACAGGCCCTTGTCGGCCCGTACGTCGGCGTACTGGAGGTCCACCAGGTGCAGGCGCGGGGCGTCCCAGTCCAGGCCGTCCCGGCGCCGGTAGCCCTCCATGAGCTCCCGCTTGGCGATCCAGTCCAGCTCGCCCGACAGGCTCATCGGGTCGTTCTCCAGCCGGTTCAGGGTGTCCTCCCAGCGCACGAGGACGTCCTTGGTCTGCTCGTCGGCGTCCGCGCCGTACCGCTCCTCGACGTATTTGCGCCCCAGCTCGAAGTACTCCATCTGGAGCTGCACCGCGGTGAGTGTCCGGCCGCTGCGGAGCGTGACCAGCTGCTTCAGGCCCGGGTCGTGCGAGACCTGGTGGAGGGTGCGGACCGGCTGGTCGACCGCCAGGTCGACGTTGATGAAGCCGTCCTCGATCATGGCCAGGACCAGGGAGGTGGTGCCGAGCTTGAGGTAGGTCGAGATCTCGGAGAGGTTCGCGTCGCCGATGATCACGTGGAGCCTGCGGTACTTCTCGGCGTCCGAGTGCGGCTCGTCGCGGGTGTTGATGATGGGGCGCTTGAGCGTGGTCTCCAGGCCGACCTCGACCTCGAAGTAGTCGGCGCGCTGGCTGATCTGGAAGCCGTGCTCGTGGCCGTCCTGGCCGATGCCGACCCGGCCCGCGCCGGTGACCACCTGGCGCGAGACGAAGAACGGCGTCAGGTGGCGCACGATGTCCGAGAAGGGGGTCTCCCGCTTCATCAGGTAGTTCTCGTGCGTGCCGTAGGACGCGCCCTTGTTGTCGGTGTTGTTCTTGTAGAGGTGGATCGGCTGGGCCCCGGGGATCGCCGCGGCCCGCTCGGCCGCCTCGGCCATCACCCGTTCGCCGGCCTTGTCCCAGAGCACCGCGTCCAGCGGATTGGTGATCTCGGGTGAGCTGTACTCGGGGTGCGCGTGGTCGACGTACAGCCGCGCACCGTTGGTGAGGATGACATTGGCCAGGCCGATGTCCTCGTCGGTGAGCTGGCTGGAGTCGGCGGTCTCACGGGCGAGGTCGAAGCCTCGCGCGTCACGCAGCGGATTCTCCTCCTCGAAGTCCCAGCGGGCGCGGCGCGCCCGGTGCATCGCCGCCGCGTAGGCGTTGACGATCTGGGACGAGGTGAGCATGGCATTGGCGTTGGGTTGACCGGGGACGGAGATCCCGTACTCCGTCTCGATGCCCATCACTCGCCGTACGGTCATGCGGCCCTCCTTGCCCGGCGGCGCTCCCCTCCGGGAGCGGCGCTCGCGAACCGCTGCTGGTCCGCGGTGCCCGTCCCCGCACTGCGCGACTCGGCGGTACGGCAGAGCCTAGAGCGCCGCTGCGCCGGTGGGGAGATCCATTGCGTCATTGTTCGGGTGTGGCCGGCGCTGCCGGGAGAACGGCCGGCTGCGGACACCCTTCGGGCGTCCGCAGCCGGTCCGCGTATTACAGGTACTGTCCGGTGTTCGCCACCGTGTCGATGGAACGACCGGTGTCCGCGCCCTGCTTTCCGGTGACGAGCGTGCGGATGAAGACGATCCGCTCGCCCTTCTTTCCGGAGATCCGGGCCCAGTCGTCCGGATTGGTGGTGTTGGGCAGGTCCTCGTTCTCCTTGAACTCGTCCACGCACGCCTGGAGGAGATGGGAGACGCGCAGGCCCTTCTGGCCCTGCTCGAGAAATGCCTTGATGGCCATTTTCTTCGCCCGGTCCACGATGTTCTGAATCATCGCCCCGGAGTTGAAGTCCTTGAAGTACAGGACTTCCTTGTCGCCGTTCGCATAGGTGACCTCGAGGAAGCGGTTCTCCTCTGATTCCGTGTACATCCGCTCCACGACGGACTGGATCATCGCGTGGGCGGCGGCCTCCTTCGACCCGGTGTGCTCGTCCAGGTCGTCCGAGTGCAGCGGCAGCGAGGGGGTGAGGTACTTCGCGAAGATGTCCTTGGCCGCCTCGGCGTCCGGACGCTCGATCTTGATCTTCACATCGAGGCGGCCGGGGCGCAGGATCGCGGGGTCGATCATGTCCTCGCGGTTGGAGGCGCCGATGACGATGACGTTCTCCAGGCCCTCCACACCGTCGATCTCGGCGAGCAGCTGGGGGACGATGGTGTTCTCCACGTCCGAGCTGACACCGGAGCCACGGGTGCGGAAGAGGGACTCCATCTCGTCGAAGAAGACGATGACGGGGGTGCCCTCGCCGGCCTTCTCCCGGGCACGCTGGAAGACCAGGCGGATGTGCCGCTCGGTCTCACCGACGTACTTGTTGAGGAGCTCGGGGCCCTTGATGTTGAGGAAGTAGCTCTTGCCCGCGGGCTGCCCGGTGACCTCGGCGACCTTCTTGGCCAGCGAGTTGGCGACGGCCTTGGCGATGAGCGTCTTGCCGCAGCCGGGAGGGCCGTAGAGCAGGATGCCCTTCGGCGGGCGGAGCTCGTGCTCCCTGAAGAGGTCCGGGTGGAGGTACGGGAGCTCGACGGCGTCGCGGATCAGCTCGATCTGGTCGCCCAGGCCGCCGATCTTCTCGTAGTCGATGTCCGGGACCTCTTCGAGGACGAGCTCCTCGACCTCGCTCTTGGGGACCACCTCGTAGACGTAGCCGGACCTGGGCTCCAGCAGCAGGGCGTCGCCGGGGCGGATGGTGATGTCCAGCAGCGGCTCGGCGAGCCTCACCACCCGTTCCTCGTCGGTGTGCCCGATGACCAGGGCGCGCTCGCCGTCCTCGAGGATCTCCTTGAGGGTGACGATGTCCCCGGCCCGCTCGAACTCCATGGCCTCGACCACGTTGAGCGCCTCGTTGAGCATGACCTCCTGGCCGCGCCGGAGGCCTTCGAGCTCCACGCTGGGGCTGACGTTCACCCGGAGCTTGCGGCCCCCGGTGAAGATGTCGCAGGTGTCGTCCTCGTTGGCCTGCAGGAAGACACCGAAGCCGGCCGGTGGCTGGGCCAGCCGGTCGACCTCCTCCTTGAGGGCGACGATCTGGTCGCGGGCCTCGCGGAGCGTGTTGGCGAGCCGCTCGTTCTGTGCGGACACGCCCGCCAGGTTGGTCTGCAACTCGACGATCCGCTCTTCGAGAATCCTCGTATGACGCGGAGAGTCGGCGAGCTTACGTCGCAGGACGGCGATTTCCTGCTCGAGATAGGCGACCTGGCCGGCCGGGTCTTCTGACCCGCGCGCGGGCCGGGTGCCGCGGTTGATGTCGTCGTCGTGGGCTGCCACGGTCCTCACCTCCTCCAAGGGGAGCTGGACGCTTCCTGACCCTACCTGGGTGGGTGATGATTGAAACCCCTAGATCACAAAGACCCGGGAGTCTGTCCGATCTTCACCCTTGCGCCCTCACTCACGCCAAGGGAATACCCACCCTTCGGCACCGGAAAGCAGCCGGTTGTATCGTCGAAGCGTTCAACACCCGTCAGGGATCGCTTCAATTGCTTCGCATACGCAGGGAACGGCAGGACATATGACCGTGCAGCAGGACGCCCCGGGCGACGGCGCCACCCAGGACCTCGAGGTGTGGATCGACCAGGACCTGTGTACCGGCGACGGCATCTGCGTGCAGTACGCACCCGAGGTGTTCGAGCTGGACATCGACGGTCTCGCGTACGTGAAGAGCGACGAGGACGAGCTGCTCCAGGACAAGGGGGCCACCACCCCGGTGCCGCTGCCCCTGCTCCAGGACGTCGTCGACTCGGCCAAGGAGTGCCCGGGCGACTGCATCCACGTCCGTCGCGTCTCGGACAGCGTGGAGGTGTACGGACCGGACGCGGAGTGACGGCTCAGGCGCTGCGGGCGGTGGAGCCGGCGGGACCGGCGGACCTCACGAAGGCGTTGCCCTTCCACTGCCAGGTGGCGCTCTCCAGCTCGTCCGGGCAGCAGCGCGGCACGCTCGGGGAGGAGTAGCCGAGCAGGGTCGCCGAGATCCGTCCGTCACGGACGGTGAAGTCGGTGACGTTCAGTTTCTCGGCGGGGTCCACCAGGGTCGCCACGACTCGGGGTGCGGCGCCGTTCCGCCCTGTCAGCACGTAGATGCCGCTGGGCGGGGTGCCGGACCCGGCGGCGCAGTGCACGACGGCCACGGTCTCGGGTCCGCCGTCCCCGTCGAGGTCTCCGGGAGCGCTCCGGGCCACGGTCTGCCCGACGGGCCCGCAGTCGAGCGGATAGGTGACGCCGGCCGGGTCGGGGGCCGTCACGGCGGGCGCCGCGCTGTCGCGTGCGGCGGCCCGGTGCTCGGACGCCGAGGCGGTGGCGGTGGCGTCCGGCTGGAACAGACCCGCGGCGGCGACCACGGCGGCCATCGCCGTCGCCGTGGCGAGCCAGTGCACGGGCTTGGCGTCGGTGTGCGCGAGGTCCGGGAGCGCGGAGGTCTGCACGCGGTATGTCTCCTGTGGTTCCTGGAGGCCTGGACGGCCGGTGCCGGACGGAGGCCGGCGGGAGGGGGTGGCCAGCATCGTGCCACACCTCACACCCGGGGGGAACCGCGGGGTCGTGGCGGTCCGCACGAAAGCGCCGCCGCCGTGTTCCCGGGTCGGTCCGGGAACACGGCGGCGGCGCCGGTACGGGGGGCGGGGGTCAGTCGTCGCGCTTCGCGCCGCCGCTGCGGCCGCCGGGGCCGTCGTAGTCCTCGCCGTAGGCGCCCTTGGAGGGGCGGCGGCGGCGCAGGGGCGGCTCCACACCGTCCGCGAGGCGGCGGGCGGTGACGAGGAAGCCGGTGTGGCCGATCATCCGGTGGTCGGGCCGGACGGCGAGACCCTCGACGTGCCAGTTGCGGATCATCGACTCCCACGGCTGCGGCTCGGCGAAGCAGCCGATCTCGCGGATGGACTCCACGGTGCGGGAGAGCTGGGTCGTGGTCGCGACGTAGGCACAGAGGATGCCTCCGGGGACCAGCGCCTTGGAGACGGCCTCCAGGCACTCCCAGGGCGCGAGCATGTCCAGCACGACGCGGTCGACGTCGGAGTCCGAGAGGTTGTCCTGGAGGTCGCCGACCGTGAGCTCCCAGGCGGGGTGCGGCGAGCCGAAGTAGCGCTCGACGTTCTGCCGGGCGATGTCGGCGAAGTCCTCGCGGCGCTCGTAGGAGTGCAGCATGCCCTGCTCACCGATGGCGCGCAGCAGGAAGGTGCTGAGCGCTCCGGAGCCGACTCCCGCCTCCACGACGCGTGCGCCGGGGAAGATGTCGGCGAAGGCCAGGATCTGCCCCGCGTCCTTGGGGTAGACCACGGCGGCACCGCGGGGCATGGACAGGACGTAGTCGGGGAGCAGGGGGCGCAGCGCGAGGTAGGCGACGTTTCCCGTGGTACGGACAACACTGCCCTCGGGAGCACCGATCAGCTCGTCGTGCTGGAAAGAACCCTTGTGGGTGTGGAAGTTCTTCCCGGCTTCGAGCGTGAAGGTGTAGTGGCGTCCCTTGGGGTCGGTGAGCTGGACCTGGTCCCCGACCTTGAAGGGGCCGCGACGGCGGGCGGCACCGGTCGGTTCGGACATGTGAACAGCGTACCGGTATTTCGGGGGCCCCTTTCCGGGGCGTCAGGCCGAGGGCCGGGCCATCGCCTTGATGAAGGCGCGCTCGACGTCGGTGGTGGACAGGACGCCGTAGATCTCACCGGTGTCCTCGACCACGAGGTACTCGGTGGCGGGGGTCGCCTTGAGCCGGTCCAGGAGCGCCTCGCCGGCGAGTTCGGCGGAGACCCGCATGCCGTCGGTGAGGTCCTGGGCGAGGCCGCTGACCGGCACCCAGGGGCGGCGGTGCTCGGGGACCCCGGCGATGGCCGCCTCCCGGACGACGCCCTTGGGGGCGCCCTGTCCGTCGACGACGACCAGGGCGCGTGCGCCGGCCTCGTTGGCGCGGCGCAGGGCCTCCGAGAGCGGGGTCGCGGACTCGACGGGCACGGCGCGCCGGGTCAGGGTGCGGGCCCGCAGGTCGGGGAGGTGCTCGCGGAGCCGGGCGGTCCGCAGGCTGTTGCCGGCCCCGGTCCAGATGATCGCGGCGAGGATGGCCGCGAGGAGCGCGTCGGTGACGGTCTCGAAGCCGCTGATGTCCTCGGTCGCGTTGCCGAGGGCCCCGGTGTGGGTGAGCAGCGGGAGGCCGACGAAGACCGCGATGGCGAGGCCCCTGCCGACCCAGGCGGCGGCGACGGTGCCGCTCATCGGCTTGCCGGTGATCTTCCAGACGACGGCGCGCAGCATCCGCCCGCCGTCGAGGGGCAGGCCGGGCAGCAGGTTGAACGCGGCGACGATGAGGTTGGAGATCATCAGCCCGGCGAGGAGCACGCCGGGGACGGTGCCCGCCTCGACGAACTGGAGCGGGATGAAGAAGAGGCCGCCGAGGACGAGGGAGAGCAGGGGCCCCACGAAGGCGAGGACGAACTCGCGGCCGGGCGTCTCGGTCTCCTTCTCGATCTCGGAGACCCCGCCGAAGAACTGGAGCTGGATGCGGCGCACCGGCAGCTTGTAGCGCAGGGCGGCGACGGTGTGGGCGAGCTCGTGGACGAGCACCGACGCGTAGAAGGCGATGGCGAAGAAGAGCGCCACCAGGTAACGGGCGCCGCCGAGTTCCGGCAGGACGCGGTCGAGCTGCCCGCCGAAGACCCAGGTGATCAGGGCCGCGACGACGAACCAGCTGGGTGCCACGTAGACGGGCACGCCGAAGGGGCGGCCCATGAGCAGGCCGCCGCCCGGTTCCGCCGGGCGCCGGGGCTTGTCCTTGTCCGGTCCGGTGCCGGGGCCCTCGCCTCCTGCGCCGGGCTGCTGCGGGTGCCCGCTGTCGCCGCTGTCGTCCACGGGATCCCTCCGGTAGGTGGATTGGCCACGATCGTGCCGTGCGCGAGCTCTCCGGTCGATGGTATGCCGCGGGGTGTCGGCGGCGGGCCGTAGGGTCTTCGACATGACGTCCGTACCGCGCCAGCCTCAGCCGCCCACGTCCCTGTCGCCGTCGCGCGCGAACGATTTCATGCAGTGCCCCCTGCTCTACCGCTTCCGGGTCATCGACCGGCTGCCGGAGAAGCCCAGTGAGGCGGCCACCCGGGGCACTCTGGTGCACGCGGTGCTGGAGCGCCTGTTCGACGCCCCCGCGGCCGACCGTACGGCTCCGGCGGCCAGGGCGCTGGTCCCCGGCCAGTGGGACCGGCTGCTGGAGTCGAAGCCCGAGCTGACGGAGCTGTTCGAGGGAGATCCGGGAGGGGAGCGGCTGGCGGGGTGGCTGGGCGAGGCGGAGCGGCTCGTGGAGCGGTGGTTCTCGCTGGAGGACCCGACACGCCTGGAGCCCGCCGAGCGGGAGCTGTTCGTCGAGACGGAGCTGGATTCGGGGCTCCGGCTGCGCGGGGTGATCGACCGGGTCGACGTCGCCCCGTCGGGCGAGGTCCGCATCGTCGACTACAAGACGGGCAAGGCGCCCCGGCCGGAGTACGCGGAGAGCGCCCTGTTCCAGATGAAGTTCTACGCCCTGGTGGTGTGGCGCCTGAAGAAGGTGGTGCCCCGCCGGCTCCAGCTCGTCTACCTCGGCAGCGGGGACGTCATGACGTACGACCCCGTCCCGGCCGACCTGGAGCGGGTGGAGCGCAAGCTGCTCGCGCTGTGGGAGGCGATCCGGCTGGCCACGGAGACCGGCGAGTGGCGCCCGCGGCCGACGAAGCTGTGCGGCTGGTGCGACCACCGGGCGGTCTGTCCGGAGTTCGGCGGGACTCCCCCGGTGTATCCGCTGTCCGTGCGCCCGGCCGGACCGGTGGAGGCCGCGCAGGGCAGAATGGAGCCGGCCGAGGCCGGTCGGCCGGTGGCCCTCGAAGGCCTTTAAGGAGATCACGTGGCTATCCGCGTCCTGCTCGTCGATGACCAACCACTGCTGCGCACCGGCTTCCGGATGATCCTGGAGGCGGAGGGCGATCTCGCGGTGGTCGGTGAGGCCGGTGACGGCCTGCAGGCCATCGACCAGGTGCGGGCGCTCCAGCCCGATGTCGTCCTGATGGACATCCGGATGCCGCGGATGGACGGGGTGGAGGCGACGCGCCAGATCACCGGCCCCGGGCGGGACGGCCCGGCGAAGGTCCTGGTGCTGACGACGTTCGACCTCGACGAGTACGTGGTGGAGGCGCTGCGCGCCGGGGCCAGCGGCTTCCTGCTGAAGGACGCGCCGGCCGTCGAGCTGGTGCAGGCCATCCGGGTGGTGGCGTCGGGAGAGGCCATGCTGGCGCCGAGCATCACGCGCCGCCTGCTGGACAAGTACGCCGACCACCTGCCCTCGGGCGAGGAGCCCGTGCCGGACGCCCTGCACACCCTCACCGAGCGTGAGGTGGAGGTGCTGAAGCTGGTGGCGCGCGGGCTGTCCAACGCGGAGATCGCCGCCGACCTGTTCGTGAGCGAGACGACGGTCAAGACGCATGTGGGACACGTGCTGACCAAGCTCTCCCTGCGCGACCGCGTGCAGGCCGCGGTGTACGCGTACGAGAGCGGACTGGTGCGTCCCGGCGCCCAGTGAGGCGGAGCGGGACGCAGAACCGGCGCGGGGCGGACCGTGGAGCCGGGCGACCGGGTGCTGTACGACCCGGAGGACCGCGCCGAGGTCGAGGTGCGGGGTGTGGCGTACGTGCTGATGCGTGAGC
>NZ_JBEXRT010000022.1:0-116660 GCF_040613235.1 Streptomyces sp. NPDC006296 | reverse complement strand
AGCCCGAAAAACCGAAGACGACCCATACAACCCACGCGCCATCGCACCCCACTGCGACCCCTGACCCGGAAACACCAGAACCGACCCACCACCCAGCGCCCGACCGGTGACGACGCTCTCGTCCGGACGTCCCTCGGCCACGGCCGTCAGACCGGCCAGGAGCTGTTCGCGGGTGGTGCCGGAGACGACGGCACGGTGCTCGAAGGCGGTACGTCCGCTCAGCGTGGCGGCCACGTCCACCACCGCCAGCCCCGGATCGACGGCAGCCGCCGCCACCCGGCCCGCGTACGCCCGCAACGCCTCCCCGGTCCGCGCCGACACCACCCACCCCACCGGCCCCGGCCCCGCCCCCTCCACCGGCGAACCGGCCGACTTCCCCGGTTCCACCGTCGGCTCCGCCGGTTCCGGCGCCTGTTCCAGGATCACGTGCGCGTTCGTCCCGCTGATCCCGAACGACGACACCCCCGCACGACGCGGACGCCCCGTCGAAGGCCACTCCCGAAGCCCGTTCAACAGGCGGACACCCCCGGACTCCCAGTCCACATGGGACGACGGCTCATCGGCGTGCAGGGTCGGGGGGAGCAGTCCGTGACGCAGGGCTTCCACCGTCTTGATCACGCTGCCGGCGCCGGCCGCCGCCATGGTGTGACCGATGTTCGACTTCAACGAACCCAGCCACAACGGCTCCTCCGCGGAATGCTCCTGCCCGTACGTGGCAAGCAGCGCCTGCGCCTCGATCGGGTCCCCCAGCCGGGTCCCCGTGCCGTGTCCCTCGACCACGTCGACGTCCGCGCAGGTGAGTCCGGCGTCGGCCAGCGCCCGGCGGATCACACGCTGCTGCGAAGGACCGTTCGGCGCGGTCAACCCGTTCGACGCACCGTCCTGATTGACCGCCGACCCCCTAAGCACCGCCAGCACTTGATGCCCCCGGGCCCGCGCCTCGGACAGCCGCTCCAGCACCACCAACCCGGCACCCTCACCCCAACCGGTCCCGTCGGCCGACGCCGAGAACGCCTTGCAGCGGCCGTCGGCGGACAGCCCGCGCTGGCGGGAGAACTCCACCAGCATTCCGGGGGACGACATGACGGTCACACCGCCGGCGACCGCCAGAGCACACTCACCCCTGCGCACCGCCTGAGCCGCCTGGTGCAACGCCACCAACGACGACGAACACGCCGTGTCCACCGTGACCGCCGGCCCCTCCAACCCCAGGAAATACGCCAGCCGACCCGAGGTCACACTCCCACTGGTCCCGGTGAGGACGTATCCGTCGACGCCGCCGTGCGGGGTGTCGAGCCGGGGGCCGTAGTCGCCCGCCATGGCGCCGACGAACACACCCGTGTCGCTGCCGCGCAGCGAACCGGGCTCGATCCCGGCGTCCTCCAAGGCCTCCCACGCCGTCTCCAGCAGCAACCGCTGCTGGGGGTCCATCGCCAGCGCCTCGCGCGGCGACACTCCGAAGAACGCGGCGTCGAAACCGGCGATGTCGTCGAGGAACCCACCGTGCCGCACGTAGGTGCGGCCGGAGGCCGCCGGGTCCGGGTCGAACAGGTGGTCCAGGTCCCAACCGCGATCGCGCGGAAGCCCGGAGACGGCGTCCCGGCCCGACCGGACCAGCTCCCACAAGGCGTCCGGTGAGGACGCGCCCCCAGGGAACCGGCAGCCCATCCCGACGATCACGACCGGGTCGTCGGCGCTGCCGGGGCCGGGTGCCGGGATGTCCGCCGGGTGATCGGCGCGGGCGGACCCGGTGAGCTCAGCATGCAGGTACGCCGCGAACCGGTCGGGGGTGGGATGGTCGAACACCAGCGATCCGGAGAGGACCAGCCCCAGCTCTCCGGAGAGTCCGGTGCACAGTTCGACCGCGGTGAGCGAGGTCAGGCCGAGGTCCTTGAACGACGCCGACGGCGTCATGTCGGCCGCGCCGTAGCCGAGGACGACGGCGAGGTGCGTACGCACCAGGTCGAGCAGACCGTCCCGGTCGCGGGTGCGGGCCGGCTCCGCGACGGTCCCGGCCTCGCGCGCCTCGCCGATCCAGTGGCGACGGCGCTGGAAGGCGTAGGTGGGCAGGGTGGTCCTGCGACCGGCGCCCAGCAGCGGGGTCCAGTCCACGCCGGCTCCCGTGGTGTGCAGGGTGCCGAGCGCCCTGAGGAGCGTGCGGACCTCGGCCCGGCCGGTGCGCAGGGTGGAAACGGCCGCGGGCGACTGCCCGGCGAGCGTCTCGCGAGCCATACCGGTCAGTACGGGCTCGGGGCCGAGCTCGACGTAGCGGGAGACGCCCGCGTCGTGCAGGGTGCGGATGCCGTCGGCGAAACGGACGGTGCCGCGGATCTGGCGGGCCCAGTGCCCCGGGTCGCTCAGCTGCTCCCCGGTGGCGGGGCGGCCGGTGAGGTTCGAGATGACGGGGATCCGCGGGGCGTGGAAGGCCAGCCCGCGCAGGGCGTCGGTGAAGTCGTCCAGGATCCCGTCGAGGTGGTGGGAGTGGAACGCGTGGCTGACCTTCAGCCGCCTGGTCTTCACTCCCTCGGCGCGGAAGGATTCGGCCAGCGCCAGCACCTGGTCGGTGTCGCCGGAGATCACCACCGACGCGGGTCCGTTGACGGCGGCGACGCTCACCCCGGATGCGGGCAGCAGCGAGCGCACCTCGGTCTCTGCGGCGTTCACGGCCACCATCGCCCCGCCGTCCGGCGCCGCCTGCATCAGCCGTCCGCGTGCTGCGACGAGCGCGCAGGCGTCGGACAACGACAGCACCCCCGCGACGTGCGCGGCGGTGACCTCGCCGATCGAGTGGCCGATCAGGTGCGTCGGGCGTACCCCGAACGACTCCATCAGCCGGAACAGCGCCGTCTCCAGGGCGAACAGTCCCGCCTGGGTGTAGCGGGTCCGGCCGAGCAGGTCCGCGTCGGACCACACGATGTCCCGCAGCGTCCGGCCCAGCAGCGGATCGAGTTCCGCGCACACCGCGTCGAAGGCCTCGGCGAACGCCGCGAACTCCGTGTACAACTCCTTCCCCATACCGGCGCGTTGCGCGCCCTGCCCGGTGAACATGAAGGCCGTGCCACCCTCGGAGACCGCGCCGGCCATGGCATTCGACGAGGGCCCGCCCGCCGCCAGCGCGGCAAGGCCCTCGGCCAGCTCGGTCGCGTCGGCGCCGATGACGACGGCGCGGTGCGTGAGCGCGGCGCGGGTGGTCGCCAGCGAAAGTCCGATGTCGAGGGGATCGGAGTCCTGCCGCGCGGCGACATGACCGGCCAGCCGGCCCGCCTGCGCGCGCAGCGCCGCCGCGCTGTCCCCGGACACCAGCCACGGGACCGGGCCCGTCCGCGCGGTGCGGCGGTCCTCGGCCGGTGCCCGGTCCGGTGCCTGCGCGAGCACCAGGTGGCAGTTCGTCCCGCCCATCCCGAACGACGACACCCCGGCCACCCGCGGTCCGTCGCCCGGCCACCCGCGCAGGGCGGTGGCGACCTCGATGCCCAGGCCGGCGAGGGGGACGTCGTCAGGAGGAGCGACGAAGTTGACGCTCGCCGGGACCTGGCCGCGCTGCACGGACAGCGCCGCCTTCAGGAGTCCGGCGATCCCCGCCGCTCCCTCCAGGTGTCCCACATTGGTCTTCGCCGACCCCACCACGAGGGGGCGGCCCCGGTCGGCGAAGACGGCGGCCAGGGCCGCGGACTCCACGCGGTCCCCCACCGGCGTACCGGTGCCGTGCAGCTCGACGTACCCCACCTCGGCGGGATCCGTCCGCGAGGCGGCGAGAGCCGTCCGCAGCACCTCCTCCTGCCCCGTCAGGCTCGGCGTGGTCAGCTGCTCGCCGCCGCCGTCGTTGTTCACCGCGCCGCCGCGGATCAGGCACACCACCTCGTGGCCCTGCGCGAGGGCGTCCGCCGGCCGCATGAGCACCACCACGCCGCCGCCCTCGCCGCGCACGTAGCCGTTGGCGCGCGCGTCGAACGTGTAGCACCGGCCGTCCGGCGACAGCGCCCCGAACTCACCGGCGGTCACTGTCGACTCCGGCGACAGGATCAGGTTGACCCCGCCCGCCAGCGCCCACGCCGACTCCCCGCGGCGCACGCTCTCGTACGCCTGGTGCACGGCCACCAGTGCCGAGGACTGCGCCGAGTCCACGACCACACTCGGGCCGGACAGACCCAGGAAGAACGAGATCCGGTTCGCGAGGATGCCGCGCTGGAGCGCGGACAGGGTGAAGCTGTCGACGGCGTCCGGACCCTGGTCGCGTACCAGCCCGGCGTAGTCGTCCCCCATCGTCCCGAGGAAGACTCCCGCCCGGTCGCCCCGCACCGACGACGGGTCGACCCCCGCGTGTTCGAGGGCCTCCCACGCCAGTTCCAGCATCAGCCGCTGCCGGGGGTCCATCGCCGCGGCCTCGCGAGGCGACACCCCGAAGAAGCCCGCGTCGAAGTCCGCGACCCTCTCGATCAGCCCGGCCCTGCGCGCGCGTGCGCCGACGTGCACGGCCCGGTCGGCGGGAACCTCGCCGACGGCCTCCCGGCCGGCCGCGAGCAGGTCCCAGTACTCCTCGGGGGAGTCCGCGCCCGGGAGACGGCACGACAGACCGACCACCGCGACGACGTCCTGATCACTCGTGTGCACGAAGTTCTCCGTCATGACAGCGGAATCTCACTCTGCTCTCGGGGGCGGACCCGGCCGCTTCCACCGCCGGCAAACCTCTCGTCCACGGCAATGCGACGAAGGTGGTAGTCGGCGCGATCCAACACGGTCACCGGGGTGGGACCTTCGCCCCGAAGCATTGCCCGCCGGGCAAAGGGATCGGCAGAGTCTGGGTCGAGCCCGTCCCGACGATCACCTTGTGGAGGCATTCGCTCGTGTTGCGATTCCAGGTACTCGGCCGTCTCACCGTCACCAACGATCTCGGCGACTGCACGCCGACCGCGCCGATGGCACGGCGTGTGCTGGCGCAGTTGCTCCTGCGCGCGAACAACATCGTCATGCTCGACGCGATCATCGACGAACTCTGGGGTGACAAGCCGCCGAAGAGCGCCGTCCCCACCGCGCAGACGTACATCTACCAGCTGCGGCGCCAGTTCGAACCGTGGGTGCCGGACCACACGGTCGAGCAGGTGCTCGCCACGTGCGGCACCGGCTACATGCTCCGGGTGGAACCGGACCAGCTCGACCTGGGGGCGTTCCTCCGGCTGGCCGAACAGGGTCGCACGGCGCTCGCGACCGGTGATCCGGTCGCGGCGGGGCGACTGCTGCGGCAGGCCCTCGGTCTGTGGTCGGGACCGGCGCTCGCCGACGTGACGGCCGGGCCGTCGATCCAAGCGCACGCCGTCCATCTGACGGAGCAGCGGGCGCACACGGTGGAACTGCGGATCCAGGCCGACGCGATGCTGGGCCGGCACCGGGAGCTGGTCGGGGAGCTGAAGGCCATGCTGCTGGCCGACCCGCTCAACGAGTGGTGCCACGCGCAGCTGATCAAGGCGTTGGCCTCCAGCGGCCGGCGCAACGAAGCGCTGATCGCGTACCAGCACCTGCGCAGGACGCTGTCCTCCGAGCTCGGGCTGGAGCCGTCGGAGGCGCTGCGGGAGCTGCACCGGGAGGTCCTGGCGGGACGCGGATCCTGGTCGGACTGGAGAGAGCCGCAGCAGTCCTTCGCCGAACAGGGCACGTGGTAGCGCCGACTCGCCGCAGGGGCCCGGTGACGGGTCGAGGACCGCCTCCCGGCGGTCCTCGCTCGCGCCGATGCCGTCCCGCTCCGCGCGGCCGGGCTACCTGTTGTGGAGGAGCCGGCCGCCGTCGACGACGAGGGTCTGTCCGGTGATCCAGGACGCCTCGTCCGAGAGCAGGAAGGCCACGGCCGCGCCGACGTCGGAGGGTTGGCCCATGCGTTTCAACGGGACGGAGCCGACCACCTTCTCCTCCCTGCCCTCGACGTTGACCCGGGTGAAGTCGGTGAGCACGGTGCCGGCCGCGACGCCGTTCACCCGCACCCCGGGGGCGAGCTCGTTGGCCATCTGCCGGGTGAAGTGATTCAGCGCCGCCTTGGCCGTGCCGTAGGAGGTGCCGTCGGGTACGGCGAGCTTGCCGGCGATCGAGGAGATGTTGACGACGGCGCCGCCGTGCTCGCCCAGCCAGCCGCGCCAGGCCGCCTGGACCCAGGTCAGCGCGGTGACGAGGTTCATCTCGATGGTGCGCCGGTAGGCGGCCACGTCGGTCTCGACCAGCCGGCGGCCGTTCCTCTCGGTGCCGCCGACGTTGTTCACCAGCAGATCGAGCGATCCGAAGCGCTCGACGGCGGTCTCCACGGCGATCCGCTGATGCTCGGGGTCGGCCGCGTCGCCCACGACTCCGACGGCCCGGTCCTCGCCGAGCTCGGCGGCCGCCTCACGCAGCTTGTCCTCACTGCGCGCGGTGATCACGACACGCGCGCCCCGCTCGACGAGCGCGGTGGCGATACCGAAGCCGATGCCGGTCCGACCGCCGGTCACCAGCGCAGTCTTGCCGTTTAAGGTTGTCATAGTCCACGAACCTCCCCTTGATGGCGCCTCAGCTCTTCCGGATCACCTCCCCCGAGAACAGGGGGACGACGGCTCTCCGGAAAGCGATTAGAGCAGCACCGGGAGAACGCAACAACCCGCATATGTGCCGTGTGTTTCCATGCTCGTGCCGGGCTCGAACGCACTACGAGTGCGCGTTGATCCACACACGGGAGCGGCCTTATCCGACGCGGGCTATGAGACCGATGGAAATGGCCTTGTTGACGGCGTCGAGACGGGAACGGGCACCCAGTTTGGTGAAGATGGTCCCCAGGTGCCGCTTGACCGTTCCCTCGGCGATGGCGAGCCTTCGCGAAATCTGCCGATTACTCATGGCTTTGCTCACCAGGATGAGAATCTCCAACTCCCGCCTGGTGAGCGTCTCCGTTTCGTTCGACGCCGAGGCGATATGCGTCAGGGCATCGGCGGACACATGCAGGACGATGCGGATGTCGTCGGCGCACACCGCTCGGATGCTGGATATCAGGTCGAGCCGGCTCACCGACTTGTTCAGATATCCGCGCACACCGCAATCGAGCAATTGGCGTACCAGGACCGGATCGTCGTGCATGCTGACCATCAGGATCCTGGCGTGCGGCGATATCGAGCGGATGGCGTGCACGGTCTCGATGACCGACCCGCCGGGAACATCCATGTTGACGTCGAGCAGGACGACGTCGGGCTGTTCGTTCTTGCAGTGCAGAATGCCGGATGCGCCGCTGGCCGCATCGCCGACCACCGCCATGTCGGGTTCCGTGTCGAGCGCCTCACGGACCACTTCGCGGAGCAGCGTGTGGTCGTCGATCAGCACGATGCGCAGCAGGCCACCACGGTCAGCCTGCATGATCCGCCCCCGAGGGGGACCATGTGCGCCACGACCGTACCGGAGCCCGCAGGACGTCGCGAGCGAATATTCTCCGGACGGGAGGTCGGGGCGGCTCCGCGACGGACGCGGCCCTCTCGGCATGCGCCACCGCAGCCGTCCCGGACATCGCCGGTCTCTCGCCGCGGCACCCGCGGACGCGGATTACCACCCGCGCCCGAACGGCAGCATCGGTGGCGTAACTCGCATTTCGCATTTCCGCTGATAAACGTGCCTCACAAGCTGCCATTGACTCCCCCGTACGCTCGCCAGCATGCGACACATACCGTAGTCCGTGACCCTGCCCCATGACAAGATTGTGTAACGGGAGCACGGCAGCAGGATGTGTCCTGCATGCACTTCGGCCGCCCCGGTTCACGCCCCCTGAACGGGCAGGGGGCCACCGCGCATCCCGAGGGTCGGACAACGGAGTTCACCCTCGGGATGCACGGCGGCCCTGTCCGGATCCGACCGGTCATGACTGATCGTGCGAGTACATACGCCGGAATAATTCGGGACACTCAAGACGGAGGTCGCATCGGTGTCATCGCGGCGACGGCCGCAGTTGACCGGACGCTTTGCGCGACTGCCTTCCGATCGTATTCCGTTTCTTGTCGGCGCGCCTCACTTCGGCACTCGGACGACGGTCGTGTACGTATGGTTGGTCACCATCTCGAATTCCGGATCCAGGAGTTTCTCCTGGATCACGACGAGATCGGCTGCGGTCAGATCGGTCTGGCTCAGCAGGAAGTCCTCCAGCATGCTGCTGTGCAGCCGGGCGAGCCGCGCGGTCGGTGAACCGCCCTCCCCCGGTGCCCGGTAGTCGTGCACCGTGACATCCCGGTAGCCGGCGGCGGACAGCACGTCCGCCGTGCGCGACGCCCACACGAAGTCCATGCCCGTCTGCCCGGCGAGTCGGTGCACCCCGTCGTGGTACGCCTGGAAGATCCGCGCCGTGTGTGCGTCGACCGGGGATCTGATGATGCCCTCGTCGGCGCAGCCGCAGTACCAGTCGGTCAGCACCAGCGCCCCGCCCGGCCGCAGATGCCCCGCCAGCCTCGCCGCGAGAGCGTCCTTGTCGGCCAGGTGCATCAGCAGCAACCGGGCGTGGATCAGGTCGAACCCGGGCTCCGGCCACGGGTCGGCGGTGAGGTCGTGGGCGAGCGCCTCGATCCGAGGATGGCCGGGCACGTGGTGCGGCTTGAGGTCGCTGGCCACGACGTGCCCGGACGTTCCCACCCGGGCGGCCAGCCAGCGGGCGACGGCGCCCTCGCCGGTGCCCACGTCCCAGCAGCGCCAGCCGTGACCGACCCCCACCTCCTCACCGAGGATCCGGAACGTCTCCCGGTTGAGGATCCCGGAGAGCAGACCGAGCTGCTCGTCGGCCACCGGCGCGTCGTTGTCGAAGCGTTGTTCGTGCTCTGTGCTGTACACGGGCATCTCCTCATCGGGCCGTACGCGCCACCGGACCCACGGTCAGTCCGACGCGGGCAGCAGTTCGTTGACCAGGTCGACGAACCCCTTCGGCGTCGCGTCCTTGCCGGTCCCTTCCTCCGGCAGGCTGACCCCGAGCTTCCGCTCGACCAGGAGCGTCACCTCCACCATCGCGACCGAGTCGTAGCCGAGATCGGCGAACGTGATCTCCCCGATGTCGCCGTCCAGGTCGAGCCCCTCGTCCTCGCCTGCCGCCTGGCGTATGCACCCCACCAGATCCGCCTGGGTGAACGTCGCCATGGTTGCCCCCTTCGTCTCGTGACCTCGGGGACCACCATGACCGCGGGACTTCGACTCCCGGTCGAGTTCCGCTCGACGGGGACACGCGGTCGCCCGGGCTCCGGGCCCGGCCGGCTCCGCCGGGAGCGGTGGCACCGCCTCGCCCGGGCCTCGACCGAGCCTCCGCCGGACGTGAGGAGTCTGAGGGCTGTCCCGTGCTCCCGGTGGATCACGGGATCAGCCCTGACGACACGGGTACCTGATTCACTCCGTGGGAGGAGGACCATGAGCGACGAGCTCTTCATCGCCGCCGCGAGTTCCTGGCTGCCCGAGCGCATGACACTCGACGAGGCGGAACGGGCCGGCCTCGCCGACCGGGCACGGGTCTGGAACACCGGCATCGAGTCGGTGTGCGTGTCTGCGGACACCTCGGCACCGGAGATGGCGGTGCTGGCGGCGCGGGCCGCACTCGAACGCGCCGGGCCGGAGCACGAGGAACCCGGTCTGCTGCTGCACGCCTGCGCCTACCACCAGGGGCACGACATGTGGCCGGCGGCCTCGTACATCCAGCGGTGCACCGGCGGTGGCTCGTGTCCGGCCGTCGAGGTACGTCAGATGTCCAACGGCGGCATGATCGCCCTGGAACTCGCGGCGGGTTGGCTGCGGGCCGGCGGCCGGACGACCGCGCTGCTCACCACGGCCGACCGGTTCTGCCTGCCCGGCTTCGACCGGTGGCGCAGCGACCCGAGCACCGTCTGCGGAGATGCCGGCACCGCTGTGGTGCTGTCCACCCGCACCGGATTCGCCCGGCTCCGCGGGCTGGTGTCGGTGTCGGACCCCGGTCTCGAGCGCGGCAGTCGGGGTGAGCGGTTCACGGACGCCCCTCTGGCCGGAGGCGCGCCGGTCGACCTGAACAGCGACGCCCTGGTGCGCGAGCTCGGGGTGGAGGCGCTGCTCCGCCGTATCGAGGCGGGCCAGCGGGAGGCCTTCGACCGGGCCTGCGCCGAGGCGGACGTGAAGCTCGGCGACATCGACCGGTACGTGCTGCCCCATCTGGGCCGCACCCGGATGCGGGCGCAGTACTTCGATCCCTTCGGCATCGACCCTCAGCGCTCCACCTGGTCCTGGGGGCGGAAGGTCGGGCACCTCGGCGCGGGCGACCAGTTCGCCGGGCTCGCCCATCTCGTCGCCGAAGGCGCCCTGGAGCCGGGCCGGACCTGCCTGCTGGCAGGGGTGGGGGCCGGTTTCACCTGGACGGTCGGCATCCTCGAGATCGTCGCCGAGCCCTGAGCGGACCTGCCGCCGGCGCCGTGCCGCGGCGGGGCCGCACGGACCCGCCGCAGCCGGGCGGGCCTCCGTCCGGCAGCGTCCGGTAGGGGAGGCCTGGCCGGCCGCGGCGGTCCGCCACCGGTGTCGGGGCCGGGGAGGACGGATCCCTCGGCCCCGACACCGCGTTCCCTCACACCGCCGTCAGCACCATCGCGGAGTTGATGCCGTCGCCGCGCGCCAGGACCAGCGCGGTGGACACCGCCGTCTCCCTCGGCCCGCCGAGCACCAGGTCCAGCTGATCCGACGGGACCGGGTCGGTCGTGTTGATCAAGGGCGGGATGACGCCGTGCCGCATGCTCAGCGAGGCGGTCGCCACGTCGAGCGCCGGACTGCCGGAGTACAGCCGCCCGGTCATCGTCTTGGGCGCGGTCACCGGAACCGCCCGCGGACCGAACACGCCGGTGAGGGCGGCGGCCTCGGCGCGGTCGAGCACGGCCACCCCGGCCGCGTCCGCGAAGACCACGTCGACGTCGGCCGGCGCCGTACCGGCGTCCGCCAGCGCGAGCTCGATCGCCCGGCGCAGCCCGGGTTCCCGTCCGGAACCGGCCCGGGGGTCGAAGGTGGTGGCGTACCCGGCGATCTCACCGTACGGGCGGGCCCCGCGAGCGCGTGCGTGCCCGGCCTCCTCGACGACGAACATGGCACCGCCCTCGCCGGGCAGATGACCGGACGCGGCGGCGTCGAAGGGCAGGTACGCCCGCGCCGGGTCGGGCACCGTGCTCATCCGGCCGGTGGTCAGCTCGATCACCCAGCCGAGCGGGCACAGCGTGCTCTCCGTCGCCCCGCACATCGCGACCGGCAGACCGTCGGCCACGTACCGGCGGGCCTGCGCGACGGAGTCCAGCCCGCTCGTCGGTCCGGTCAGGACACCGCCGGGACCGTGCAGTCCGTGCCGGATCGAGAGCTGTCCCGTGTTCACCGCGTAGAACCAGGAGAACGAGAGATAGGCGCTGACATGGCTGCTGCCCAGGCTCCAGAGCTTCTCCAGCTCGCGCTGGCTGTACTCGAGCCCGCCCGCGGAGATGCCGGTGACGATCCCGATCCGGTCGTGCGGGACGGCGTCCAGGGCGAGGCCGGAGTCGCCGACCGCGGCGTCCGTCGCGATCAGCGCCAGCCGGGTGGCCTGGTCGGTCTGCGGCACCAGCCGTCCGGGGACGTGCGCGCGGATGTCGTAGCCGTCCACCTCGCCCGCGAGCCGGACGGGGTAGGGCTCCGGGTCGAACCGGGTGACCCGGTCGATGCCGCTGCGGCCGTGGAGCACGGCGTCCCAGTACGCGTCGGCGTCGAACCCGTTCGGCGCGACGACCCCGAGGCCGGTGATCACCGCACGAGGGCGCTCGGGCTCCGGGCCGGTGTCACGCATCGTCGTCCTCCTTGGTCAGCACCATGGCGCTCTGAAAACCGCCGAACCCGCTGCCGACCTTGAGCACCGTGCGGAGCTCCGCCGGCCGTGCTGCCAGCGGTACGTAGTCGAGGCCCAGTTCCGGGTCGGGCTCGTGCAGGTTGGCCGTCGGCGGGATCAGCCCGGCCTCGATGGCCAGTGCGCACGCCGCGATCTCGATCGAGCCGATCGCGCCCAGCGAATGGCCGATCATGGATTTGATCGAGCTCACCGGAGTCCGGAGCGCGTGATCGCCGAGGCTGCGTTTGAACGCGTCCGTCTCGTGCAGGTCGTTCTGTCTGGTGCTGGAGCCATGGGCGTTCACGTAGTCCACCTGCTCGGGTGCCCGCCCGGCCATCCGCAGCGCCAGGTCGATGGCCTCGGCCATCTCGGTTCCCTCGGGCCGGAGTCCGGTCATGTGGAACGCGTTCGAGCGCACGCCCCAGCCGCCGATCTCCGCGTAGATGTGCGCGCCCCTCGCCCGGGCGTGGCCCATCTCCTCCAGCACCAGCATCGCGCTGCCCTCGGCGAGCACGAACCCGTTGCGGGTGCGGTCGAACGGACGGGAGGCGGTGGCCGGTTCGTCGTTGCGCGGGGTGGTGGCCTTGATCGCGTCGAACGAGGCGACGCAGACCGGGGAGACGGGCGCGTCCGAGGCGCCGGCCAGCATCACGTCGGCGGAGCCCTCGCGGATGAGCCGGGCCGCGTGGGACACCGACTCGATGCCGGCGGTGCACCCGGTGGAGACCAGCGACACGGGGCCTTCGGCACCGGCCTCCCGGGCGACGTCGGCGGCGATCGACGTCGGGACCAGGTACGTGAACAGGTGCGGCACGGCGTACTCGTGGTCGAGGAGCCAGGTGCGGCCGCCGTCGGAGAGCACGTTGTACTCCCGGTCCAGGCTCATCGTCCCGCCGATGGCGCTGCCGACGCAGGTCCCCGTGCGGTGCGGATCGACCGTGTCCATGTCGAGGCCCGCGTCCGCGACCGCCTCCCTGGTCGCGGCGACCGCGAGCATCGCGCTCCGGTCCATCCGCCGGATCTCCTGGGCGGAGAAGCCCTCCGCGACCGGGTCGAAGTCGCACTCGCCCGCCACCCGGGAGCGGAACCCGGACGGGTTGAACAGGGAGATGGTCCGGACGGCCGTGGTGCCGGTGGAGATCAGCTCCCAGAACTCCTTGGCGTTTCCTCCGCCCGGGGCGCGTACGCCGATGCCCGTGACGACGATCCGCCGGTTCATCGTGTGCTCACCGCTCGCGCGCTCGGTTCAGCCTGTGGCATGGGATTCTCTTTCCTGATAGCGGAGTTCAGGCGTCGAAGGTGACGGGCAGCGATTCCAGTCCGCGGATCGTGAGGCTCCGCTGCCATCGCAGCTGCTCGGGGGGTACGGCCAGGGCCAGGCCGGGCAGCCTGCGCAGCAGTCCGTCGAACGCGATCCGGCCCTCCAGCCGGGCCAGCGGGGCGCCGAGGCAGAAGTGCGCGCCCCGCCCGAACGCCACGTGGCCGTTCTCGGAGCGGGTGACGTCGAAGTGGTCGGGATCCGTGAACTTCGCCGGGTCCCGGTCGGCCGAGGCCAGCGACAGGAGCACCGGGTGGCCCTTCTCGATGCGGGTGCCGGCGATCTCGATGGGTTCGAGCGGGAACCGCCAGGTCGCCGTCTCGAACGATCCGTCGTAACGGAGCATCTCCTCCAGGGCGGTGTCCACCCGGTGCGGCTGCTCGCGGAGCAGGGCGAGCTGATCAGGGTTGCGCAGGAGGGCGAGCGTGCCGTTGCCGATGAGGTTGACGGTCGTCTCGAAGCCGCCGACGAGCAGCAGGGACATCATCGACAGCAACTCGGTCTCGTCGAGCCGGTCGTCGTCGTCCCGGGCCGCGATCAGCGCGTCGACCAGGCCGTCCGCCGGTTCGTTCCGGCGCTTCTCGACCAGTTCGGTGAGGTAGCCGAGGAGGTCGCGCAGTCCGACCGGCCGTGCCTGCCCGCTGTCGGCCGGGGTGGAGGCGCTCTTGTTCGTCCACGAGCGGAAGTCCTTCGTCCACCGGCGGAACACGTCCTGGTCGGCCGCGGGCACTCCCAGCAGCTCGCAGATCACCGTGATCGCGAGCGGGAACGCGAACTCGGTGACCAGGTCGGCCCGTCCTCTCGGCACGATGTCGTCGAGGAGGTCGTCCGTGATCTGCTGCACCTGGCCGCGCAGGTTCTCGACACGGCGGGCGGTGAAGGCGGTCGAGACCAGCCGGCGCAGCCGGGTGTGTTCGGGTGCGTCGGTGGTGAGCAGGTGGGTCCCGAGGCCGGTCCGGTCCTCCAGCGGGCGCCCCTTGCCGGCCTCCTGCCAGTCGAGCGGTGCGTTGCGGGGGTCCTTGCTCATGCGGGAGTCGGACAGCAGCATCCGGACGTCCTCGTAGCGGGTCACCAGCAGCCCGTAGAGCCCCTGGCCCTCCACGACGCGCCGGACCGGCTCCTCGGTGCGCAACCACGCGTACTCGGGATAGGGGTCATCGCCGAAGTCCATCGACCGCCTCCTCTGCTCTGGTGCTCGGTCCGTGACCGAGACGGCTCGGCCCGCCGTGCTGCGCCGGAGGTGCGGTGGGGGCGGCGTGTACGCGCGGACAGCACGGAGGGCGACGTTGTGCGCCCACCTTCGCGGCAGCGGTTCGAGAGGAGTTCGTGTCCGGTTCGAACCGGACGGACGCTCCGGCGGTCCCGGACGGACGGCGACGGACAGCGGGCGGCGGACAGCGACGGACGGTGGGCGGCGGACGGCCGGCACCGGCTGTGTACCGGTGCCGGCCGACCGCTGTGCCGGGGTCCGGTGTCAGGTCCGCTGTGCGGGGGCCCCCGGGCCCGGCCGGCACAGGATCCGGTCGACGGCGTCCCGCAGTTGCTGCTCGCTGGAGGCGGTCGTCCGTGTGGTCGCGGTACGCCAGCCGACGAAGCCGTCGGGGCGGATCAGGACGGCGCCGTCCTCCTTGACGCCGGCCGCCTCCGCCCAGCCCTCGACCGCGTGCGCCGTGATGCCCAGCTTTCCGGCGGCGTCCAGCCAGTGGCCGGCCGTGGTCCCGGTGAGCAGGGTGAAGCCGTCCACGAGGTCGACCGTGGACCGTCCGTCCGGGAGCCACCGGTGCGGCAGCCGGCTGCCCGGTGCGCCGTCGAGGACGAGGTTCTCCATGTCCGGCAGCGGCTCCGGGTCGATCACGGCGGCCGAGTCGTAGCGGTAGCCGACGACGGGGATCATGACGCCCGCCATGCCGACGGCCGCCCGGTCGGCGGCCAGGCCCGGGTCGTTGTTCCAGTGCAGCTTGTGGTGGGCGGCGCGGATCACGCTCTGCTCCATGCTGAAGAGCGCGACCGGCCGGCGTTCGGCCTCGTAGGTGTCGAGCAGGGCGTCGCCGCCCTCGGCGAGTTTCCACGCCAGGTTGTGGCCGTCCGCGATACCCATGTTGAGGCCGAAGCCACCGACCGGCGGCACCGCGTGGGCCGCGTCGCCGACGAGGAAGAACCGGCCCCGCCTGAACGCGTCGGCCACCTGTGCCCGCGACGACCAGGGAATCCGGCTGATGATCTCCGGCTGGGCGGTCCGGACACCGGTGGCGTCCCGGATCTGCTGCTGGATCTGCTCGGCCGGTGCGTCCGGATCGCCGTTGCGTATATGGAAGATCCAGCGGCCGTCCTCGTCGACCCGGTACAGGATCCCGGCCGCCCGCTCGTTGCGCAGGAACGTCATAGAGAGCGGCGGGGCGGGCAGTTCGGCGCGGAACAGCACGTTGAGCATGTGCGCGTCACCCAGTGCCCCCGGCCCGGTCACACCGATGCCGAGCAGTTCCCGGGTCCTGCCGCGCACTCCGTCGGCGGCGACCACCCAGTCGCCCGTGACGACCCGGCCGTCGGCGGTGGTGACGCCGTCCTCGGCCACGGCGGTGACCTCGCTGTCGAAGTCCACCCGGCCGCCGAGCTCCTGCAGCAGCGCCACGGCGGCCCGGTCGATCCGGTCCTGCGGGCAGCTGCCCAGCTTCGCCGAGCCGATCTCCGGCCGCTCGAACTTGTTGGTGACGGGCGACAGTTCGGCCAGGCTGGGTCCGGTCATCAGACCCCGGGCGAACTGTGCGGTGTCCACCTCGATACCGGCCTCGCGCAGGATCTCCGCCGACCGGTCGGTGAGGCCGAACGCCCTCGGGTGGTCATTGACCCCGGCCCGGCGCTCCAGGACGTGGACGGACACCCCTCGGCGTGCGAGGAAAACCGCGGTGCACAGCCCGACGGTGCCGCCGCCGACAATCACGACACGCATGACTCCCCCTTCATTGGTTCTCGAATCGTGTGATCCAGCGTTGGGATCGGTGGTGAGCTCGGTATGCGGTCCGCCGGCACGGCCGGGGACGGGTTGCTCCCGCGTGGCCGGGCCGGCCGGGCCCTCGACAGGTCCGGCCGGCCCGGCTCCGTGGGTGGTCACGCGGTCAGCGTGCCCGGCGGCGCGTCACAGCCCGGCCCGGGCGAAGCGGCGCGCCGAGAGCGGGACGAAGACCGCCAGCAGCAGGGCGATCCACAGCAGGGTCGCGGTCACCGGGTGGGTCAGCGGCCACGCGGCGTCCGGCCCGGGGGCCCCGGGGTTGCCGAACAACGACCGGGTCGCCGTGGCCAGTGCGCTGAGCGGGTTCCACTCGCAGATCGCGCGCAGCCAGACGGGCATCCCGTCGGTGGGCACGAAGGCGTTGGAGACCATGGTGAGCGGCAGCGTCAGCGGAGCCAGGTTGGCCGCGGTGGACGCCGAACGGATAGCCAGCCCGAGGTACGTCCCGACCCATGCCAGCGTGTACCGGAACAGCAGGAGCAGGCCGATACCGGCCAGGGTCTGGCCGAGGCCGTTGTGCGGCCGCCAGCCGACGATCAGCCCGTAGACCATGAGGACGACCAGGCCGTAGACCCCGACGACCGCCTCCGCGCTGCTCTGGCCGAGCGGCACGGAGACGCGGTTCGTGGGCAGCGAGCGGAGGCGGTCCATCACCCCGCGCGCCTGGTCCATGGCGACGTCGACCATCGCCGAGGACAGCGCGGTCCCGGTGCCCAGCACGAACATCCCCGGCATCATGTATTCGCGGTAGTTCGAGGAGCCCGGTACGCCGATGGCGCTGCCGAACACGAAGCCGAACAGCACCACGAAGACGGTCGGCATCAGCATGATGGTGAGCAGGGTGCCGGGTTCGTGGCGCAGCCGCAGGAGGTTTCGCTGGGTCAGTACCCAGCCGTCGACGAGGACGTTCACGCCACTGCCTCCTGTGCTTCGGCCGGCTTCGCCGCGTCCACGGTCTTGCCGGTCAGGGAGAGGAAGACGTCGTCGAGGCTGGGCTCGCGGATCCCGACGTCGCGGATCACGGCGCCGGACGCGTCGAGTTCCCGCACGATCTGCGGCAGGGGCGGCACCGCGTCCACCGTGGCGACGACGATGTGCGAGCCGTCCGCCTCCGGGCGCTGACCGGTGAGGCGTTCCAGCACCGCCATGGCGCTCGCCAGGTGCTCCGAGGACTCCACGACGACGTCGATGTGGCCGCCGATCTGGGACTTGAGCTGGGACGGGCTGCCCTCGGCGATGAGATGGCCGTGGTCGATCACGCCGACGGCGGAGGCGAGCTGGTCGACCTCCTCCAGGTACTGGCTGGTGAGCAGCACCGTGGTGCCGTCGGCGACCAGCTCGCGGACGGTGTCCCAGATCTCCATGCGGCTGCGCACGTCGAGTCCCGTGGTGGGCTCGTCGAGGAAGAGCACCGAGGGGGCGCGCAGCAGGCTGGCGATCAGGTCCAGCCGGCGTCGCATGCCGCCGGAGTAGGTGCCGGCCAGCCGGTCGCCGGCCTGGGCGAGCCCGAAGCGTTCCAGCAGTTCGTCCGCGCGCCGGCGGGCCCCGCGCGCGCCCAGCCGCGACAGACGGCCGAAGATCCGCAGGTTGTCCCGGCCGGTCAGCTTGTCGTCGAGCGTGGCGTCCTGGCCGGCCAGTCCGATGACCTTCCGCACCTCCCCCGGCTCCCGGGCCACGTCGAACCCGCCGACGACGGCCTGCCCGCCGCTGGGCCTGGTGAGCGTGGACAGGATGCGCAGGGTGGTGCTCTTGCCCGCACCGTTCGGGCCGAGCAGTCCGTAGACCAGATTCGGCGGAATGGCCAGGTCCAGGCCGGTCAGCGCAGCGACGTCGCCGTACTGCTTACGCAAGTTTTTCGTACATACGATCGATTCATCATCCATGCTCATCTCCTGACCGGGTACGGTGTACGCGATAACAAGATAGTCACCGGGTACGGTGTACGCAAGTGGCTCATGCGCGTATGCTGGACGCTGTGTCGGACCCCAAACCCATCATCTGGATGCGCCCGGAGAAGCCCGCCCGCGGCCCGGCTCCGACGCACACCCGCGAGGAGATCGCCGCGGTGGCGATCAAGATCGCGGACTCCGAGGGCTTGGAAGCCGCATCGGTGCGCAACATCGCCAGAAATCTGGGCGCGGGCACCATGACCCTGTACCGCTACCTCCCCGCCAAGGAGGACCTGTGGGCCGTGATGATCGACGAGGCGGCCGGCTTCGAGCCGCAGGAGCCGACCGGCGACCTCCGCGCCGACCTGACCGTCCTGGCGCGCCGCAGGCGGCAGAACTTCCTGCGCCACCCCTGGCTGGCTCCGCTCCTCGCCACCCGTCCGGTCATCGGCCCCAACCTCCTGCGCGGGATGGAGCGCGATCTCGCCGTGATCGGCGGCTGCGGTCTGGGCATCGACGACAACATCGACGTGCTGAACCTCGTCTACTCCTGGGTCAGCGGTGCCGTGCAGGCCGAGCTGACCGAGCAGGCGAACGCCCATCGGTCCGGCGTCGACCGGCACAGCTGGCGGATGCGCATGAAGCCGTACCTGGTCTCCCTGCTCGCGACCGGTGAGTTCCCGTACCTGAGCAAGATGACCGCGGCGGCGGAGATCGCCGAGGCCGACGAGCAGTTCGAGTCCGGGCTGGCGATCATCCTGGACGGGATCGAGGCCCGGTACTCGGCGGACACCGGGAACGGCTGACGCACCGGGCCCGACGGCCGCGCCTCTCGCCCCACCTGGCGGCGGCACTCAGCGCGGCGCTCGCAGTTCCACCACGGACATCCGGCCTGCCGGCCGGATCGAGGCGATCTCCAGTCCGGCGCCGGCGGCCAGTTCGTCCAGCTGCGCGGAAGTGTGCTGCCTGCCCCCGAAGTAGCAGAGCATGCGCAGGTCGCCTCCCGTCTGGACGCTCCGGTCATCGAGGTAGTCCACGACGAACACGCTGCCGGTCGTCGACGCCGCGTCCGCGCACCGCCGCAGGATGCGGGCGGCCGCCTCGTCGTTCCAGTTGTGCAGGATGCTCGACAGCAGATAGCCGTCCGCTCCGGCGGGAAGCTCGTCGAAGAAGCTGCCCGCCACGGCGTCGGCCCGGTGTTCGAGACCCGCGGCGGCGATGGCCTTGCCGGCCCGGCGCACCGGTCCGGGCAGATCGACGACCGTCCCCCGCAGACCGGGATGGGCCCGGAGGATGGTGATCAGCATGCTGCCGTCGCCCCCGCCGACGTCGACGAGCCGGCCGAGGTCGCCCCAGGGATATCCCCCGGCCACCGCGGGCGCGTGCGCCGCGAGCCTGGCTCCCATCTGCGCGTCGAACGACTCGGCGCGCCCGTCGTCGGCGGACAGGTCGTCCCAGAACGCCAGGCCGTACTGCTGCGGGAACGCGGGCTCGCCGGTGCGGACGGTGTGCAGCAGATGGACCAGGCTCAACTCGGCGTGCCCGATCGCTCCTTCGACGTCGAGCACCGACCGCAGGCCCTCGGGCCGGTCGTCGCACAGGTGCCGGCCCATCTCCGTCACCTCGTAGCCGGCGGCCCCGGTGCCCGACAGCACTCCCGCGGTGACCAGGTGGTCCAGCAGCCGCCCCAGCACGTCCCGGTCGGCCCGCACCATCTCGGCGAGCGCCTCGGCCGTGCGGGTGCCGGCGACGATGTGGTCGGCCAGCCGCAACGTCGCCGCCACCCGGATCGCCATCGGGGTCACCAGATCGGCTGCGGCCCACAGTCCTCCGCCCCGGGCGGTCGTCTCCTCGGCCATCACCCCTCCTGACTGGATGTTCCGTCTGTTCGTCGGACCGCGCGTACCCGGCTCAGAAGCCGGCGCGCTCCTCCGCGTACGCCTTGGCCAGGGTCAGATTGCTCATGCTGTTGCCGCTGAGCAGCCGCCGCAGGAACCGGCGCGCGCCACCGACCGTGGTGCCGCTGCCGAGAAGTGACAGCGCCGAGGGCTTGATCGTGCTGGTGTGCCGGGCCTCGGCGACGACGCCTTCCCGGGTCTCGGTGAACCGCCAGTGGCCGGTGTGCGCGTCCAGCATCGCGGGCAGCGAGATCTGCTTGTACACGATCAGGCGGGGCGGCAGGCAGATCCGCACGGAGCGGACGGTGTGCGTGCCGCCGTCCGGGCCCTTGGTGTCCATGTCGAAGAACTGGACGTTCGGCACGTCCTCGGTCATGTCCAGGCCCACCACGTGCGGGATGCGCTCGGGCCACAGGTCCGCCCGGTAGAGGTAGTCGTAGGCGTCCTCGACGGATCCCGCGATGAACAGCGGGTCGGTGAACGACACCACGAGGTCGTCCAGTTCGGTACGCCGCTCGGCCGTGTCACGCAGCGTTTCGAGGTGTTCCGCGGCGTCCCTGCCGATCCTGTCCAGCAGCGGGCCGAGGTCGGCGTCGGCCGGCGCGACGACCTCGTGGTGCAGTTCGACCCGGGTGCGGCCCCGTTCCGACTCGGTGAACACCCACGTGCCGCGGACCGAGGTGGCGGGCGCTTCGGCCTCGACGTACGTGAAGGAGATGCGGAGCCCCGGGCGGTCGGTGCGACGCACGGTCTGCCAGGTGCGGACGGCGGAGTCGCCGTCCAGCGCCCAGTACCGGATCCGCTCCCCGCCCTCGTCGCTGTGGATCACTTCCGCGTGCACGGCGGAGAGATGGAACTGCGGCCAGCGCGCGACGTCCGCGACCAGCTCGAACACCGTATCGGGGTCGGCGCCCACCTCAGCGCCACGGACCACGTGTTGCTGCGTACTCGGCACAACAAGGCACCTCACAAGCGTCGTAGCGTCCGGAACCGTCGCGCTCGACGATGTCGGTCCCCGTTCGACCTCGCTTCGAGGACCCTTCGAGTTGATCCGGCGTCGATCCGGCGTCGAAGGCGGCGGCGCAGGCTCGACGCGACCTCGAAACGAGCCCTGTGAGGGTCCGTGGCGCGGCACCGGTTCCCATCCGCCCACCGTGAGGAGAGGCATATGCCGAGCATCGTCACTGTCGGCACGTTCGACAGTGATCACGTCGCCGACGTCTCCAAGATCCTTCAGGAGTTCGACGGCGAGGCCGCGTCCGGGCTTCCCCAGCTGCGCCGCAGGCAGGTCTTCCACTACAGCGACCTCTACGTCCACATACAGGACTGGGACGTGGAGGACGCCGGGGAGGCGCACCGGATCATGGCCGCCGATCCCCGGTGCAGGCAGCTGGACGACAGTCTGGCGGCCCACTTCGGCGACCGTGCCGCGATCGAGGGCTGGGACGGTCCGGTCGACCGGCCGGCGGCCGAGCGCTTCTACGCGTGGCCGGCCGAACACCTGGAGGGCCTGGAGCGGACGTACAGCGCGGTGATCGTGAACACCCAGCGGCAGGAGCACGTCCCCGAGGTGTCACGGCTGTTCGCGGAATCGGACGCGACCGACATCCCGCGGAACATGGGGACGCTGCGCCGCCAGATCTATCTGTGGCGCGGGATCTACCTGCATGTCCAGGACTTCGCCGAACCCGACGCCATCAAGGTGATCAGCGCTGTGTGGACGGAGGGGGATCCCCGTTTCCTCCAGCTCGTCGACGACCTCACCCAGGTCATCCCGCCGTACGACCCGGAGGGCAACTCCTTGGCCACACGCTTCTACCACTGGGCTGCAGAGGTGTCAGCATGAGCAGGATTCCCACCCACCCCATCCGCCGGAAGCTGCCCGGCGTGCTCCCGGCCGAGTACGAGACACTGCGTGAACGCGGCATCGGCCGGGTGACCCTGCCCACCGGGAAGCAGGCGTGGATGGTGGTGCGGCCCGAGTACGCCCGGCTCGTGCTCTCCGACCCGCGGTTCAGCTCGGACAAGATGAACGACGACTTCCCGAAGATGACGCCGAACTCGCTGAACAAGCTGAAGTACTGCGCGCCGTTCATGATCAACCTGGATGGCCCGGAGCACACGGAGCTGAAGAAGCCGGTCATCCAGGAGTTCTCCCCGGCGGGGCTGGCCCGGCTGCTGCCACGCCTCCGGGAGGCCGTGGGCGAGAAGATCGACGCGATGCTGAGCCGGCGGGACAAGCCGGTCGACATGGTCACGGAGCTGTCCTACCCGATCGCCTGGCGGCTGCAGGAGATCTTCCTCGGGATCCCCATGGCCGAGATGCGGACGATGCGGGACAACGTCTGGGACCTGCTCATGCACACCGCGACCGAGGACGAGGAGCGGGCGTCGGCCGCACGCCTGAACCGGCACGCGGAAGAGGTCCTGAAGGAGAAGGCGAAGAACCTCGGCGACGACCTGATGAGCCGCATGATCCAGCAGGAGCTCGACGAACGCGGCGAGGTCGACTGGTTCGGGCTGGCCCCGCTGATGCTGTCGAACGCCCAGGGCATCCACAACTCGACGTCCACGATGATCTCGCTGGGTGTGCTCACCCTGCTCGGCCACCCGGAGGAGCGGGCGACGCTGCTCGCCGATCCGGACCGGATGACCGTGGCGATCGACGAGATGATCCGGTACTACTCGGTCAACGACGGGACGCCGATGCGGCTGGCCGTCGAGGACGTGCGCGTCGGCGACACCCTGGTCAGGGCCGGCGACGGTGTGGTGGTGCCGACGCTGCCCGTCAACCGTGACCCGTCGGTGTGCCCGCATCCCCATCAGCTCGACCTCATGCGGGAGAAGCCCACCAGGCACCTGGCGTTCGGCCACGGGCCGCACCAGTGCCCGGCGAACCGCCTGGTGCCGGAGCTGATGGAGATCGTCTGCACGACGCTGTTCGAGCGGGTCCCCACGCTGGCACTGGCCGTGCCGGAGTCGGAACTGACCTACAAGTACCACTCGATCCAGGCGTTCGGTCCGGCCGAGATGCCGGTCACCTGGTAGGAGGACCGGCCGCCGCGCACCTGCTCCGGCAGCGCGCGGCGGCCCTGGCGGTGGCCGATGTCCGGCGGGCGCAGCGCCTCGCCGGCCCCGGGGAGGAGGTGACGCGGTGAACGGGGACGACCTGCGGGACGCCACCGCGCCGGGCACCGACGCGCCTGTCGCGCTGGTCACCGGTGCTTCGGGTGCGCTCGGCGCCGCCGTGGCCCACGTACTGGACCGCCGTGGCTACCGGCTCGCCCTGCACTGCGCCACCGGAGCGGACCGGGCCCGTGCGGTCGCCGCCGAGCTCAGCGGGCCGAGCGTCGTCGTACAGGCGGACGTCGCCGACTGGGCGGCCACCCGGGAGATGGTGGAGCGGGTACGCGCCGAACTGGGCGGTGTCGGCGTGCTCGTCAACGCGGGCGCGATCCGCCGCGACGGCTTCATGGCCACCCAGTCCGTCGACGACTGGACCCGGACCGTCACGGTCAACCTGATCGGCACCTTCCACACGTGCCGCGCGGCGCTCCCGGACATGATGCGGGCTCGCTGGGGGCGCGTCGTCAACGTCGTCTCGCCCGCCGGCCTGATCGGCGTCCCGGGCCAGACGGCGTACTCCGCGGCCAAGGCGGGGGTGCTGGGGATGACCCGGAGCCTGGCCCTGGAGTGCGGGCGCTTCGGGGTGACGGTCAACGCGCTGTCGCCCGGGCTCATGGCCACCGCGCTCACCGAGGAGATGCCGGCCGGGGCACGTACCGCGCTCACGGCCCGGACCGCGTTCGGCCGGGAGGGCACACCCGACGAGGTGGCCCGCGGGATCGAACTGCTCCTGGACGCCGACTACATGACCGGTCAGGTGCTGTCCATCGACGGCGGGATGTCGATCTCCTGACGCCACCGCGGGCGGTGCCGGGTGCGTGCGGCGTACGTCCGGGCCGGCTCCGGCCACCCAGGGCGCTCCCGCCGGGGGTGTGGGCGGCCCGTCCCGAGGCCGTGTCGGTGTGCCGGTGCGATCCGCGTGCCCCCCGCCGGGCGGACCGGGCGCGGGGCCCTCGGCGGGGCGGGCGGCCCCCGACGGGCCGAGGGTCTCAGGGACGGCCGAGCGCGCTCTCGACGAGGTCGCGCGCGTACGCGGTGTCCAGCGGGCCGGGGCGGAACAGGATCCGGTACATCAGAGGGGCCACCACCCGGTCCACGACCTGTTCCGCGTCCGGGACGGGCTCGCCCCGCTCCGACGCCCGGGTCAGCATGACGCCGATCTGCTCGGCCGCGTACGCCGCACACCGGCCTGCGTTGGCGCCGTCCGGATCGCCGAGGAGCGCGTCACGGATGTAGGCGCGCCCCGGCGGGGACGCCATCTCCTCCAGGAACTGCTCCGCCCACAGGCCCAGGTCCGCACGGAAGCCGCCCAGGTCGGCGGGGGGCGCGTCCGGGCGCAGGCGCTCGACGGCGACGTCGGAGAGCAGCTCCTGCAGATCGCCCCACCGCCGGTACACGGTCGACGGTGTCACCCCGGCCCGCGCCGCGACCCGCGGGACGGTCAGCGCCTCGCGCCCCTGCTCGGCGACCAGCTCACGGACGGCCGTGTGCACGGCTTCCTGCACACGTGCACTGCGGCCGCCGGGGCGCACCATGGACCGAGGACTCATATCACCACCTTAACGCAATTCCATAGCTTCTATTCGGATCCCGCTGGTCGGCGGCACGGTCGCCCACGCCGTCGGGCGGCTCCGCCCCGCGCTCAGGCCGCGACCGGGGCGGGTCCGCCCGCGCCGCCGACCGCCCGTTCACAGGCGCGGCCGACGCGCAGCACGGTCGCCTCGTCCAGCGGGCGCCCCATCAGCTGGATGCCGATCGGCAGGCCCGCCCGATCGCGGCCGACGGGCAGGGTGAGCGCCGGAGACCCGGTGATGTTGGCGGGCGCGGAGAGCCGGACATAGCTCTCGGAGACGGCCTCCACCGTCCCGTCGGCCCATTCGACGCTCTCCTGCCCCGACGCGACGGCGGTCATCGGTACCGCGGGCGCGGCGATGACATCGACCTCGCGGAACATCCGGGCCCAGGCGTCGCACATCAGGGTCCGGGCACGCTGGGCCCGCAGGTAGTCACCGGCCGGCAGGAGTTCACCCGCTTCGAGGAGGACGCGCACGTCCGGTGTGTACAGCTCGGGGACGGAGCGCAGCGTCTTCTCGTGGTACGCCGTGGCCTCGGGGACCATCAGTCCCCAGTGAACCGCCTGGACGTAGCGCGCCATCGGGATCTCGACCTCGACGGTCTCCGCGCCCAGCTCCTGGAGCCGCCCGACGGCCTCCCGTACGGCGGCGTCGACCTCCGGGGAGATCCGCTCGACGTAGTAGTTCCGCGGGACGCCGACGCGCACCCCGGTCAGATCCCCGTCGTCCCGGGACGGGCCGGCACCCGGCTCCCCCACCGGCCCCCCTGACGCCCCCGACGCCCGGGGCGGCCCCGAGGAGCCGGGCGCGCCGTGGCCGACCAGGGCGTCGAGGACGAGTGCCGCGTCCTCGACGGTGCGGGTCAGCGGCCCGACGTGGTCCAGGGACCAGGAGAGCGGGACCACACCGCGCACCGGGACCAGACCGTGGGTGGGCTTGAGTCCGACCACGCCGTTCAGCGCCGCGGGGACCCGGATGGAGCCTCCGGTGTCCGTACCCAGCGCGAAGGTCGCCTCCCCGGCGGCCACGGCCACGGCGGAGCCGCCGCTCGACCCTCCGGCGACACACCCCTGGTCCCATGCGTTGCGGGTCTGCGGCGTCGTCAGTCCGTAGGCGAACTCATGGGTGTGGGTCTTGCCGAGCAGGACGGCGCCCGCCTCGGACAGTCGTGCGGCCACGGCGCTGTCCCCGGCGGCCACATGGTCCGCCCGGACCCGGGAACTCGCCGTCGTCGGCAGCCCCTCGGCGTCGATCAGGTCCTTGAGCGCCATGGGGATGCCGTGCAGCGGCCCGCGCGACCGGCCGGCCGCGATCTCCCGCTCGGCCAGGGACGCCGAGCGGCGAGCCGCGTCCGCGGCCACGGTGACGTAGGCCTGGAGGCCTCCCTCCACCGCGCCGATCCGGTCCAGGACGGAGTCGGTCAGCTCGACGGGGGACAGTTCCCGCGCCCGCACGGCGCGAGCCGCTTCGGCGAGCGACAGCTCATACGGCTGCATCGGCGTGCTCCTGTCCGGCGGTGAACACGGCCGCGGGCGCGGTGTCCCCGAAGTCGATCTCCCGGAGGGTCGCGACGACGGACTGGATGTGCGCGGCGGTGACCGCCACCGCCGCACGGCGCTCGTCCGCGAGCGGCAGCCCCGCCCGGAGCGCCCATCGGGCGGCCTCCTCGGGAGTCAGGTCGTCCGTGTTCATGGGATGTCCTCTCGGCTCGGCGTGGCTGCGCGTCGTGCGGTGCCGCGATTCCCCGCGTCACTCAAACGCTACTTTTTCGCTTTAGAGGACGGTAGGCCGTACGGTAGCCAAAGGCAAACCCGTTGCCTTAAGCGGCGCGGAGGAGGGCTTTCCCCCTCCGGCACCCCACCGGGAGGCGGTACGCACGCCTGCGGATCCACCGCGCCGGACACCGGATCCAGGCGCCGCGGCGCACGGGCGTGCTACTCACGGGCGTGGCGGCGCACCGCCGGGCGGCCGCCCGACCGCCCGACCGCCCGGCCGAACACCTCCCTCCCACAGGTCACTCCCACCACGAAGGAGCACGCGATGACCACCCCACCCGGACTCCCCGGCACCGGCCCCGCGGCCGGCCCCACCGGCATCCCGGCCTGGACGGTCGGGGACCTCACGATCAGCCGTGTCGACGAGATCCCGCTGCCCGCGCGGACGGGTCCCTGGCTGCTGCCCGGCGCCACTCCGGCCGTGGTCGACCAGGTCCCGTGGCTCCGGCCGGACTTCGCGGACGAGCAGAGCGTCCTGCGCCTGGCCAGCCACAGTTTCGCCGTCGAGACGGCCGGCCTCCGGGTACTGGTCGACACCGGCATCGGCAACGGCAAGACGCGGGCGAACCCCGCCTGGCACGACCTGGACAGCGACTTCCCGCAACGCCTCACGCGGGCCGGCTTCGCACCGGAGGCGGTCGACCTCGTCGTCCTGACCCATCTGCACACCGACCACGTCGGCTGGAACACCGTGCAGGAGGAAGGGCGCTGGGTCCCGGCCTTCCCGAACGCGCGCTACCTCACCAGCCGCACGGAGCGGGACTTCTGGGCCGGGACGGACATGGACGAGGCCCGGCACCAGATGTTCCGGGACTCCGTCCACCCCGTCGAGGAGGCGGGACTGCTCGACCTCGTGGACGTACCGGACGAGGGCGCGGAGGTCGCGCCGGGCGTCCGCCTGCTGCCCACCCCGGGCCACACGCCGGGCCAGGTGGCGGTGGAACTGCACAGCCGCGGCGAGCGGGCGCTCATCACCGGGGACTGCATCCACCACCCCGTCCAGCTGGCCCACCCCGACCTGAGCAGCTGCGTGGACATCGATCCGGAGGGCGCGGCCCGGACCAGGAGGCGCATCCTGAGCTCCCTCTCCGGCACCCGGACCCTGCTCCTCGGCAGCCACTTCGCACCGCCCACGGCGGGCCACGTCGTCGCCCGGGGCGACGCCCACCAGCTCGTCCCCTGCGCACCGGTCGACCGCGCCTGACGGCCGGCCGGGCGCCGGCACCGCACCCACGCCCATCGTCCCTTCCGCGCCGGACGGGAGGCCGGCACGGACAAAGGCGGGCCGGACGAAGAGCCGGCGCGGGCGGAGGCGGGCCGGCCAAAGGGCCCGGCCGGAGGTGGGGTGACCGGCTACCGCTCCCAGACCTGCTGCCGGACCCACGCCTCGTACGACGTGAGCGGGATTCCCAGGGCGCGGGCGAAGTCCGGATGCGCCGGCTGCGGGTGGTCGTTGATCAGGGCCTGACCGAAGCCCATGGGGGGCATGCCCGCCGCCGTCGCCTCCTCCGGGGTCATCTCGGGAGCGGTGAGTTCCGTACCGAGGTGGCGGGCCAGCACCCCGGCGACGTCCGTCATGGTCATGTGGTCGCTCGCCAGCTCCAGTTCGATCCCGGAGAACCGCTCGGGGTCGGCGACGGCCGCAGCGACGGTCCGGCCGATGTCCCCGACCGCGACCAGGGAGAGCCACGTCGTGGGCTTCAGGAGCGTGACGAGTCCGCCCCGCAGGCCGCGGGGGAACATGATCTGCTCGGACGGAAGGAAGTTCTCCATGAAGAACCCCGGCTTGACGAGCGTCCAGTGCGCGAAGCCCGCCTCCCGGACCCGGTCCTGCACACCGGACTTCGCGGTGTAGTACGGCTCCATCGGCGACCCGGCCTCCACCCAGCTCACGTGCTGCCCGGCGCCGGACACGGAGGTGTGCACGAACTGCGGCACCCCGGCGGCCCTCGCGCTCGCGATGAGGTTCTCGGCCTGGGCGACCTCGCCCTCGAAGCCGCGCCCCGCCAGGTCGGGCATCTGGACCGAGAAGACGGCACGGGCCCCCTCGGCCGCCGCCGTCAGGGAACCGCGGTCCTCCAGGTCCCCGGTCACCAGCTCCGCGCCGAGCGCCTCGACCGCCCTCGGCCGGTCACCGGCCGGGTCGCGGACGAGAGCACGGACCGGGATCCCCGCGGCGAGCAGAGCGCGCGCCGTGGCGCCGCCCTGCCGGCCGGTGGCGCCGACGACCAGGACGGGCGCGGTGGACGGAATCATGACTGCTCCTTCGGAGTGCTGACGTACGAGAACGACAGGACACACTAAACGGCGGGGTCCGCCGTTTAAGGAGGGTTACGATACGGAGGCCCCCGCCACTTGGCAAGAACGGAGAGAACGCGTGACGGTCCAGCGCGCGGACGCCCGCCGTAACTACGCCCGGATCCTCGCGGTCGCGGAGCAGGAGGTCGCGGCACACGGGGCCGAGGCCTCCCTGGAGCGGATCGCCCGGGTCGCCGGGGTCGGCTCCGCCACCGTCCGGCGGCACTTCCCCGGCCGGCGCGCGCTTCTGGAGGCGGTGTTCCAGGAGCGGATCGCCGCCCTGTGCACGCACGCCGAGGAGCTGGCTGCGGCCGACGACCCCCGCGCCGCACTGCTGGAGTGGCTGGAGGCCCTGGCCGCGTACGCCGCGTCCGCGCGCGGGATGGCCGAGGCGCTGACCGGGGACACCGGGGGCGCGGCGGATCAGGGCGGACAGGTGAGCGCCTGTTCGGCCCGGCTCGGGGACGGCGCCACCCCACTCCTGCGGAACGCCGCCCGGGCGGGAGCGGTGGCGGCCGATGTCACCGTCACCGACCTGATCACGCTGGTCACGGGCATCGCACTGGCCACGGAACATCACCGCGACCCCACCGCCGAGGCCCACCGGCTGCTCGCACTGACCGTCGCGGGGATCAGCCCGCGCCCGTGAGTCCCCCGGTTCCGCGGCCCACGGCTCCCCCGCGCCCCGGCGGCAGCGCGCCCACGCCCCGGGGCGGGATCACCCCGCGAGCGTGAGGAGCAGCCCGGCGAGTGCGTCCGGCATGGTGATCATGCTGTCGTGGCCGGTCGGCAGCTCCCGGATCCGTGCGGGGGTGCCGTTGGGCTGGACCGGAGCCACGGGGCGGCGCGTGATGCCCGCGGGCTGGTTGCCGACGTTGTGGATGTGCGTGCGCGGGACGGCGTTCAGCGCCGGGTTGTCCAGCCGCACCCGCTGCTGGAGGCAGCGCACCGGCTGGTCCGAGAGCATCCCGCGCAGCCAGGCGACGTCGTCGGGGTCCGTGACGCCGAACAGCCCCAGCGGTGCGGGCTGTTCGGGCATCGGCGGCACCCGCCAGCCGCTCTCGGACGCCTCGGCGAGCTCGATCAGGTGCCGTGTCATCGGCTGGACGTCGGCCGCGGACTCCCCGTCCTCCGGGACCATCGCGTCGAGGTAGACCAGATGCGCGAGGCGTTCCGGAATCCGGTCGGCCGCGGAGGTGACGACCAGCCCGGCATAACTGTGGCCGACGAGGACGACGTCGGTGAGGTCCTCCTCGGTGATCAGTGCGACCACGTCGTCGGCGTGCGTGTCGAGCCCCACCTCGGGGCCCAGCAGGTGCGCCTTGTCGCCGTAGCCGGTGAGCGAGGGCGCGAACACCCGGTGCCCGGCGGCCTCCAGCAGGGGCACCACCCGCTCCCAGCACTGTCCGCTGTGCCAGGCACCGTGTACGAGCAGGAATGTGGGCATGGGAAATCGGCCTTCCTCGGCAGGGGTCGTGGAGCACGGCCACGCACACGCCGCGGGGTCCGCGGCCGTGGTGGTTACCTTTCGTGCCTTGGTACCTTTCACGTACCGAGAAACATGCTGGTACAACGACTCACCACAGGCAATAAGACACTTTTCGGTGCCCCGGTTCTCTGGAGGTAACCATGGACGCGGGACAGGACGGTCCACAGCCCGTGACAGAGCCGGCCGACGCGTGCCGGACCCGGGTGGTCCTCGACATCGTGGGGAACAAGTGGTCGCTGCTGGTCGTGCGCCAGCTCAGCGACGGACCGCGCCGTTTCACCGAACTCAAGAAGGCCGTGGACGGCATCAGCCAGCGCATGCTCACCGTGACGCTGCGCAGCCTGGAGCGGGACGGGATCCTCACGCGCACGGTCCACGAGGTGATGCCGCCGCACGTCAGTTACGAGCTCACGGAGATGGGGATCACCCTGCGCCGGGCCACCGCGCCCCTGCTCGAATGGAGCGTCGCGCACCTGGCCCGGATCGACGAGGCCCGCGCCGCCCACGCCGACCGCACGGGCACGTCGACGGCGCCGTAGGCGGGAACCGCGGCGCGGGGGACGCCACCGGAACACCGCCCCCCGCGCCGCGGCCGGTTCACCAGGAGGACTTCGTCACTCCCGGCAGGTGACCGGCATGGGCGTGCGCCCGTACGTTCACCCGGGACAGGCCGAACGTGCGCAGATAGCCGCGCGGGCGGCCGTCGACGCTGTCGCGGTTGCGCACCCGGGTCGCGCTCGCGTCCCGGGGCTGGCGCCGCAACTCCTCCCGCGCGGCGGCCTTCTGTTCGTCCGTGGCCCGCACGGAGGCCAGGACGGCCTTCAGTTCCGCGCGCCGCTGCGCGTGGCGGGCCACGATCAGCTTCCGCTTGTCGTTCTTCGCGATCTTGCTCTTCTTCGCCATCAGACACGCTCCCCTCGGGCCCGGATGCGGGCGACGGCGGCCTCGACACCGATGGAGTCCACGGTCTTGATGGCCCTCGCGCTCAGCCGCAGGCGGACGTGCCGCCCCTCGCCGGGCAGCCAGTAGCGCTTGTTCTGGATGTTGGGGTCGAACCGGCGCGAGGTGCGCCGGTGCGAGTGGGAGATCTTCTTGCCGAAGACCGGCTGGGCGCCGGTCAGCTGGCAGTGGGCGGACATAGGGGTGCTGCCTTTCTCTCCACCGAGTTATCGGTAATGGAAATCATTGTCGTATGCTACTCGCCATGGCCCGCAACGAGGTACGCCCGATCATCAAGCTCCGCTCCACCGCCGGAACCGGCTACACCTACGTGACCCGCAAGAACCGCCGGAACCACCCGGACCGGCTGGTCCTGCGCAAGTTCGACCCCGTCGTCCGGCGGCACGTCGACTTCCGCGAGGAACGTTGACCGCACCGGATCCGCCCGACCGCCGGCACCCGACAGAGAGACCCCACCCATGAAGCCCGGAATCCACCCCGCCTACCGTCCGGTCGTCTTCCGCGACAAGGCCGGTGACTTCGCCATCCTCACCCGGTCCACGATGACCAGCGACAAGACCGTCGAGTGGGAGGACGGCCAGACCTATCCGGTGGTCGACGTCGAGATCTCGTCGGCCAGCCACCCCTTCTACACCGGCACCGCCCGCGTGCTGGACACCGCCGGCCGCGTCGAGCGCTTCGAGCGCCGCTACGGACGGGACGAGGGCCGCCGATGAGCCGCGACGCGCCGATGTCCGTCGTGATCGTCGGCGGACTTCATGCCGAGGCCCGGCGCGCCACGGTCGAGCAGCTGCTGCGCGAGGTGCCGGACAGCGTCGCCCTGCACCACGACCTGTCCGCCGGCCCGGCGGGCACCGTGCACCGCAGCGTCCGCGACTCCACGGGCGAGACCGGCCGGGGCGAGACGCCCCTGGTCAACGACTGCGCCTGCTGCGCCCTGCGCGAGGACCTCGTCCCCGAGCTGGAGCGGCTGGCCGGCAGCGGTCTCACCCGCCTGGCCGTCGTGGAGCTGTGGGACTCCGTCGAACCCCGCGGCATGGCCGAGGTCATCGCCGCGCACGGCGGCGAAGCCTTCCGGCTGACCAACGTGTTCACGGCCGTGGACCCTTCCCTCGTCCTGGCGTGCCTGTCCAACGGCGACGACCTCGCGGAGGCCGGACTCGCCGCCGCCGCCACGGACCAGCGCACCATCGGCGACACGTTCGCCCGGCAGTTGGAGTACGCCCCCGTCCTCGCCGTCACCGACAGTGTGGACACCGGGCCGGACGACCTGGCGCTGCTGCGGCAGTTGCACCCCAGCGCCCAGCACGTCGGCGTCGGATCCGGCGCGTTGGGTGCCCGGGCGGTCGCCGGTTTCGACGTGACCGCGGCGGCGGCCGCACAGCACCCGGCCTGCGCCCGTCTCCCGCACGACTGCGACGAGGAGGGGATCAGCACGCTCGTCTGGCGGCGCCGCCGCCCCTTCCACGCCGGTCGCCTCTACGAGGCCCTGGAGGATCTGTGCTGCGCGGCGGCCCGCAGCCGGGGCAGGTTCTGGCTGGCCGACCGGCCCGGCAGCCTGCTCGCCTGGGACGCCGCCGGAGGCGCCCTGTGCGTGGAGAGCGCGGGCCCCTGGATGGCGGCGCTCCCCGACGCCGCCTGGGAGATGATGCCCGCCGAACGCCGCACCGCCGCGGCCCTCGACTGGGATCCCGAGCACGGAGACCGCTGCCAGCACCTCGTCTTCACCTCCCCGGGCCTGGACCGGGCGGGTCTGCTCTCGCTGCTCGACTCCTGCCTGCTCACCGACGACGAGCTCGCGTCGGGACCCGACGCCCGCTCCCGGCCCACCGGCTTCGACGCGCTTCTCGACGCCGCGGCCTGACCCGCCCCCATCACACCTCCGAGGAGCCGTCATGCCCCGCCCCACCAGGACCGACCCCGTACGCAAGAACCGGCCGAACCCGCTCGACGCGGCCCGCATCACGTACATCGACTACAAGGACACGGACCTGCTGCGGAAGTTCATATCCGACCGCGGCAAGATCCGCAGTCGCCGCGTCACCCGGATCAGCCGGCAGCAGCAGCGCCAGATCGCCACGGCCGTCAAGAACGCCCGCGAGATGGCCCTGCTCCCCTACTCGACTCGCTGACCCGCCCCGTCTCTCCGTCTCCCTCCCAGGAAAAGGACCGTCATGGCCGTCCCCAAGCGCAAGCTGTCCCGGAGCAACACCCGCCACCGCCGGGCCCGGTGGAAGGCGAGCACCCCGGCGCTCGTCCCCGTCACCGTCGACGGGACCACGCACCTGGTGCCCCAGCACCTGAGGAGGGCCTACGAACGCGGTCTCCTCCGCCCGGAGGACTGACCCGGGCAGCGACACGCGGTACGCCCGCCCCTCGGCGACCGTCCTCCCCGGGCGGGCGGACGCGTATGCCTTCGCCGCCGTCGCGCCCTCGGCACGGCCGCGTCGGCCCCCGGAGGATCCGGGGGCCGACGGCAGGGGTGTCCCTCTCCGCGCTCAGCTGCTCGCGGTGCCGAACACCGTGCCGATGTAGGTGCCCGGCCTACCCGAACCGGTCTGGTCCAGGACGGCGATGTCCTTCCAGGGCCAGCTCAGCGTGGTCGTCCTGGTGGTGTCGGGCGGCGTGACCTTGACGCTGACGGGCACGAAGGCCTCCTCGTCCGGGGCGGAGGAGCCGGGGCTGACGGGCAGGAAGGTCAGCTCGGCCATGGTGGCCACGCCCGGCTTCAGGGTGACCTTCTCCGCCTTCCCCTGCTGCCGTGCCATGCTCCAGGCTTCACCGTCGGCGTCCACGAGGTCGAGGCCGGGGTAGCCCTGGACGGTGCAGGTGCGCTCGCCGACGTTGGTGAACAGCAGCAGGGCGGTGGTCTGGACCGCCTCGGGGTCCGGGTCGGCGTCGGTGCCGTGCACGAGGGTCGGCCGGAGCTCGGTGCCGGTACAGGCCGTGGCCTTGGCCTCCCGGGAGGGTGCGGATGCGGTGGCCGCGCCGGTCAGGCCGAGCACGAGGGCGGCACCGACGGCTACGGAGGTGGCGAGGCGGGCGGCGGTTGCAGACATGGATGAGATCCTCACGCAGTGCGGACTGGGACGTCGTCCGGCGGAGTGCCGTCGACAGGACACAGCCTGTGCCGCGATCCGTCCCAGCCGCTACGGACCGGCGCCATGACGGGACGTTGGAACGCGGACACCTCGCTGACCAGCACGGACACCGATCGCATGGAACGCGGAGCCGGAACGCGGAACGGTCGCGGGCCGCTGACCGCCGCCGCGGGTGTCACGTCCCCACGCGTGCGTTCCCCTCACGAGGCGCGTTCCCCGACACGTCGCACGCTCCACCGGTCGGGGCGCTCGAGCCGTCCCGGCCGGGCCGCGTCCACCGGGCCGCACCCGCCTCCGGCCCGCCCGGCCGTCCCCCACCACCGCGCCCGCTCAGGCCGTACCCCCGCGCCGCCTCCCCCACCTTCGCGCCCGCTCAGGCCGTACCCCCGGGGCTCGTTCCGTGTGCGTCCCGGTGCGCCTTCCGGTCGTCGTGGACGCACTCCGCTCCCACCCAGGTCGATCTCACGCGGACGTCCGCCCAGGCGTCGGGCGGCACGGTGGTCAGGTCGGTGTCGAGGACCGCGAAGTCGGCCAGCCGCCCGACCGCCAGGGTTCCCTTGACCCGTGCTTCGTCCGAGGCCGCCGCGGAGCCCCGGGTGTAGACGTCGAGCGCCTCCTCGACGCCGATGCGCTGGTGCGGACCGACCGTCGTGCCCGCGGCCGTCGTCCGGGTGACGAGGGAGCGGAGGGCGAGCAGGGGGCCGGGCGGGGCCAGCGGGTAGTCGGAGGACCCGGCCACCGTGATGCCGGCGGCGCGCAGGGACCGGTGGGCGGAGATCCTCTCGGCCCGTTCCCCGTAGTGGTCGCGCAGCTTCTCGCCGTGCAGCGCGACGAACGGGCCGAACGGCACGGTGATCGTGCGCGTCGCGGCGATGCGCGCGATGAGCTCGTCGTCGACGATGCTGCAGTGTTCGATGCGGTGCCGGAGCTCACCGGGAGGCAGCGACTCGATCACCTCCAGGACGGTCTGGACGGCCTCGTCACCGTTGGCGTGCACGGCGACGCGCACACCGGCGGCGTGGAAGGACCGTACGATCGCGTCCAGTTCGCGCCGGGAGAGGACTTCCAGCCCGTTGCCGGTGCCGGTGGTGCTGCGGTAGGGATCGCGGCAGCGGCAGGTCCCGCCGGTCAGGGCCCCGTCGAGCATCATCTTCACACCGACCGTCCGGAGCCGGTGGGGATCCGGTGAGGCGGCGGGCGGGTGGCCGGGGTCGGCGTACGCGTGCCAGAGCAGCATGCCGACGCGCGCGGTGAGTTCGCCCGCGGCCAGGGCGTCGGAGTAGAGCCGCTGCTCGACAGGGGTGACGAGGGCGTCGCAGAAGGAGGTGATGCCCTTCGCGTGCAGCTCGGCGATCACCTGCTTGAGCGCGGCCCGCTGGTCGCCGGCCGGACCGGCGGCGGCGATCGAGACCTCGCCCGTCCCCGGCAGCCAGGGGTCCAGCCAGGCCCGTTCGACGAGGTGTCCGTCCAGGCTTCCGTCGGGGCGGGTGCCGAGCCGGCCGCCGGCCGGGGCGTCCTGCGCGGTGCGGTAGCCGAGGAGCCGCAGCCCGGCGCTGTTGACCACCGCGCGGTGCAGCGAGTAGTGGATGACGAGGACGGGCCGGGTCGCGGAGACCCGGTCGAGGAGATCGCGGTCCAGCGGTCCCAGGACGCGCTCGTCGTAGGGCTGCGCCACGATCCATTCGCCGGGAGGCGTGTGCCGGGCCCGGCGCCGCAGGACGTCCGGGAGCGAGGCGGGGTCGGTGACGGCGTCGAGGTCGACGCGGGTGCGCGCGAGTGCGGCCTGCGATGGATGGCAGTGGGCGTCGTTGAAGCCGGCGACGACGAGCGCGCCAGCAGTGCTCGCTGGCGGTGGCCGGCCGTTTCGAGCACCACATCCGCACCCCCTGGACCACGGACATGGACCAGTGGCGTCCGGACGAGCACCGTGAGATCGGCAGCCCCTCGGTGGCCGTCATCCCGCCCCCGACCGTGCACACCACCCGGGCCTGCGGCGAGGAACGGAACGAGCTGATCGACGTCTTCAGCCCTCCGCGGGCCGATTTCTCCGCCCGCGCGGGCTGGGTGCTGAACGCGGACGACTATCCCGCTCCCGGCGAGGCGAGGACCTCATGACGGCCTTCAGCGGTGGCCGGGTCGGGACCTGGGTGAAGCTGCCGGCCCTGGAATCCGTGCAGATCGCCGCCCACGCCGGATTCGACTTCGTGGTCGTGGACCAGGAGCACGCCCCGCTCGACGTGCGCACCGCCTACGAACTGATCACGCTCGCGGCGGCGTTGGGCACGACGCCGCTGGTGCGGGTGCCGGACGGCACCCCGTCGCGGATCCAGCGGCTGCTTGACGCGGGGGCGGCGGGGGTGCTGATCGCCCACGTCGACACGGTCGACCAGGCCCACCAGGCCGTCTCCGCCGTCCGTTTCCCGCCGCACGGCCGGCGCGGCGCCGGCGGTACCAGCAGGGCGGGACGCTGGGGGCTGGCCTCACGGGACGACTATCTGGGCTCCGCTGCCGGAGCGCTGTGCATCCCGCAGATCGAGAGCCGGCAGGCCGTCGACAACGCCGCGGCCATCGCCGCGGTCGAGGGCGTGGACGCGCTCTTCGTCGGCGCGGCGGACATCGGACTGGACATCGGCCACGCCCCCGGCTCCGCCGAGGTCACCGGCCTGTGCGCCCGCACCCTGGCCGCCGCCCACGCAGCCGGCGTGCCGTGCGGTGCCGCGACCGCGACCCCCGGGGCGGCCGAGGTACTGCTGGAGCAGGGCTTCGACTTCCTCGTGGTCGGCAACGACACCTCCATGCTCGCCGAGGCCGCGGTCGCCACGGTGCGGGCCCTGCGTCCGCGAGGAGACTCCTGATGAAGCACACCGAGCACACGATCATCAGCTGCGCCGTCACCGGTGCGATCCACACCCCGAGCATGTCCGACGCGCTTCCGGTGTCCGCCGCGGAGATCTCCGGGCAGGCCCTCGACGCCGCCCGCGCCGGTGCCGCCGTGCTCCACCTGCACGCCCGCGACCCCGAGGACGGGCGGCCCAGCTCCGACCCCGAGGTGTTCCGGCGGTTCCTCGTGCCGATCGCCGCGGGCAGTGACGCCGTCGTCAACATCACCACCGGCGGATCCGCCGTCATGACCCTCGACGAACGGCTGGCGACGGCCCGCACCTTCGCGCCCGAACTGGCCTCGCTGAACATGGGGTCGATGAACTTCAACTTCGCCCCCGCCGCGAGCCGCGTCACGCACTGGCGCCACGACTGGGAGGAGGCGTACCTGACCGGCTCCGCGGACCGGATCTTCTCCAACACCTTCACCCAGATCGAGACGATCCTGCGCGACCTCCAGGCGCGCGGCACCCGCTTCGAGTTCGAGTGCTACGACATCGGCCACCTTTACACGCTGGCCCACTTCGTGGAGCGTGGGCTCGTGCGCTCCCCCTACCTGGTCCAGGGAGTGTTCGGCGTTCTCGGCGGCATCGGACCCGACCTGGACCACGTCCAGCACATGGTGCGGACCGCCGACCGGCTCTTCGGGGAGGAATACGTGTTCTCCGCGTTCGCTGCGGGGCGCCACCAGTTCGCCGTCGCCACGCACGCCGCGCAGTTGGGCGGGCACGTACGCGTCGGTCTGGAGGACAGCCTCTACATCGGCGCCGGTCGACTCGCCCGCAGCAATGCCGAACAGGTCGAGAAGATGGTACGGATCCTCCAGGAAGCCGGACGGACCCCGGCGACCCCGGCCCAGGCGCGGAGCACCCTCGCGCTCAAGGGCCCGGAGCACACGAAGCTGCCGCGCCCCACCGCGCCGCCCCGGGAAGAAGAGGAGTCACGATGACGCACTCCGTCGCGTCCGTCGCCCTGCCGCGCCTGCTGCGGATCGGCCCCGGCGCCTCCGAGCAACTCGGGGAGGTGCTCCACTCCCTGGGACTCTCCCGGCCGCTGATCGTCACCGACGCCTACCTCAGCGGCAGCGGCACGGCCGGCCGCATCGCCGACGGCCTGGTCCCGCACGGCATTCAGGCGCAGGTGTACGACCGCACCCGGCCCGACCCCACGACGACGTCCGTGCAGGACGCCGTCGACGAGCTGAACCGGGGCGATTTCGACTGCGTGATCGGGCTCGGCGGCGGCAGTCCGATGGACACCGCGAAGGCCGTCGCGCTGCTCGGCACGACCGGACGGCCCATGCGGGACTATGCCGCTCCGGTGGTCACCGACACTCCCGCCCTCCCCCTCGTCGCGATACCCACCACCGCCGGCAGCGGCTCGGAGTGCACGCGCTACACCATCATCACCGACGACACCGGGTCGGCCGACGAGAAGATGCTCTGCCCCGGCCTGGCCTTCCTGCCGACGGCGGCCCTGGTGGACCCGCTGCTGACCGTCGCGATGCCGCCCCGGCTCACCGCCGACACCGGGATCGACGCGCTCACCCACGCCATCGAGTCCTACGTCAGCCGCCGGGCCACGCCCTTCACCGACGGGCTGGCGCTCACCGCCATGGCCGCCATCGGCCGGAACCTGCGCACCGCCTACGCCCGCCCGGACGACCTCCCGGCGCGCAGCGCGATGATGCTGGCCTCCACCCAGGCCGGAATGGCGTTCTCCAATGCCAGCGTCGCCCTCGTCCACGGTATGAGCCGTCCTGTCGGGGCCCATTTCCACGTGGCCCACGGCCTCTCCAACGCCATGCTGCTGCCCACCGTGACCGCCTACTCCCTGTCGGCCGCGGTGTCCCGGTACGCGGACTGCGCCCGCGCCATGTCCCTCAGTGGCGAAGGCGGGTCCGACGAGGCCGCCGCACAGGCGCTCCTCACCGAACTCCGCAGCCTCAACTCCGACTTGGCCGTCCCCAGCCCCGAGCAGTACGGAATCGACCGGGAGCGCTGGCTGCACATGACGCCCACGATGGCCGAGCAGGCGCTCGCCTCCGGCTCGCCCGCCAACAATCCCCGTTCGCCCGACCGGGCCGCCGTCGAGCAGCTCTACCGCTCGCTCGTGGCCTGATGCACCCGCCGAAAGGTACCGCCATGCCGGGATCCGGCACTCCTGTCGACGACTCCCCGCTCGACCGCACCTCCCGCCCGGTGCCACCCGGTGCCCGCACCGGACCGGCCGGCGGCCATGTGACAGCCGCGGCCGAGAACGGACTGGGCCTGATCCGGCTGGACCGGCCGAAGGCGCTCAACGCCCTCACCCCCGCCATGGTCGACGACCTCACCCGGGTCCTCACCCGGTGGGCGGACGACGACTCCGTGCACACCGTCGTCGTCCGGAGCACCTCCGCCCGCGCCTTCTGCGCGGGGGGCGACATCCGCCTGATGCGGGAAGAGATCCGCGCGGACCGGCTGGAGGCCACGATGGCCTTCTTCGCCGCGGAGTACGCACTCAACGAACAGATCGCCACCTACCCCAAGCCCTATGTCGCCGTCCTGGACGGCGTGGCGATGGGCGGCGGACTCGGCCTGTCCGTCCACGGCAGCCACCGGGTCGTCACCCCGCACAGTGTGCTGGCGATGCCCGAGACCGCGATCGGGTTCTTCCCGGACGTCGGGGCCAGCCACTTCCTGCCCCGGCTGGCCCCGGGCTGGGGCCGCTACCTCGGCCTCACCGGTGCACGGGTCGACGCCTCCGGTGCGCTCCGCAGCGGCCTGGCCACCCACCATGTGCCGAGGGAGCGTCTCGACGACCTCGTGCTGCTCCTGGCCCGTGAAGGCGCCGACGCCCTCGACCGCGTCCACACACCGCCGCCGGACCCCGGCCCCGCACGGTCCGCGGCGGAGGAAGCGCTCCTCCGGGTGTTCCGGACCACCCCGCTGGCCGACCTGACGACCGTCCTGGCGGCCGTACCGGAAGCCGATGCCGCGCTCGCCGCCCTGCGCGCCGCCTGCCCGGCGAGTCTCGTCCTCACGGACGAACTGCTGCGGCTGGGCTCCACGGACCCCCTCCGCGCCTGCCTCGACCGGGAACTCGCCACTGCCAGGTCGGTCGTCAGTGGCCACGACTTCGACGAGGGTGTCCGATGCGCCCTGGTCGAACGCGGCACCGTCCCCCGGTGGAGCCACACCGATGTCCTGCACGCGGCGGCGGACAGGAACGCGTCCTGACCCACCCGCGCACCCCGCCGGAACGGGCCCTGCCCGGCTGACGGGCGCCTTCCGACGGACGGGTCCCGTTCGACGGACGGGTCCCCTTCGACGGCCGGGCGGCGCCGGCCGGGTCCTCCTCGGCGGATCGACGGCGCGAGCGTCCGGCGGTGTGTCCGCTCCCCCGCGACAGCCGGGCGGCGCACGGGAAGCCTCGCCGGTTCCGGGCTCCCGGGTGGGGTCCGAACGGCCCACGCCGAGGACCGTTCGGACCTGGCCGCACCTGATCGGCCGGCCCCACAGTGGGAGAGCGGTACGGCCGGCGCCACCGGACGGAGCGGAGAGCGAGGGACGCCGCCCGGGACCGGCCGGGTCCCGCCGGTGTGCGTCACAGCGGCAGCGGAGCGCGCGGCTGCCGTGTCCCGGGCCGCTGCGGTGCGGCGCCCGGCCGTCACGGGAGCGCCCCGCCGGACGTACGGGCGGGAGGCGACAGCCGGCCGGCGCGTCGGAGCCGGGAGCGGAAGGGCCGTTCGCCCGCGCGGAGCTTCAGGGAGTGTTCCGGCATCGTGGTTGCTCGCAGAGAGGGACACCGGCGCATCGACGGCCGGCCGGGCCGGTCCACCGGCTCGCGCCGATGGCCCCGGTACGCCTGGTGGTTCCTCTCCGGAGCCGTACTCGTCGCCCTGGCCACCACGGCGGTGGTGCGCAGGAGCGAGGTCGCCGGAGCCGTACGGCTGCTCGCCGACGTCGACCCACCGGTACTGGCCGCGGGTGCGGTGTGCGAGGCGGCATCGCTGCTGTGCTTCGCCGGGGTGTGGCGGTGGCTCCTGAACGCCGGCGGCGCCGGTTGGCCCCTGCGCCGAACGGCGGCGCTGACCCTGGGCGCGAACGCGGTCGCCGGGGTCCTGCCCGGCGGGGCGGTACTGGCCACCGCCTGGGCCTACCGGCAGCTGCGCCGTCGTGCGGTCGGTCCCGAGCTCGCGGCGGCGGTCCTGGCCGTCGCCGGTGCGCTGTCCGCCCTGGGGCTCGGCGTCCTCATGACGGTGGCCCTCCTGGCCTCCGGATCGTCAGCACGGATCGTCGGATTCTGGACGATGTCGGTCTTTCTGGTCGCCCTGGTGTCGGTGGGCGCCGGTGCGGCCCTGGTCAGGCGGTCGAAGACCGTACGCAGGCGGCTGTGCCGGCTCTGGGCCGGAGCGACCCGTGATTCCGGCTGGGCACGCGACCTCGGTGCCGCCGCGGCCGGAGTCGCCGAGCAGGCACAGCACCTGGACCGGAGGCCCCGCGCATGGATGTCACCGGCAGCCCAGGCCCTCCTCAACTGGGTGTTCGACCTGGCGTGCCTGGTCCTGTGCATGCGGGCCCTGCACATCGCCGTCCCCTGGCCCGGGGTGCTCGGCGCCTACGTGCTGACCCAGATCCCGGCGAGCCTGCGGCTGACGCCCGGCAACATCGGTGTGATCGAGGCGGGCATGGCCGCACTGCTGTCCGCCTACGGCGTCCCTGCGCACCAGGCGCTCGCTGCCGCCCTGCTGTACCGCGCCGTCAGCTACTGGGCCGTCCAGCCGATCGGCTGGTGCTGCTGCGCGGTGGTGTCCCTCCACGGCAGGCACCGCTGACACGGCAGGGCGCCCGTACGGAGCCGGGGCCGGTATCCGGCATCCCTGCCGGGGCCGGTATCCGGCATCCGGTGGGCACGGGCACGACGGACACCGCCTCTCGGACCGCCGGAGAGGGACGACGGAGGAGGTCAGGGGAGGAGGGGTGACGGGTACGGACGCCGGGGTGACGGGCACGGACGCCGCCCCGCTCCGGCCCGCGGCAGCAGCGCAGGCCGGAGGCGCAGGCCGGAGGCGCACGCCCGGGGGCGCATCACACCGTTCTGCGGCAGGGGCGGGGCGAGGCCAGAATGGAGGGAGCGGAGCGGGACCCGGCCGGATGCCACGGCCACCTCGATCGAGGGGCAGCCCATGGAGCGAGCCGCCATCAGCGTCGACGGCCTCGGCAAGCGGTTCGGATCGCTCGTGGCCCTGGACGAGCTGACCTTCGAGGTCCGGCCCGGTGAGGTCTTCGGACTGCTGGGCCCCAACGGTGCGGGCAAGACCACCGTGATCCGGATCCTGACGACGATCCTGCCCCCGAGCGCCGGCCGCGCCGAGGTGCTGGGGCACGACGTGGTGCGGGAGGCCGCCGTGGTGCGGCGGCTGATCGGGCTGGCCGGTCAGTACGCGGCCGTGGACCCCAACCTGACCGGGCGGGAGAACCTGCGTCTGATCGGCCGGCTGACCCGGCTGGCCCACGCCCGCATCCGGCCCCGGGCGAGTGCGCTGCTGCACCGCTTCGACCTCGTGGCCGCCGCCGACCGCCCGGTGCGGACCTACTCGGGCGGGATGCGGCGCCGTCTCGACGTCGCCGCCGCCCTGGTCGCCGAACCGCCCCTCCTCTTCCTGGACGAGCCGACCACCGGCCTGGATCCGCAGAGCCGCAACGCCCTGTGGGGGCTGATCCGCGAGCTGGTGAGCGACGGGACCACCGTCCTGCTGACCACCCAGTACCTGGAGGAGGCGGACCAGCTGGCGGAGCGGGTCGTCGTCGTGGACGAGGGGCGTCTCATCGCCGACGACACCCCCGCCGCCCTGAAGGCCCGCCTGGGCAACACCGTGATCGAACTGGACATGGGCGACCGGCACCGCGCGGAGGCGGCGGCCGCCACCGTCGGGAGGCGGCTCGGAGCGGCCACGGAGGTCGACGGTCCGCGGCTCAGGCTGCCCAGCCGGAACGCCTTCGCGCTGCTGCGCGGCCTCCTGAACCTGCTGGAGGCCGACGGACTCGTCCCGCGGAACGTCACGGTGCGCGAATCCAGCCTCGACGACGTCTTCCTCGCCCTCACCGGCCACCGCACAGGGACCGGCGCCGCCCCCGGGGAGCCGGAATGAGTACGACCACCACCGGGCGCCCCTCGGCGGAGCGGCTCGGCAGCCGGATCGCCGCCACGGTCAACGACGGCCTGGCGATCGCCTGGCGCAACCTGATAGGTCTGCGCAGGGTGCCGCGGCTGCTGGTGTTCTCCACCGTCCAACCGCTCGTCTTCGTGCTGATGTTCCGCTACGTCTTCGGCGGTGTCGTGGGCCCGTCGCTGCCGCCCGGCGTCTCGTACGTCGATTTCCTGATTCCCGGGATCTTCGTGCAGACCGCCGTCTTCGGATCGATGAACACGGCGATCGGGCTGGCCACCGACATGCAGACCGGCCTGATGGAACGCTTCCGTTCGCTGCCGATGGCCCGCTCGGCCGTGCTGGTCGGCCGGACCACGGCCGATCTGGCACGCAACGTCTTCGTCGTGGCGCTGATGACCGCCGTCGGTTTCGCCCTCGGCTTCCGGATCCACGCCGGTGTTCCGGCGTTCCTCGGCGGAGTGCTGCTGGTCCTGGCGTTCGGCTTCGCGATGTCGTGGATCTTCGCGGTGGTCGGCATGGCGGTCGGCGACCCGGAGTCCGCCCAGGCCGCCGCCTTCCCGGTGCTCGCGCCCCTGGTCTTCGCCTCCTCGGCGTTCGTCCCCGTGCACACCATGCCCGGCTGGCTCCAGGCGTTCGCGAACCACCAGCCGGTCTCGCAGACCGCCGAGGCCGTACGGACCCTGGTGCTGGGCGGCCCGGCCACGACCGACGTGTGGGAGGCGCTCGTCTGGGACGCGGGGATCGTGGCGCTCTTCGCACCGCTGGGCGTGTGGTTCTACCGCAGGGTCGTCCGGTAGCGTCCGCCGCCACCCTCGGCCGGCGGACGCGGGGCCGCAACCGGCCGGCGAGCATCTGGTGCGGTGCACGACGGAAAGATCCGGTCCCGGGCGGTCCGGCCTCGGCCCGTCGTCCCTCGCCGGGACGCTCCGGCCGAACGGCGGCCGGGTCGCGTCGCGGGGCGCCCAGGAGAGTGGCGCCCCGCGACAACCGTTCCCACGGGCCTTCCGGCGCGGGGAACGGACGAGGCCCCCGTCCCCGACGGGAACCTCATCGTGTGCGGCCTCTCCTCCGAACAGCCGCGCACATCTGTTGTTCGCCGCCGCAGGGGCGCCGGATTGGTCGGCGCGGTCAGCAACGCTCGTGGTGGGTACATCCGGTCCCCGGCGTCTCCCCTCGGGCGCACCTCCACCCGGGCCCGGCCCCCGGACAAAGTTTTCTCCGTCCCGGACCAATCCGAAGTCGCGGCGGCTCCGGATAGCAGACATGACGATCAGAACGGCACGGCCTGTCAGGCTCTCGGCGGGGCTCCCCCCGGAGCCGCTTCGCGGAAGACCGCACTGACACCGTCCGTTCGCACACCCGATGTCCGCTCCTGCGTCAGCACCACGGGACGCAGAAGCAACGAGTTGATCAGCCCGCTCGGTCCACCCGCAGAGCAACCGACGAACACGCAGGAGAATTCTCGTGAACGCCTTCCGGATCCGCCGTACCGCCCTCGCCCTCACCGCCGCCGCCGTCCTGCCGCTGACCCTCACAGCCTGCGGCGGGGACGACAGCTCTTCCGACTCGGCGGCGGACAAGGCGACGAGCTCCGCTCCGGCCAAGGAGGAGTCGAGCGCGCCGGCCGAGGGTACCGACCCCATGGCGGGTCCCTTCGGTCCGGGCTGTGCGTCCGTCCCCAAGGAGGGCGCGGGTTCCTTCGACGGCATGGCCCAGGACCCCGTCGCCACGGCCGCCTCCAACAACCCGGCGCTGTCCACCCTGGTGACCGCGGTCAAGAAGGCCGGCCTCGTCGACACCCTCAACAGCGCCGAGAACATCACCGTGTTCGCGCCGACCAACGACGCCTTCGCCAAGATCCCGAAGGCCGACCTGGACAAGGTCCTGGCCGACAAGGAGATGCTCACCAACATCCTCACCTACCACGTCGTCGGCGAGAAGCTCACCCCCAAGCAGCTGGAGGGCGGGACCTACGACACCCTCCAGAAGTCCACCCTCGCCACCAAGGGCTCCGGTGAGAACTACACCGTCAACGACACCTCCAAGGTCGTCTGCGGCAACGTCCCCACCGCCAACGCCACCGTCTACATCGTCGACACCGTCCTCATGCCCAAGAGCTGAGACCCGCAGCCCGTGACCGGGTCGCTCAGCGAGTAACGCCACCTCGCTGCCGAACCGGCCGGGCATGAGGAAGGGCCCCGAGTCATCTTCACCGACTCGGGGCCCTTCCTCATGCACGACGCCGTTCAGGGGCGGACGGTGCACAGGGCGAGCAGGCAGAGGTTGAACCCCTGGGTGTTGCTGGGCCCCGGGCTGCCGCCGGAGTCGCCGACCGTGCACCGCGCCAGCAGGCAGAGGTTGCCGCCCTGTACGCCCCGGTAGAGGGCCAACGGGCCGGGGGAAGCTTCCCCGGCGGGCGCGGCCTGCGTCCCCCGGGGGGCTGTCTCGGGGGCCGAGGCCGCCGACGCCACGGGGGCCGAGGCCAGCAGTGCGGTGCCGATCAGGGCTCCCACGAAGTGCCGGCGCAGGACGGGTACGGAAAGCTTCACGAGGTTCTCCGATGCTCGTTGGGGACAGGAAGTCCGAACAGATGCCCGGACACTGTCGTCTTCGAAGCTGTGCCCCCACCGGATGGGTCTCCGGCACAATCCCGCCAGCCGATTGGCTGATACACGGCAGCGAACTGCAAAAGAGATCGTCGCCCACGTGCCGTGCGTCACAGGAGCAATCCGGGGCTGGTGTGACTTCGAATCACAGATGTGACAACCCTCCTGGGGAGGCCTCAGCTCCGCCGAGGCAGTCAGCTGCATCAGTCCACCGAACGCCAATCCTTCACGATCGCGACGCGCGCACACCGGAGTCCGCACAAGCCCCTCCGTTGCCCACTCCGACATGAACTCGGACGCGCACCGTCTCCCGCACCGGGCGTAGCTCTCATCGGCCCCGCCCAGCCTGCTCCGCGCCCACGCGCCTGACGCCGCAGGTCTCCCCTACCGAGGTGAACTCTCGTGACCGACGTACACACCGGAACTCCGACGGACACGGTGCGCCTGACCGCCGCTCAGCAGGGCGTCTGGTTCGCGCAGCGGCTCGACCCGGCGGATCCCGCCTACAACATCGCCGAGTACGCGGACATACCGGGCCCGGTCGATGCTGAGCTTCTGCGCCGCGCCGTCAACCACACCGCGTCCGAGACGGAAGCTCTGCGCAGCACCTTCGGTGAGCGGGACGGGGTCCCCTTCCAGTGCGTGAGGGAAAGTGCGTCGTTGGCCGTGCCGTTGGTGGACCTCTCCGGCGAGGAGGACCCGCACGGTGAGGCTCTGCGGCGTATGCGGCTGTGTCTGGCGGAGCCGGCGGACCTGTCGGCGGGTCCGCTGGCCCGGATGACCCTCTACCGGCTCTCCCAGTCGCACCACCTCTTCCACCAACAGGTGCACCACCTGGCGCTCGACGGCTATGCGGCGGTCCTGGCACTCTCCCGCATCGCGGAGGTCTACACCGCTCTCGCCCTCACCCCGGACACCCCGCCCGCGCTGCGTCCCGCCGGCTCACTCGCCGCGCTCGTCGACGAGGAGGAGGCCTACCTCGCCTCCGAACGCGGCGCCGAGGACGAGAGGTTCTGGACGGACCACCTCGTCGGAGCCCATCCGCCCGAGGTGCCCTCCGGCTCCCGCCCGGGAAAGAGGTACGGCACCGTGTCGGCGCGACGTGCCTACAGCCGGGCGGAGACGGAACGTCTCAAGGCCGCAGCCAAGCGGGCCGGAACCGGTTGGCCGACCTTTGTCATGGCGGCGCTGGCGCTGTGCCTGCAACGGGAGCAGGGGGTCGGTGAGGTCCTGCTCGGCCTGCCGGTCACCGGTCGTCGCACTCCGGCGGCACGGTCGACCCCCACCATGCTCAGCTCGATCCTGCCGATGCGGCTCGCCGTCTCGCCCGCCGACCGCGTGACCGATCTCGCGCGACGTGCGTCCGCCGAGGCCCGGTCGGTGCTCCGGCACCAGCGCAGGCCGGCCGAGGCGCTGCGCCACCAGCTGGGGCTGACCGGTACGAGGACCGCGCTGACCGGGCCGACCGTCAACATCCTCGCCTTCGACGACGCCCTGCACTTCGGCCCTCATCCGGCGACCCTGCACAACCTCTCGATCGGTCCGGTGGAGGATCTGGCGGTGGCCGTGCACGCCTCGTTCGGTGACGGCGGCCTGCACATCGACCTGGTGGGCAACGCCCAGCGCCACGGTCAGCAGGACCTCGTGGGACCGCACGAGCGCCTGTGCCGGGCCCTCGACGCGTTCGTGGCGGACCCCCGGCGGACCGTCGGGGCGGTGAGCCTCGTCGACGAGGCCGAACGGCGGCACGTCCTCGGCCTCGGCGCCACCGGTCCGCAGGGTGGCGTCACCACAGCATCGGCACCCCTGCCCGAACTGTTCGAACGACAGGCGCGTACCACCCCCGGGCGCACCGCCGTCGTCTGCGACGACGCGACCCTCACCTTCGACGAACTCAGCCGTCGGGTGGACGCCCTGGCCGTCGCGCTCGCAGCCCTGGGCGCCAGGCCCGGCACCCGCGTCGCGGTGGGACTTCCGCGCTCGACCGACCTGGTGGTGGCCATACTCGCGGTGATGCGGACCGGGGCGGCCTACCTGCCGCTGGACCCGTCCTATCCGGCCGAGCGGCTCGCCTTCATGATCGAGGACTCCAGCCCCGTGGCGCTGGTCGCCACTCCGTCCTCAGCGCTCGCCATCGATCCTCGAGGGGCCCTCCTCCGCATCGATCCGGCGGTTCTCCCCCACGACGCCGGTGAGCGTCCGGATTCGCCCGGGCCCGAACCCCACGACGCCGCCTATGTGATCTACACCTCCGGATCCACCGGAAGACCGAAGGGCGTCGTCGTGGAGCACCGCTCCCTGACGAACCTTCTGGAACACCACCGGCAGGAGTCCCACACCCTGGCCGAGGAAGCCCTGGAACGACGGCTGCGGGTGGCGCTGAGCGCCGCGACCTCGTTCGACGCCTCGTGGGACCCCGTGCTGTGGATGGTCGCCGGCCACGAGCTGCACGTCATCGCTGACGACGTGCGCCGCGACCCGCAAGCCCTGGTGCGCTACCTCGTCGACCACCGTGTCGACGCGATCGAGACGACTCCCACCTATCTCCGGCAGATGATGACCGCGGGGTTGCTGACCTCGGAGGGCCACCGGCCGCGTGTGATCGCCCTGGGCGGCGAGGCCGTGGACGAGATGCTGTGGGAGGAGCTGGCTGCCGATCCCGCTCTGCTGGTCTTCAACTTCTACGGACCCACCGAGACGACCGTCAACGCCGTGACCGCCAGGATCACGGGTGGCTCGCCGGTGATCGGACGCCCGGTGGCGGGAGCCGGGGCCTATGTGCTGGACCCGTCCCTGCACCCCCTCCCGCGAGGGTCTGTGGGTGAGCTGTACCTGACGGGCGAGGGCCTGGCCCGCGGATACGCCGGGCGGCCGGGGCTCACGGCGGAACGCTTCCTGCCCGACCCCTTCGGCCCTCCGAGCGCGCGCATGTACCGCACCGGTGACCTCGCGCGGTGGGGCGAGGACGGCTCACTGGAGTATGTGGGGCGCAGCGACCGGCAGATCAAAGTGCGCGGCGTGCGGGTCGAGACCGGGGAGATCGAAGCCGCACTGCGCACCCTCCCCGGCGTCGAGGACGCCGCCGTCGCGCTGACCACCGCGCCGGACGGCCCCGAGCGGCTCGCCGCGTTCCTGGTGGGCGGCCCCGAGGCCCCCGGCCACGCGGAGGCCCGCGAAGCGGTCGCGGCCCTGCTGCCCGGACCTCTGGTGCCGACGGCCTGGGCCACGGTGGAGAGGCTGCCGCTCACCCCCAACGGGAAACTCGACGTGGCGGCGCTGCCACCGGCCGTACCGGTCGCGTCCGACGGGGGCGTACCGCGCTCCGCCGGGGAAGAGCGCATGTGCGCGGTGTTCGCCGGGTGCCTGGGACTGCCACGGGTGGGACGGGACGACGACTTCTTCTCCCTGGGCGGGCACTCGCTGCTGGCGATGCGGCTGATCGGCAGGATCCGCGAGGAGTTCGGCGCGGAGGTGCCGATCAGCACCCTGTTCGCCACCCCCACTCCGGCCGGTCTGGTGGTGGCGCTGGACAAGGTCAGCGCTGCCCGCCGCCCGGTCACAGCGGTCGTTCCCCGTCCGGACCGACTCCCTCTCTCGTTCGGGCAGCAGCGGCTGTGGCTTCTGGAGACTCTGGGCGACGCGGGTATCTCCTACCACCTGCCGGTGGCACTGCGCCTGCGCGGCCCCCTGGACCGCGACGCGCTGGAGCGGGCTCTGCGTGACGTCGTGGAGCGGCACGAGGTCCTCCGCACGACGGTGGCGGCCGACCCGGAGGGCCCGTGTCAGCGCGTTCTGCCCCACGACCGCATCCCCCGCCCGCTTCTGCACGTCATGCCGGCAGGTGCTCAGCCCTCCCCGGACGGCGCCCCCTTCGACCTGGAACACGAGATCCCGCTGCGCGCCCGGCTGTACCCGACGGGCACGGACGACCACGTGCTGCTCGTGACGTTGCACCACATCGCCGCCGACGGTTGGTCGATGGGGCCGCTCATGCGAGACCTGTCCGCCGCCTACGGCGCGCGCCGCGCGGGGTGTGCTCCCGGATGGGACGGACTTCCGCTGCAGTACGGCGATTTCGCGCTGTGGCAGCGCGACCTGCTCGGGGATCCGGACAGTCCGGACAGCCTGGCCCACAGCCAGCTGTCCGCCTGGTCGGACTCCCTGGCCGGGTTGCCGGAGGAGTCGTCCTTCCCCGCGGACCGGCCGCGTCCGGCCCGGCCCTCGGGCCGGGGCGGCACCGTGCCCGTGCACATCGGAGCGCCCGACCACCGGATGCTGGTCGAGCTGGCCAGATCGTGCGGAGCCAGTTCCTTCATGGCGCTGCACGCGGGGCTCGCGGCCCTCATGTCGCGCCTGGGTGCGAGCGAGGACGTCGCCGTCGGCACCCCGGTGGCGGGGCGCACCGACGAATCCCTCGGCGAGTTGGTGGGCTTCTTCGTGAACACCCTCGTCCTGCGCGCCGATCTCTCCGGCTCGCCGGCGTTCCGTACCCTCCTCGAACGGGTGGCGCGGACCGATCTGGCCGCCTACGCGCACCAGGACATACCGTTCGAACGGGTCGTCGAGGAGCTGGCACCCGCACGCTCGCTCGCACGCCACCCGCTGTTCCAGGTGATGCTGAGTCTGAACAACACGCCTGCGCCCCGTCCGCGGCTGGACGGGCTGACGGTCACCCACGAAAGCTCCGTGGGACGGTCCGGGTCCAAGTTCGATCTCAGTTGGGACCTGTCCGAGCAACACGACGAGGAGGGCCGCCCGCAAGGGATCACCGGAGAGCTGGAGTACGACGAGGACCTCTTCGACCGCGCGACGGCGGAACGATTCGTCGAGCACTTCACCCGCCTCCTGAGCGCCGTGCTGTCCGATCCGGATCACGCGGTGGCCGATCTCGACTTCCTGACTCCGTCTCAGCGCGCAGCCGCACTGGACGAGCTGCCGCCCACCGCGCACAGCCCGCTCGGCCTGTCCACGGGGGCCGCCGCCGGAGACTGGACCGTGCTGGACATCTTCGCCACGCGCGTGGCCGTCCAGCCTGACCGGACCGCGGTGGTCGCCGACGACGATCGCCTCACCTTCGGTGAACTGCGCCTGCGCTCCGACCGCCTGGCCGCCGTCCTCGGAGGCCGGGGAATCGGAGCGGGCGACCGGGTGGCGGTGGCGCTGCCCCGTACCTCCCTCGCCGTCGTGGCGATGCTGGGCATCCTGCGCGCCGGAGCGGTGTACGTCCCGCTCGACCCGGCCCAGCCCGCCGGCCGCACCGAGCTGATCCTCGACACCGCCGCCCCGAGCCTGGTGCTCGCCACCTCCGCGACCAGGGCAGGTCTCCCGGAGGACGCCGACGTCCTCCTCCTCGACGGGGTCGAGCAGGAGGACATCACCGGGACGGACCTGCCGGCGCCGCCACGCGGGCGGGACGCCGCATACGTGCTCTACACCTCCGGCTCCACAGGGCTGCCCAAGGGCGTCGTGGTCGAGCACCACTCGCTGGCCGCGCTCCTGGCCCACCACCGCGACCGGCTGATGGGTCCGGCGGAGGCGGACAACCACGGGCGGCCCCTGCGGGTGGCGCACACGGCCGCGATGACGTTCGACGCCTCCCTGGACCCGCTGCTCTGGATGATCGCGGGCCACGAACTCCACATGGTGAACGACCTCACGCGCCGGGACCCGGAAGCGCTGACCGCCCTGCTCCACGACCGGGCGATAGACGTCGTGGAGACCACTCCCTCCTATCTCGAGCAACTGCGCGCCTGCGGCCTGTTCGCCCCGGGGCGTCCCCGGCCACGCGTACTGGCACTCGGCGGGGAAGCACTTCCCGCGCCTCTGTGGCGGGATCTGGCCGCCCTCACCGACGTGGCGGTGTGGAATCTGTACGGCCCCACGGAGACCACCGTGGACAGCGTGATGGGCCGTGTCCTGCCCGGGGTACGGCCGCACCTCGGCCGCCCGGTGGCCGGTGCGCGTGCCCGGATCCTGGACCACCGGATGAAGCCGGTCGCCCCCGGAGTGACAGGCGAGCTCTACCTGTCGGGCCCGGGCGTCGCCCGGGGCTACGCGGGCCGTTCCACCGCGACGGCACTGCGCTTCCTGCCCGACCCGTACGGAGTTCCCGGGTCCCGGATGTACCGCACCGGCGACCTGGTGCGCCAGGCCGAAGGGCGTCTGGAGTACCTCGGCCGGGCCGACGGACAGATCAAGATCCGCGGGTTCCGGGTCGAGACCGGTGAGATCTCCTCCGCCCTGGAATCGCACGAGGACATCGTGCGGTCGGCCGTCGCGGTCCGCTCCGGATCCGGGCCGGGAACGGCGCAGCTGGTCGGCTGGGTCGTGCCCGCCGGCCACAGGGAGGTCTCCTCGAAGGAGCTGCGGGCCTTCGTGGCACGTCGGCTGCCGCCCCACATGGTGCCCTCGCTGATCGTTCCCGTCCCCTCGCTCCCCCTGACCTCGCACGGGAAGGTGGACTTCGCGGCGCTGCCGGCTGCCTCACCGGCCGACGGTTCGGAGCGAGTGGGGCGTGCCCCGCGCTCCTCCCGGGAGGAGATCCTCTGCGCCCTCTTCGCGGAGAGCCTGGAGCACGAACAGGTGTCCCCCGACGACGACTTCTTCGAGCTGGGCGGGCATTCGCTGCTGGCGACCCGCTTGATCGGGCGGATCCGCTCCGCGTTCGGTGCGGAGCTCCCGGTACGGGCCCTGTTCGAGTCCACGACCCCCGCCGCACTGGCGGAACGGCTGGAGAACGCGGAATCGGCGCGGCCCTCACTGCGCAGGGCGGGACGCATGGAGCAGCCGCCGCTCTCACCGGCCCAGGAGCGCCTGTGGTTCCTGCACCAGCTGGACCCCGGGTCGGCGGCCTACCACATGGCGTTCACGGTGCGGCTCACCGGTGCCCTGGACCGGGACGCCCTGCGGAGCGCCTTGGGTGACGTGCTGGCCCGGCACGAGAGCCTGCGCACGGTCGTCGAAACCGTCGGCGGCGGTCCCCGCCAGCGCATCCTCGCGCCCGGTGACGCGCGACCGGAGCTGCCGCTCGTGTCCGTCGACGAGGAGCACCTGGACGAAGCCCTGCGCGAGGCGGCGGCCGAACCCTTCGACCTGACGCGTGACGTGCCCCTGCGACCGGTGCTGTTCCGGAGCGCGGCGGACCGGAACATTCTTCTGCTGGTCATCCATCACATCGCGGCGGACGGCTGGTCCATGGGCCCGTTGGCGCAGGACCTGGCCGGCGCCTACGCGGCACGCACGGCCGGCCGGGCGCCGGACTGGACCCCTCTGCCCGTCCAGTACGCGGACTACACCCTGTGGCAGCGCGACCTGCTCGGCGACTTCGAGGACCCCGCCTCGACCGCATCGGCCCATCTCTCCTTCTGGGAGGACCGGCTGAGCGGCGCCTCCGAGGAGACGACGCTGCCCACCGACCGCCCCCGGCCCCCCTCGCCGAGCGGTCTCGGGGGCACGGTCCCGGTCCGCGTGCCCGCGGAGACCATGGCCGATGCGGCGCGGCTGGCGCGGTCGACGGGCAGCAGCACCTTCATGGTGCTGCACGCCGCCCTGGCGGCCCTGCTGCACCGGATGGGGGGTGACCAGGACGTCACCATCGGCACCCCCGTCGCCGGACGGACGGACGAGATGCTCGACCCTCTGGTCGGATTCTTCGTCAACACCCTCGGGCTGCGGACGGATCTCAGCGGCAACCCGGACTTCACCGAGCTGCTCTCGCGGGTGAGGGAGACGGACCTGGCCGCCTACGCCCACCAGGAGCTCCCCTTCGAGCGACTGGTGGAGGCCGTCCGGCCCACCCGCTCGCTCTCCCGGCATCCGCTCTTCCAGGTCATGCTGACCCTCAACAACCACCGGCCGCCGCGGCTGGATCTACCCGGTCTCGAAGCCCGGCTGGAGGCGGTCGACACCGGAGGCGCCAAGTTCGACCTGTCCTTCTCCTTCACCGAGCGGCCCTCGGACACCGGGAACGGAACCTGCCTCGACGGAACGCTGGAGTACAGCCGGGACCTGTTCGACGCCGATACGGCCGGACGGATCGCCGACCGGTTCGCGCTCCTCCTCGCCCACGCCGTGCGCGTTCCCGGCACGGTCGTCGGCGACCTGGCGCTGACCGGCGCCGAGGAGGGGCGACGGCTGCTGGACATCGGCGAGAGCCACGGTGCGGGACGGTACGGCGCCACGCCGGCCATGACCGTGCTGGACCGGTTCGCGGCCACGGTGCACGCGGCACGGAGCGGTGACATCGCGGTGACCGCCCCGGACGGCAACCTGTCCTTCGCGGAACTCGACGCCCGCTCCGGCCGCGTCGCCGCCCTCCTCGCCCGGGCGGGTGCGGGTCCCGGCGATCCGGTGGCGGTCCTGCTGCCGCGCTCCAGGGACTCCATCGCCGCCCTCCTCGGCGTGCTCAAGGCGGGAGCCGTCTACGTCCCGGTCGACGATTCCCTCCCTCAGGGCCGGATCGACACGGTGCTGGCCGACGCCCGCCCGCACACCGTGCTCACCGCGGACGGGACGCACGACCGGGTACGAGGAGGGTGGCACCGCCTGAACCTGTACGCCGCGGACGGCTCCGGCGCACCCGGTGACGACTCCGCGCCCCGTCAGGAACCGGCGCGGCCGGGACCCCAGGAGCCGGCCTACCTCCTGCACACCTCCGGGTCCACGGGCCGGCCCAAGGGAGTCGTGGTCGGCCACGGTTCCCTGGCCCGGCTGCTGGAACACCACCGCCGCCATGTCTTCGCGCCCGCCGTACGGGCGGCCGGGGAGTCCCGGCTCGATGTGGCGCTGACGACCGCACTGTCCTTCGACGCCGCGTGGGACCCGGTGCTCTGGATGCTCGACGGCCACCGGCTGCACGTACTGGACGACCTGACGCGACGTGATCCGGAGGCACTGGTCGAGGCGGTCCGTGCCCGGGGGATCGACGTCCTGGAGTCCACGCCCACGCACGTGCGGCAGTTGCTGGACGCGGGACTGTTCACCGCGGAGGGCCCCGGCCCGTCCGTGATCGTCCTGGGCGGCGAAGCCGTCCCGGCCGCGCTCTGGGAGGACCTGCGGAACCGGCCGGGCCTCACCGCCTGGAACTTCTACGGACCCACCGAGGCCACGGTGGACACCCTCACCGCCGACCTCCGGGCGACCGGGCGGCCGGTGCTCGGCACCCCGGTGGACGGGACCGCCGTCCGGCTCCTCGACGCCCGGCTCCGGCCGGTCCCGGTCGGAGTGACCGGCGAGCTCTACCTGGCCGGCCACAGCCTGGCACTCGGGTATCACGGCCGGGCGGCCGACACCGCGGCCCGTTTCGTTCCCGACCCCTACGGCGCGGAGGGCGCACGGATGTACCGCACCGGGGACCGGGCCGTGCGAAGGCCCGACGACACCCTGGAGTTCGCCGGACGCGTCGACGGCCAGATCAAGGTGCGCGGCTTCCGGGTGGAGCCGGAGGGCATCGCCTCGGTGCTGGCGGAGCACGCCGACGTCACCCGCGCGGTGGTGACGCCACACGGAGAGGGCTCCGGAGGAACCCGGTTGGCGGCCTACGTGGTGCTCGCCGGGGAACCTGCGACAGGGACCGCAGCCACCGACGCCCCCGCGCCGGGCGGCCCGGCCCGGTCCGACGCCGACCGGCTGGATGCGGTACGGGAACACGCGGCAGCCCGGCTGCCGGCCTACATGGTGCCCTCCGGCTGGATCGCGGTGGACCGTATCCCTCTGACGCCGAACGGAAAGCTGGACCGTGCCGCCCTCCCGGACCCCGCCGCCCCGCGGGTGGCGGGCCCGGGCGCGGGGCGCAGCCCCCGCAACCCCCGGGAGGACGTGCTGTGCACGCTGTTCGCCGAGGTGCTGGAGCGCGAACGGGTCTTCATCGACGACGACTTCTTCGCTCTGGGCGGGCACTCCCTGCTGGCCGCCGGACTCATCGGCCGTGTCCGTGACGCGCTCGGCGTCGATGTCAGCATCCGCAGCCTGTTCGAAGCGCCGACGGTGGCCGGACTCTCGGACCGCATCGGCGCCGGTGTCCGGGACAACCCACTGGCGACCCTGCTGCCGCTGCGCACGGGTGGAAACCTGCCACCGCTCTTCTGCGTCCACCCCGCGGGCGGTCTCGCCTGGGCCTACTCGGGGCTGCTCCCCCACCTGGAGAGCGACCGGCCGGTCTACGGGCTACAGACACCGAACCTGGACGGCACCCGGCCCTTCCCGGACAGCATCGAGGCGATGGCCTCCGTGTACGCGGGCGAGCTCCGGGCCGTCCAACCCCACGGCCCCTACCACCTGCTCGGCTGGTCCTTCGGCGGCAACGTCGTCCAGGAGGTCGCCGTGCAGCTCCAGGAGGCGGGCGAGGAGGTGGCCCTGCTGACCATCCTGGACGCCTTCCCGCTGGCACCGCTGGACGATCTGGACAGCGCGAGCCGGGACACCGTCTTCCGGGCCCTGCTCTCCAACATGGGGGTCGGCCAGGACGCCCTGGAAGAGGACGTGCCGGTGGAAGCCGCCGCCGTACAGCGCCAGTTCCGTGCGAACGGCAGTCCGCTCGGGGCGCTGGAGCCGGCCACGATCGACGCGATGGTCGACAACTTCGCCGGCCAGGCGCGGTTGATGCGGCGGTACACCCCCCGTGTCTTCCACGGGCCCGTGCTGTTCTTCACCGCCACCGAGGGCCGCCCCGCCGACACCTTCGGCCTGTCCCTGTGGGGCCCGTACATCGACGGACCCATCGAGAACCACGACGTGGCGTGCGCGCACGCCCAGATGATGCAGCCCGCGGCGCGGGAGCAGATAGGCACCACCGTCACGGCCGTGCTCGACGCCGGCCGCCACACCGAACGAGGAGAGCTCTCATGACGAACCCCTTCGACGACCCCCGCACCCAGCACCGCGTCCTGGTGAACGACGAGGGACAGCACGCACTCTGGCCGTCCTTCGCCCCGGTGCCGGCCGGCTGGGACGAGGTGTTCGGCCCGGCGGACCACGCGGACTGCCTCGATTACGTGGAGGTCAACTGGACCGACATCACCCCGAGAAGCGCCCGTGTACGGGTGGCCTGAACCATCCGCTGCCCGGCAGCACGCCCAAGGCCCGCCCACGCACGACGAGAGGCACCCATGACCTCCCCTCCGACCCGACCCGCGATACGCGCCGAGGGCCTCACCAAGCGCTTCGGGAAGAAGCAGGCGCTGGCCGGTGTGGATCTCGAAGCGGCCCCCGGCACCGTGCTGGGTGTCCTGGGCCCGAACGGCGCGGGAAAGACCACCACCGTACGGGTCCTGTCCACACTTCTGCGGCCGGACGGCGGCCGGGCGTGGATGGCCGGTCATGACGTGCTCACCGCTCCCGAGGCCGTTCGCCGGGACCTCGGACTGTCCGGTCAGTACGCCGCGGTCGACGAGAAGCTCACCGGGCGGGAGAACCTCTACCTCGTCGGGCGGCTCTACGGGATGGGCCGTCACGCCGCGCGGCGCAGAGCCGGGCAGCTGCTGGGCGAATTCGATCTGGAGGACGCCGCGGACCAGCCGAGCGGGACCTACTCCGGCGGGATGCGCAGACGCCTCGATCTGGCCGGCGCGCTCGTGGCCCGGCCGTCCGTGGTGGTGCTCGACGAACCGACGACCGGGCTCGATCCCCGAGGACGGGCGGACACCTGGCAGGCCGTCAGGAACCTTGTGTCCGAGGGAACGACGGTCCTGCTCACCACGCAGTATCTGGAGGAGGCGGACCAGTTGGCCGACGCCATCGTCGTGATCGAGAGCGGCACCGTGGTGGCCCGCGGCTCGGCAGCCGAACTCAAGGCGCGGGTGGGCGGGGAGCGGCTCTCGCTCGCCGTCACGGACCCGCGGCACCACAGCACCGCGACCGAGATCATGGCCGCACTCGGTGATCACGCCCCCGATCTCGACCTGCGTACCGGACATCTGACGGTCGCCACCGACCACGGAGCGCAGAGCCTGGAGTACGCGCTCGGCTGCCTGCGCCTGGCCGGGATCGCCGTCGAGGACGTGCGGTTGGCGCCGCCGACGCTGGACGACGTGTTTCTCTCCCTGACCGGCCGGCCCCCTGCGCCGGACGCGGCGGCGGCACCGGTCGGCATGGCGACCGTCGGCGGTGGTGACCGGTGACAGCCGTCCAGCGGCTGGGCCGCTACTCCTCCATCGTCGCCTGGCGCAATCTGCTGAACCTGCGCCGGACCCCCGGCTCGATCATCGCGGCGCTCGTCCAGCCGGTGATGTTCGTCCTGCTGCTCGCCTACGTCTTCGGCGGCAGTCTCGGTGGGGCGGACTACCGGACGTTCCTCATGGGCGGCATCTTCGCCCAGGCCGTCACCTTCAACTCCGCTTTCACCGCGCTGGGACTGGCCAACGACATGGACAAGGGCATCGTGGACCGTTTCCGCTCGCTGCCGATGCCCGCCATGGCGGTGCTCCTGGGACGCACCTTGTCGGACCTCACCATGAGCGCGGTGACCCTCGCCGTCACGTCCTTGTGCGGACTGCTGGTGGGCTGGCGCATCGCAGGCTCGCCCTCCGAGGCGATCCTGGCCTACCTGCTCATCCTGCTGTTCGCGTTCGCCATGTCCTGGGTGGGCGCGGCGATCGGGTTGATGGCCCGCAGCGTCGAAGTCGCCCAGAGCGCCGGGCTGATCTGGCTCTTTCCCGTCACGTTCGTCTCGGCGGCGTTCGTCTCCCCGCACACCATGCCCGGTCCCCTGCGCACCGTCGCGGAGTGGAACCCGGTCTCCGCCACCGCCACCGCCGTCCGCCTGCTCTTCGGCAACCCCCCGCCGGCCGGCCTGCCCACGAGCGGCGCCTGGCCCGTCGTCCATGCTCTTCCCTACGCACTGGTCTGCGCCTGCCTCATCACGGGCACGTTCATGTTCCTCGCCCTGAGGCGCTTCAGGCGTATCACCCTCGGCTGACCGGGCAGCTCCGTGATCACCGAGGCGGGGCTCCTGAGGCCCGGCCGGGGCCGCCGGAAGGATCAGCGCCCCGCCGCGGCCGGCGAGGCGGGGCGCTGACCCCTCTCTTACGGTCCCGTGACATGCCGAGCCGTCAGCACGGCACGGGGCCTCGCGCGGCCTACCGTGGTGGTCATGCGTGTACTGGTCACCGGCGGCGCCGGTTTCATCGGTTCGGAGATCGTGCGGTCCCTGGTCTCGGCCGGGCACGAGGCGGTGGTCCTCGACGCCCTGCTCCCCTCGGCCCACGGCCGGGCCCCCTCCCCGCCCGGAGGTGCGGACGGGATCATCGTGGCGGACGTGCGGGACCGCGAGGCGGTCGACCGTGCGCTGCGGGGCATCGACGCGGTGTGCCACCAGGCGGCGATGGTCGGTCTCGGCAAGGACTTCGCGGACGCACCGGACTACGTGGGGTGCAACGACCTCGGGACAGCCGTGCTGCTCGCTGCGATGGCGGGGGCGGGGGTGCGGAGTCTGGTGGTCGCGGGCTCGATGGTGGTGTACGGGGAGGGCAGGTACGACTGCCGGAGGCACGGGCCGGTGCGGCCCGGACCGCGCACGGAGGCCGACCTCGACGCCGGCCGGTTCGAGCCTCGCTGCCCCTCCTGCGAGACGCAGCTGGTGCCCGGGCTCGTCGGTGAGGACGCGCCGGTGGATCCGCGCAACGTGTATGCGACGACCAAGCTCGCCCAGGAGCACCTGGCGTCCTCGTGGGCGCGGGCGACGGGCGGCCGCGCGGTGTCGCTGCGCTACCACAACGTGTACGGACCGGGCATGCCGCGTGACACCCCGTACGCCGGGGTCGCCTCCTTCTTCCGTTCGGCGCTGGCCCGGGGCGAGTCGCCCCGCGTCTTCGAGGACGGCGGCCAGCGGCGGGACTTCGTCCATGTACGGGACGTGGCCGCCGCGAACGTGGTGGCTCTGCAGGCGGTCGCGGAACGCGGGCCGGGCACCTTCGCCGCGTACAACACCGGGAGCGGGCAGCCCCACACCATCGGCGAGATGGCCGCGGCCCTGGCCTCGGCCTACGGGGGCCCGGCCCCGGTGGTCACCGGTGAGTACCGGCTCGGGGACGTACGCCATGTCACGGCGGACTCGCGGCGGCTGCGCGAGGAACTGGGCTGGAGGCCGGAAGTGGGCTTCGTCCCGGGGATGGTGCAGTTCGCGGAGGAACCGCTGCGGGAGGCTGCCGCCGGGCTCCCGGCGTGAGGGTCACGCGGCCGGCAGGGTCACCTCGAAGCAGCAGCCACCGCTGACGTTGCGGACCTCGGCCCGGCCGGCGTGCGCCTCGACGATGCCGCGCACGATGGCGAGTCCGAGTCCCGCTCCGGCGGGGGGAGTACGGGCATGGGTGCCGCGCCAGCCGGTGTCGAAGACCCGGGACAGGTCCTCCTCCGGGATGCCGCCGCAGCCGTCGGTCACCGAGAGGACGACCCCCTCGTCCGCGCGGTGTGCGGCGACGGCGACGGTCCCGTCCGCGGGGGTCCGGCGGATCGCGTTGATCAGCAGGTTGCCCAGCACTCGGCTCATCTCCTTGCCGTCGACCTCCACGGGCACCGCCTCGATCCGGTCGCTGACCAGCCGCACTCCGAGCGCACGGGCCAGCGGATCCGCACCGGCGAGCGCGTCGCCCACCAGGTCGTAGACGGAGATCCGGGTAGGGGCGAGGACGAGCGAGCCGGCGTGGATGCGGGACAGTTCGAAGAGGTCGCCGACCATGTCGCTCATCCGTTCCACCTCGGTCCGTATCTGTCGCAGATAGCGCTGCGTGTCGACAGCCATGCCGTCCTCCAGCGCCTCGGACATGGCCCGCAGACCGGCGAGCGGGGTACGCAGGTCGTGCGAGATCCAGGCGACGAGTTCACGCCGCGAGGTCTCCAGCGCACGCTCCCGTTCACGTGACGTGTCGAGCTTGGCGCTGGTGGCCGCCAGCTCGCGGGTGAGTGCGGCGAGTTCGGCGGTGGCCGGGGCCTCCGGGGCCGCGAAGGTGCCGTCCTCCCCGAAGGAACGGGCGGCGAGGGTCAGATCGCGGCTGCTCGCCGCCACCCAGCGGCCGAGCAGCATCGCGGTGACGAGGGAGACGACGGCCGCCATGGCGACGACGGTGGTGACCACGGTGAGGTCGTGCCGCGACAGGAACATCGCCCACGCGACGGCCAGGGTGCCGGCGAGCATCGCGGTGACCGCCACGGCGGCGACGACGGTCAGGGAGAAGACGAGCGAACGATGGCGGACGAGCCGCAGCGCGAGTGCGCCGAGCAGCCCTGCCGCGGCGGCCCCCAGGAAGGCGAAGAGGGCGATGAGCAGCGTGTCGGTCATGACGGCGCTCCGCCCTCGGGGTCCCCGGCAACTGCGGGGCCCGGGTCCGCCGGGCCCGAACCGGCTCCGGCCGTGGCCGGCGGGCTCGTCGCACCCGCGCCGGGCCGGGGTTCCGCCGGATCGGCGGTGCCGCCGGCCGGCGGCAGGTCCAGCCGGTAGCCGACGCCCCAGACCGTACGGATCAGCTCCGGGCTCGCCGGGTCTGCCTCCACCTTTCCGCGCAGCCGGCGGACATGGACCGTCACGGTCGACAGGTCACCGAAGTCCCAGCCCCAGACCTCGCTCATCAGCTCCTCCCGGGTGAAGACACGGCCCGGGTGGCGCAGGAAGAAGGCGAGGAGGTCGAATTCCCGCAGGGTGAGGGACAGGACCCGGTCCCCTGACGTCGCGCGTCGGGCCGCGGGATCGAGGACGAGACCCGCACCCGTGAGCAGCGCCGAGGGGCCGGACGGTGCCGCAGCCGTCCTGGCGCGGCGCAGCACGGAGTCGACCCGCAGGACGAGCTCGCGGGGGCTGAACGGTTTGGTGACGTAGTCGTCCGCCCCCGTTTCCAGACCGAGGACGCGGTCCTCCTCGTCCCCGCGCGCGGTGAGCATGATGACGGGCACCGGTCCGTACGCGCGCATGCGGCGGCAGACCTCGAATCCGTCCATGCCCGGCAGCATCAGGTCCAGGACGGTCAGGTCCGGCCGCCGGGCGGCGCACAGGTCCAGTGCGGCCGGCCCGTCGGCCGCCCTGGCCACGTCGTATCCGGCGCCGGTCAGGTATCCGGCGACCACCTCCGCGACCGTGGGGTCGTCGTCCACGACGAGAATGTGTCCGCGGGCGGGGGCTCCGGTCGCGGCTCTGCCTGCCGGCTGTGCGCTCCGTACGGTGACGGCCGCACAGGACGGCACGGCTCCGCCTCCCGGGCGGCCGCCCTCACCCGCCGGGCGGGCGGTGGGTGTCCCGTCGGCGGAACTCTGCGGTGCGGGATCCGGAGTGGGCTGCATGCCACCACCTTGGCACCTGCCGGGCTGGGCCCGAACGCCTCGGGCACCACCGGCCGGCGACGTTCATTTTTCGTAAGAATCCAGTACCCGATTTGCAGGTTTCCGCTCCGTAGGGTGATCCGGGTGATTCCTCCTTCCGATACATCCGCTCCCCGCGCCGACATCGTCCTGCCCTGTCTGGACGAAGCTGCCGCCCTGCCCGGGGTGATGGCCTCGGTCCCCCGTGGCTGGAGGGCGATCGTCGTGGACAACGGCTCGCGCGACGGCTCGGCCGAGCTGGCCGAGTCCCTCGGCGCGACGGTGGTGCGTGAACCGCGCCGCGGCTTCGGCGCGGCCTGCCACGCCGGCCTGCTCGCCTCCGAGGCGGAGTTCGTCTGCTTCTGCGACTGCGACGGCTCACTCGATCCCGGGCTCCTGCCGGATTTCGTCCGCCGGATCGCCGACGGCGAGAGCGATCTGCTGCTCGGCAGACGTCGTCCCGTGGAGCGGGGAGCCTGGCCGCTGCACGCCCGCACGGGCAATGCGGTGCTCGCCCGCATGCTGCGCCGCCGCACCGGGCTGCGGCTGCACGACCTCGGGCCGATGCGGGCCGCGCGCAGGGCAGACCTGTTGGGGCTCGGTCTCACCGACCGGCGCAGCGGCTATCCGCTGCAGATGGTCGTGCGCGCGTCCGACGCGGGACTCCGTGTCACCGAGACGGATGTCCCCTACCTCGCCCGGACGGGAAAATCCAAGGTCACCGGCACCTGGCGGGGCACCTGGCACGCGGTGCGCGACATGCGGGCCGTGCTGGGCGAGGCGCCGGTCCCGGTGGGGGCCGCCCGATGAGTTCACCCGTGCCCGGCTCCGCAGACGCGCCCCCGGCCGGGGTGACGACCCTGCTGGTCATCGCGAAGGAGCCACTCCCCGGCCGGGTCAAGACCCGGCTCACCCCGCCCTTCTCCCCCGCCGAGGCCGCAGCCCTGGCCGAGGCGTCGCTCGCCGACACCCTGGACACCGTCCGCACACTGCCGGCCGCACGGCACGTGGTCGTCCTGGACGGGACGCCCGGCCGCTGGCTGCCGCCGGGCTTCGAGGTGACGGAGCAGTGCGCGGGGGGTCTCGACGAACGGCTGGCCGCCGCATTCGGCTCCTGCACCGGCCCGGCCCTCCTGATCGGGATGGACACGCCGCAGGTCACGGCAGCCGATCTGGCCACCGCGCTCTCCCCCGCTGCCTGGGACGGCTGCGACGCCTGGTTCGGCCCGGCCGAGGACGGCGGATTCTGGGCCCTGGGCCTGGCCGAACCCGACCCCGGGCTCCTGCGCGGTGTCCCGATGTCCGTCCCCACGACCGGTGCCGTGCAGCGCCGGAGGCTGGTCGAGGCGGGACTGACCGTCCGGGACCTCCCCCGGCTACGGGACGTGGACACAGCGGCCGACGCCACGCACGTCGCCGCACTCGCACCGGACGGGCGGTTCGCCGCCGCACTCGCCCGGCTGACCCGTGCGGCGGTCCGATGAGCCGCACGGGCCGGGACCACGGCACGATGAACCCGGCGTACCGGGGCGTCACCTCATGGACCACCGATTCGTGGAGTGCCGATCCGTACGCCGACGCCCTGCGTCAGGGCCACGGTCCGCTCTTCCTCCGCCGCACGGACGGCTGGCTGCTGCCGCTGGACGTCGAACGCTGGTGCACCGACGCGGACACCGCGGACCTGTCGGCGCTGCGCCGCTGTGAGGGCCCCGTCCTGGACATCGGGTGTGGGCCCGGGAGGCTGGTCGCCGCACTGGCGGCCCGCGGCGACCGGGCGCTCGGGATCGACGTCAGCGAGGCCGCGGTCGACCACACCCTGCTGCTCGGCGGTTCCGCACTGCACCGCTCGGTCTTCGAGCAACTGCCGGACGAGGGGCATTGGGGCACCGCGCTGCTCATCGACGGCAACATCGGCATCGGCGGTGACCCGCCCCGTCTGCTGCGTCGCTCGGCGGACCTGCTCGCCCCCGGCGGGCTGCTCATCGTGGAAACCACGCCGCAGGACGTCGACGAGCGGGTACGCGTGCAGCTGGACGACGGACGCGCCTCGGCGTGCGGGCCGCCCGCAGCCGTCTTCCCGTGGGCCCGGCTCGGCACTGCCGCCCTGCTGAGGTACGCCCGCCCCGAGGGACTGCGCGCGGTCGATCAATGGGAGGTGGACGGCCGTGCCTTCGTCTCCCTGCGGCGCATCCGTACAGTCCGGACCACCAGCCAGACCCCGGAGACGAAGAACAGGGCGGCCGTGATCAGCAGCCAGTTCCCGAGGAAGACATCGGGGGACAGTCCGCTGGCCGGCTCGTAACGCTCGGCCTGCCGGGTGATCAGCGGGAACCACACGAGCAACAGCAGTCCGGAGAGGAACACCGGCACCCTCACGTGGTTCACCAGGCCGGAGCGCCGGCCGACGGACCGGCACAGCAGCCGGTCCGCGGCCGCGCAGACCGGGACCAGCACCAGGTCGTGCACGAAAGCGGCGCCGACGAACCACACGATCACGCCGAAGGTGTCACCCGCCAGGAGGCGTACACCCGCATAGCCCGCCAGGGCGAAAGAGGCGGCCGTCAACAGGAAGTGCAACGGTCCCTCCCCGTACCAGCGCCGCGGGACGGCCCACGGGTCACGCCTGTTCACAGTGCTCCGAAGGTCAGCCGGGACACCCATTTGGTGTTCAGTACACCGGGGGCCGCCGGGACGATGACGCGCGCCGGATATCCGTGATCGCGTGTCAGTTCCTCCCCGTTGACGGACAGCGCCAGCAGGGAACGCGCGTCGCGCACCTGGTTGTCGCGCAGCGCGACCCGGCGAAACGGCCCCTTGCGCTGAACCGACTCCACGAGCAGCCCGGGCGCGCCCGACGGGTATCCGGCGAGTGCAGCGAGATCTCTCAGCCGTACCCCCCTCCACCACTGGTCCGAGGTGGACCAGCCCTCCACGCACGCGATCGGCAGCGCCGCGCTGTACTGGTCCATGGCCAGCAACTGCTCCCGGGTGAACCGGAACTCGCCGGCCGGCCCCTTGACGGTGAGCCGCCAGCCCTCCCCGGTCTCGGCCGGGGTGATGCCCGCCGCTGCGGCCGTCTTGTTGATCTGGAAGCCGTTCGGACCCGAGCCCGGGTCGGCGGCGCCGTGCGGAGTGAGGACGGCGAGACGCCGCAGCGGTCCGTCGAAACTGCGTCCTGCCGAGGTGATCAGCAGGAGCAGCGAACCGGCGCCCACCGTGGTCAGTGCCCCTCGGCGGGACAGCGTCGGCGGAGAAGGGTCGGGCGACTCCAGCGGGTCGCCCGCCACACTCTCGCTCAGTCCTCCCGACCGGAGCACCCGCACGGACTGCGGGACCCGGAGCGCGGCGTGGGCGAGGAACGCGGCGAAGAACACCCACGCCCCGTAGAAGTGCAGCGGGTAGAAGGAGCCCGGGAACAGATACTCCAGCTGGATGTTCAGCAGCCCGGTGACGAACTCGAACAACGCCCCGCCCACCAGGAGCAGCAGCGAGATCCGCTCCAGGGCGTGCCCGAGGGAGCGGACCGGCGGCAGCGTGAAGAGTTTCGGCACGACCGACCAGAGCTTGGCCAGCAGGACCGGGACGAGCGTGATGCCGAGCGTGACGTGGAGCCCCTGCGTGAGCCGGTACAGCCAGTGCGGCCCGGTCGGCCAGGCGAAGAGGTAGAAGCCCAGCAGCCCCTTGTCAGGCGTCTTGTCGTTGACCGGATGCAGGTCCGGGTTGTACGCGGCGTACGAGAGCAGGCCGGTCACGAACAGCACGGTGATCCCGGCGAGCAGGACGACACCGAGCACCGCGGTGAACCGCACACCGCGCACCGGGCTGCGCCAGAACCCCGGAGCGGAGGGCAGCCGGTCGAGGACCGTGGTCGTGCGTCCGGCGCGGAGGCGGGAGAGGAACGCGAGTGGGGTCGGACTGTTCCGACGGCTGTCGACCATGCCCCGACGCTATGCCGGGAGTGGAGGGGGCAGGCCGTTGCGACTCCTGACGAAATGATGACATCACCCCGGTGAGCACACAGGCGGCACCGGCCGTCCTCGTACGCACCGGAATCTGACGGTTCGGTGACGCGCCCCGCCACACGGCACCCCCGCGCCCTCTCTTGCGTACGGTGCCGGTGTGAAGACCATGGACCGCACCGACCGATCCGTTCGACGGCTCCCCGCTCAGCGCGCCGGGCACCTCCGCGACGTGGCCGCCGCCGTGGCGGGCCTCCTGCTGGTCGCCGCTGCTGTGCTCGTCGGCCGGGCCTTCGACGACTCCGTCCGGGTCCTCGTGGTCCACTGGCCGCCGCTGCTCGCGACCTGGTACCCGCATGTGGGGCCCGGGACCTGGGCCGCACCCGTCGTCGCGACCGCCGTCATCGCCTACGGTCCCGTCCTCGCCGACCGGCTGCGCTGGCGTCAGCTGCTCCTCGGCTGCTACGTCGCCTCGCTCGCCTGGGTCTTCTCGCTCGCGCTGGTCGACGGCTGGGGCCGTGGGATCGCGGCACGGCTCACCACCAAGCACGAGTACCTGCGCGTCATCGGCCGTTTCGACGACATCGGCGCCGCCCTGCGCGGATTCAACGACCACATTCTGGTCGGCCCACCGGGCAACTGGCCGGCTCATGTCGCCGGGCACCCGCCGGGGTCCACCCTGACCTTCGTCCTGCTGGACCGCATCGGGCTGGGCGGCGGCGCCTGGGCCGGGGTCTGGTGCATCGTGACCGGTGCCTCTGCCGCGGTGGCCGTCCTGATCACCGTCCGCACGCTCGCGGACGAATACACCGCCCGCCGCGCCGCGCCGTTCCTCGTCCTCACTCCCGTCGCCATCTGGGCAGGCACCTCGGCGGACGGGTACTTCACCGCGGTGGCCGCCTGGTCCGTCGCCCTGCTGGCCCTGGCCGCGACCCGCAAGGGCCGCGGTGCCGCGGCCGCCGCGTCGGGCGCCGGCCTGCTCTTCGGACTGACCTGCTATCTCAGCTACGGGCTGACACTCGTCGCGCTCCCGCTCCTCGCCGTTCTCGTACTCGCCCGTACCGCCCGGCCGGTCCCCCTCTTCCTGCTGGGGTCCCTGGTGGTACCGACGGCCTTCACGCTCGCGGGCTTCAACTGGTGGGAGGCGTACCACCTGCTCGTCGAGCGCTACTACCAAGGTGCGGGAGGCGTCCGCCCGTACTCCTACTGGGTCTGGGCCAACCTCGCCTGCACGGCGATCGCCGTCGGACCGGCAACACTCGCAGGCCTGCGCCGAGCCGCGGCGGGCGCCCCCGGAGCAGTACGCGCTCTGCGCACGGGGACCACGGCTCCGGCGGAGCGCCTGGTACTGCTCGTGTCGGCGGCGCTGCTGGCCCTGCTGGCAGCCGATCTGTCGGGCATGAGCAAGGCGGAGACGGAACGGATCTGGCAGCCCTTCATGCTCTGGCTCCTCCCGCTCGCCGCGCTCCTGCCCAAACCGGGCCGACGGATCTGGCTGGCGGCCCAGGCCTGCGTCGCCCTCACGATCGGCCATCTGCTCTGGACCGGCTGGTAGCCCTGGCCCTGACGGTTCCAGCCTCGACTGCGCGAGGCCGGACCCGGTGCGCAGGACCGGACGCGCGTGTACCCGGTCCGTCCGTCGTCGTGTGTGAGGAGACGGGGGCGGGGCGGTACGGGCGCTGACGCCGTCGAGCCGCAGAGAGACAATGCGCTCGTCACCTCGATCAACGTGTGAGTGCGGGCGACGGAGTGCAGCAGCGCCGCCGCCTTCTCGTGCAGCGTGGGACAAAGCTCGGCCCCGGACACGTGGGTCCGGGGCCGTTCGATCACAGACACCGGACGCCCTACGTCACACGCTGCGCCTCGTGCCGCCGGAGCGAGGGCGTCACCCCTCGCTTCAGAGGTCTTGCAGGCGACTGCGCGGCGGCTGGTCCGACGGCGTGGACAGGGCGTCCGCGGCTGCTTCTGTATCGATGTCGACCTGGACTCTGCGGAACTGTTCAAGAGTCTCGAGCTCTTGATCCGTGAAGCCCCCTTCACTCAGACGAATGGCCTCCGCCAGGAATTGAACGGTCTGCCCGATGCGAACGGCATCCTCCGCGGCACCGCGGTGGAGCGATCGATAGGACGTGGCAGTGGGGCCCTGCCAGCCGGTCTCGATGCCGTCAACGATCTGGTCCATACGCTTGAACTGCTTGCCGAGATACTCGTGCATGTCATCCAGATCGTCGGCCAGTTTTTTCAACTGCGAGGATGTGTAAACGAGTTTGGGCTCATCACCCATGCCGGTCCCCCACGTTCGAACCTGTGTTGCAAGCCGACCGACTCTAGCAACCCGGACACGATTTCACAGCTGAAGGGCATCACGCCCACGCGCACCCGTATCTCTCCTGCCGCTGGGGGGCCAGGCCCCGAACTGGGCAGGTGTGCAGTCGCTCCCGGTGCCCGCACCGGACTCCGCTCAGGTGATGAGTAGCATCGTCGACGACTGCTTCTAGGGGGGATCAGTACCGTGCCGGACGAAGACCGCATCACCGTTGATTTCGCTGGCCTGCAGCAGCTTTCGGGTGACCTGGAGGACATCCTCCGCGTCCTCAACGAGAAGCTGGACACGTTGTACGAGCGGACCGCCAAAGCCGTCCTGAGCTGGGACGGTGAGGCACGCGAAGCGTTCATCGACGAGCTGGACAAGTGGAGTCACTCCGCCGGCGACCTCAAGGCGACCCAGGCCTGGCTCCACGAGGTCGTGGTGAAGGGACACCTCAACTACGCAGCGGCCAACAGGTCCGTACTCGAAGGCTGGGGAGGCGGTGCCTGATGGCCGGTCCTTCCTCACCCGCCCAGCCGCCGGGCGGCAGCGGCACCATCGACGTCAAGCCGGGTGACCTCTGGTCGGTCTCCGGTCGGGTCGCCGCGCAGCAGGACGTCCTGGTACGGGGCGCGAAGACACTCCTCGATGAGCTGGGCAAGTACCCCGATGCAGGCGGTGCCGGCACCGAGGCCGAGAAGTTCGCCCAGGCGTACAAGAGGATCGGCAATCGCTGGCTGGAGGTCTGGGGCCGGTCCGTGCTCAGCGTCGGCGGTGTGGCAGTCGGGTTCACCGAGACGGCCAACGCCTACACCAGGGCAGATGTGGCGGCCCATCCCAAGCCGGGGAAGACGGCCGAGCAGCGCCCGCGGCCCGCGGTCATCGACAAGGCCCCGAACTTCGACTCGGTACCCGACATCAAATGGGGCGACGACGACGGCGGCGACGACATCCTGCGCGGCCTGATGGAGGGCATACCCGAAATCGTCCGGGACGTCCTCCAGCCGCTGTGCAAGAACGTGTTCCGGATCGGAAGGGTGGCGGACGTCCACCCCTTCCCCCAGCAGCACTACCTCAACTCCCTCTGCCACAGCTGGATGAACGTATCCATCACCGCGTCGTTGGGGGCGGACCAGCTCACCCAGGCTGTGGGTGCCATCACCAACCACCAGCAGGCCGACTGGGAAGCCGCGATGCGGACCTTCTGCAGCGCCCTGTGGGGAGGGACGGCCTGGGGGCAGCAGCGGCACGGCTACCAGTGGGGGCAGACCGCCAACTCAGGTCCGGGCACACCCCGCGTCCCCACAGGCAGCGAGCCCGTCCTGGCCGTACTGAAGGACACGGCGGACAACATCGCCACCATCCTGCGCGAATACGCCGAGGCCGCCGTCGACCTCAACCGCGACGTCGCGGACGAGCTCCACCGCGCCATGTGGCAAGCCGCCAAGGAGATCATCGAAGATCTCGCCAAGCCCAAGGACCCCAAAAGCATCCTCGGCACCGTCACCTCCGTGATCGGCAAGGGTGCGGGCCTGATCCTGTCGTTCGACGTCAAGACGGTACTGAACATCGACACGAGCAAGCTGAACGGGATCGTCGACAAGTACACCGGCATCCTGGGGGGCCTCACCACGCGCACGGAGGCGCTGAGGGAGCCGCTGGACGAGGCATTCCGGAGCGCCCCCAAGTTCGAGGCCGGTGTCGCCCGTGCGCACGGCTTCGGCGCGCGGGCGTTGGAGGAGTTCAAACACGAGCAACGGTGGACCGAAGCGGGTTCCAACGGCAATCACACCTTCGACCTCGCGAGTAATGAGTACCTGGGAGGCGGCCACACTCTGGAGAAGCATGTCGGCAAGACCGACGAGCAACTCGCCCAACGCTTGCGCGACCAGGCCGACGACAACAACAACTGGCCCGAGCGACGCAGACCTACGATCGGTGGTTCGTCGTCCTTCGAGAACCTGGCCACCGCACAACGGCTGACGGAACACAACCTGCGGACGAAGCAGACCGAGATCGATGCTTGGCTGGCCACCAACCCTCCGGAGGGGAAGACCCAGGCTTTCACGAGCCCGGCCCCGAACGGAGAGGTAAGCGGCCGGTACGTATCCAAGCAACCCACTCCGGACGGGGCAGGCAACACCATTCCGGGCACCGGGTACAAGGACCATGGACTCAACGCATCGGCGATCGATGTGAGGAATGTGAATACGATTCTGAAGTACGATTCCAGACTCGATCCGCCCTACATCATCCTCACGTCCATGCCCGCCCCGTGACCGACCGGAAGCCTCATGCCGCCTATCGACAGCACTGTCTGGGACGCCACGCTGGAACGGCTCCTCGACGACGTGTACACCTTCGCGGGCACGGGGCCCCGGCGGGACGAGGACTGGGCGCGGGACGTCCTCGCCCTCATGGACCGGTCGGTCACCGACCCGCGAGGCTGGCGAACGCTGGAGTGGCAGATCGACAAGGAGGGACGTGAGAACGTGCGCCCTTCCTTTCCGTTTCTGCCGCTCACTGCCGAGCAGGTGCACGCGTGGACGTATCCGGTCCCGGCCGCTGCCGCCGCTGAGCTACTCGCTTCGTTGAGTCAGGAGTGGTTCTTCGAGGGACACCCCGTCCGGACACGCCCAGACCGGGACGAGGTGCTGGCCGACGCCCGGATGCTGCTCAGTCGGTTCGGTGCCGACGCCGCCTTTCGTACCTCCTCCGACTTGGCCAGGACCTCCGCCTCGCCGGACTTCCTCGCCGATGACCTCGCCGGCGGCAGGGCCTTCACCGACTATGTGATGGATCTCGGGCTGATCGCCGTGAGCGCGGACGAGGTCGGAGTCTTCTGGTCGTTCAACGCGAACTGAAATCACGCACAGACACGGTCCGACGGCCGGGCTGACGCGTTCCGGGACACCGGCCGATACTTCGACCGAGTTCCCGGACGAACCGCCGGCGATGGCGCGCACGATCGTCACACCTTACGGCAACGCGTAGCTCCTGAGCAGGCGATTTGAGAGGATGCCCCCGTGCTGACCCGTTCCGCTTCCTATCCCGACCGGGAGACCGCCCAGTGGGCCACCCAGCAGGTGGTGACCGCCAACGAGCAGGCCATTCACCGCTGGCTCGCACAGAACACCCGGGCCCGCCTCACCGTCGAGGCCGCCTGGCCGTCCCGAGAGGAGCCCGTGGGCCGGGTTCAGCTGGAGGGCGACCTGCTGGCCGGGCGCGGGCCGGTCGATGTCCGCGCGGCGCGCGTGGTATTGCGCCGCGAGCCGTCGAGTCCGCTGGGCTTCGTCGTCCACACGACCGTCCCGTTCTACCTGTAGGGGCCACACGCACATGTCCATGAAACCCCTCGAACACGACCGGCGGTACGGCGAGCTGGACCAGGTGATGCGCGCGTATCTGGGACAGCCGGCCGATGACACCCCGGAGCGGCGCAGCCGTGCCCTGGACGCGTATCTCCGTCATACCTGGCACACCCGCCCTTCGGCCGTCGCAGAGGCGGAGCGCCAGCTGCGCGAGTACAGCCGCAATCCACCCGGCCGCATCCGACAGGAGCTGGGCGAGTTCTATTCGATCCCGGACACCGGAAAGCCCCAGGCGGACATCGGCGACTGGCTGATGGTGCTGGCCGACCACCTGAAGAGAAGCATCGAGGAGGGCGACGTCCCGGAGCCGTCGTCCCCGCAGACCCATTGGGAGTGGCACGCGCGTTTCCCGGAGACCGCGCAACTGCTGGGCGGCTGGTTCTCCCAGGACATCGTCGACGAGTTCCCCGGCCACGACGACGCCGTCGCCGACTACGCCGACGCCACCAACCCGCAGCTGGCCGCCCGTCTCGTGGGTGAACTCCACGAGTTGCTCGCTCTCCCCCTGGACGAGGGGGACTACGCCCTGGCTGCCGCCGAACTCGGCATGGAGGTGGGCCCGCCGGAACCGTTCTCCCACGGCGCCTGGTTCCAGTCGCTGGCGGCGACACTGTCCAGCGCCTGAACCGGCTGGACGACGAGGGACGGGCGCTCCACAGCACGAAAGTGGACCATTACGCAGGGCGCGGGCCCCACCCCTGGGCCGGGCCCGGGCCAGCACTTGCGAGGCTCCACACCGTCGGTGCCCGAGCAGGCGGCTGACCTTTCTTCGACCTTACGGGCGATAGCGAGAATCTCGTCGATCTGATGCAGCGGACCTCGGTCACTTCAGGTAGTCCAAGATCTCCGCATCGCTGTCCATCAGCTCGGCCAGAACGTCATCGGCCTTCAGCCCGACCAGGTCCTGGGAATCACGAATGGCCTCGATCACAAGCTCCTGCTTGCCGGGGCCCTCCCGGCGAGCATGCTCGGCGGGCTTGGCGCCAAGGTCATCGGGGAGTCGGAGTCTCATCGCCATACAGCCGTGATAGAAGGCCGGCATCCGCGCGCGAGGCGGTTCCGGCCACTCGAGATCATGGACCACGAAACCGCAGGTCAGGCGCCCTTCTCTGCAGGCTCCAGAATCGCCACGCACTCCACATGATGGGTCATCGGGAACAGGTCGAACGCCCGCAGCGTCCGCACCCGGTACCCCCCGTCCCGGAAGTAGGCGATGTCCCGGGCCAGCGCCGCCGGGTCGCACGCCACGTACGCGATGCGGCGCGCCCCCAGCGCGACCAGTTGCTTGACCGTGGCCTTGCCGGCGCCCGCGCGCGGCGGGTCGAGGACGATCAGGTCGCACTCGGTGATGCCCGTGCGCGGCAGGACCTGGTCGACCTTGCCGTGCTCGATGCGGACCCGGTCCAGGTCCTTCAGGTTGTGACGGGCGTCCTCGACCGCGCGCTTGCCGGACTCGATGCCGAGCACCGCGCCCTTCTCGCCGATCCGCTGGCCGATGGCGCCCGCGAACAGGCCGACACCGCAGTACAGGTCGAGCGCCGTGTCGTTCTTACGGGGCAGCAGGCCCTGCATGACCGCCCGGACCAGGGTGTCCGCCGCCTGCGGGTGCACCTGCCAGAAGCCGCCCGAGCCGACGCGGTACGTGCGGTCGTCGGCCCGCTCGCGCACGAAGGCGCGGCCGTGCACCCGGTGGACGCCGCCGTCCTTCTCGTCGACGCGCATCACGGAGACGGGCTTGTCCAGCTCGACCAGCGGGAGCCTGCCGCCCTCTCGCGGGGTGAGGATGACCTGGCGGTCGTGGGAGCCGGTGGCCGCGATGGCCTCCACGGTCGCCATCTGGGGCCAGTCCTGCTTCTCGACGCCGAGCTCGGAGACGCCCGGGGCCGCGATCATGCAGTGGTCGACCGGCTGCACCTCGTGGGAGCGGTGCTTGCGCAGTCCGACCAGGCCGTCCGCGTCGACCGCGTACTGGACGCGGGTGCGCCAGGCGGGGACCTGGCCCGGCGGGAGCTTGTCGCCCTCGGCCGGCATGACCGTGCCGTCCCAGCCGGCCTCCTCGGGGGTGAGGCCCGCGAGGCGCTGGAGCTGCTCGGCGATCACCTCGCCCTTGAGGCGGCGCTGGGCACCCGGCTTGGCGTGCTGCCAGTCGCAGCCGCCGCACTTGCCGGGGCCGGCGTACGGGCAGGGGGCCTCGACCCGGTCCTTGGACGCCTCGATGACCGTGACCGCGTCGGCGCGCAGGAAGCGTGCGCCGGTCTCGCCCTCGGTGACCCGTGCGACGACCTTCTCGCCGGGGAGGGTGTGGCGCACGAAGAGCACCTGGCCCTCGGACGTACGGGCGATGCAGTGGCCGCCGTGGGCGACGGGGCCGACCTCGACCTCGTACTCCTGGCCGATCAGCGACTCCCCGGCCTGCGACGACGTGGATGCGTTCTGCATGAGGGGGTGGCTCCAGAGATCGGGATGAGAGAGGAGATGAGGGAGGAAGCCGGAACGGAATACGGGAAACGGCCGACAACAGCCCACCAGTCTACGTGGGCGGAGGCCGGCCGTTCACCTCGGGCGGAGCGCGGTGTCAGCCCTTCGGGCCGGGTTCCCTGCTCTGCCGCCGTTCCACGGGGCCCCGGCGCACCGATCCCGGCGCGGTCCAGTCCGCGCGCCTGCGGGCGCGCACCTTCGCGGCCTCGGAGGACTCCAGCTGGTAGGGCACCGAGGTGACCATCACGCCCGGTGTGAACAGCAGCCGGCCCTTCAGCCTGAGGGCGCTCTGGTTGTGCAGCAGGTGCTCGTACCAGTGGCCGACGACGTACTCCGGGATGTAGACGCTGACCACGTCGCGCGGCCGGTCCTTGCGAAGGCTCTTCACGTAGTCGATGACCGGCCGGGTCACCTCGCGGTAGGGCGAGTCGAGGATCTTCAGCGGGATGTCGATGCCGCGCCGCTCCCAGTCCTCCCGGAGCGCCTTCGTCTCCGCCTGGTCGACGCTGATCGACAGCGCCTCCAGCTGGTCGGAGCGCACCAGCTTGGCGTACGCGAGGGCGCGCAGCGTGGGCCGGTGGAGCTTGGAGACCAGGACGATCGAGTGGACGCGCGAGGGGCGCATGCCCTCGTCGGGGCGGGTCTCCGGGGCGGCGATCTCCTCCGCGACCCGGTCGTAGTGCCTGCGGATCGCGGTCATCGTGCCGAAGAAGATGACCATGCCGAGCAGTGCGACCCAGGCGCCGTGGGTGAACTTGGTGGCCAGCACGACGACCAGGACCAGGCCGGTGAAGAACGCGCCGAAGGTGTTGATCGCCCGGGAGCGGACCATGTGCCTGCGTGCCGCGGGGTCCCTCTCGGTGCGGAGGTGGCGGTTCCAGTGCCGCACCATGCCGGTCTGGCTGAGCGTGAAGGAGACGAAGACACCGACGATGTAGAGCTGGATGAGCCGGGTGGAGTCGGCTCCGTAGATCCAGACGAGCAGGATGGCGGCTCCGGCGAGGAGCACGATGCCGTTGGAGAAGGCCAGCCGGTCGCCGCGGGTGTGCAGCTGGCGCGGCAGGTAGCGGTCCTGGGCGAGGATCGAGCCGAGGAGCGGGAAGCCGTTGTAGGCGGTGTTCGCGGCGAGGAAGAGCACCAGGGCGGTGGCCGCCGCGAGGAAGACGAAGAAGAACGTGCCGTCGCCGAAGACGGCTGCGGCGACCTGGGAGATCACCGGGTCCTGGGTGAAGCCGGCGCCGACCGGGGAGCCGTTGTGGATCAGGTCCTTCGCCGGGTTCTCGGCCATCTTCACGTCGGTGGCCATGGCGAGGCCGATGATGCCGCAGAACATCGTGACGGCGAGCAGGCCCATCGCGGCGAGCGTGGTCGCGGCGTTCTTGCTCTTCGGCTTGCGGAAGGCGGGGACGCCGTTGCTGATCGCCTCGACGCCGGTGAGCGCCGCGCAGCCGGAGGAGAAGGCGCGCAGCAGCAGGAAGACGAGGGCGAAGCCCGCGAGTCCCTGGTGCTCGGGCTTGATCTGGTAGTCCGAGGTGGGGGCGTGCATGGTGTCCCCGAGGGCGAGTCCCCGGAACGCCCCCCAGAGGATCATCGCGAAGACGCCGGCCACGAACAGGTACGTCGGGATGGCGAAGAGCTTGCCGGACTCCTTGACGCCGCGGAGGTTCATCAGGGTCAGCAGGACGATGGCCCCGATGGCGCAGGAGGTCTTGTGCTCGACGACGAAGGGGATCGCGGATCCGAGGTTCTCCACGCCCGAGGAGATCGACACGGCCACGGTGAGGACGTAGTCGACGAGGAGGGCGCTCGCGACGGTCAGTCCGGCCTTCGGGCCGAGGTTGGTGGTGGCGACCTCGTAGTCGCCGCCGCCGCTCGGGTAGGCGCGGACGTTCTGCCGGTACGAGGCGACGACGGTGAACATCAGGACCACGACCGCGACCGCGATCCAGGGGCTGAAGTGGTACGCCGACACGCCCGCGATGGACAGCACGAGGAGGACTTCTCCGGGTGCGTACGCAACGGAGGACAGGGGGTCGGATGCGAAGACGGGGAGCGCGATGCGCTTGGGGAGGAGCGTCTCCCCCAGCTTGTCGCTGCGCAGCGCCCGGCCGATCAGGATCCTTTTGGGCACGTCGGTCAGTTTGGACACGGTGAGGATCGTAAGCGCTGCCGGGACACGCCGCCGAGGCACCACCCCCTCGGCGCCCGGAAAACCTTCATAATCCCCCGCCTCCACCGCAAAAGTCCATGGAATCCTTAACGAAATCCTTGCGGTACGGGAGGGTCGGGGGGCGGCTGAGGCGCCCGGTGCACCGCCGCGCCGCCCGTCCCGCATGTCCGAGCCCCCGGCCCGCGTCCGGTGGTGGCCCCGGGGCTGGGGGCTCCGCACCGGGGGTGCGGGGCGTCCCTTTTGCCGTTCTGGCCGCGGGTTGCGCACACTCGGATGAGGCGGTGGGGACGGCGCCGCATAAGCTCGTCCACGGGCAACGCGCGAGGCGGTTGCCCCGTTGTCTGCCCCGCAAGCGGAGAGAGAAGTGTGAGCAGGGTGTTTACGCAGGTCATCCGGACGACCAGGACGGCGAGGTAGGCGCGAGGTGCACATCGTCATCATGGGCTGCGGGCGCGTGGGTGCCGCCCTCGCCCAGACCCTGGAGCAGCAGGGGCACACGGTCGCGGTGATCGATCAGGACCCCACGGCGTTCCGCCGGCTCGGTTCCGGTTTCGGCGGCCGTCGGGTCAGCGGGGTCGGCTTCGACCAGGACACCCTGCGTGAGGCGGGGATCGAGGAGGCCGGCGCGTTCGCGGCGGTCAGCAGCGGCGACAACTCCAACATCATCGCCGCCCGGGTGGCCCGCGAGATGTTCGGCATCGAGAACGTCGCGGCGCGCATCTACGACCCGAAGCGCGCCGAGGTCTACCAGCGTCTCGGCATCCCCACCGTCGCGACCGTCCGGTGGACGGCGGACCAGATGCTGCGGCGGCTGCTGCCGTCCGGGGCCGAGCCGCTGTGGCGCGACCCGAGCGGTGGTGTGCAGCTGGCCGAGGTGCACACCACGCCGTCCTGGATCGGGCACAAGATCAGCACGTTGCAGGAGGAGACGGGGGTCCGCGTCGCCTTCCTCACCCGGTTGGGCGAGGCCATCCTGCCCACGTCCCAGACGGTTCTGCAGGAGGGCGACCTCGTTCACGTGATGATGCGTACGGACGAGATCGCGAAGGTCGAGGAGGCCTTCGCCGAGGGTCCCGAGGAGGGCGGTCACTGATGCGCGTCGCGATTGCGGGGGCCGGTGCGGTGGGGCGTTCCATCGCGGCCGAGCTCCTGGAGAACGGTCACGAGGTCCTGCTGATCGACAAGGCGCCCACCGCCATCTCGGTGGAGCGGGTCCCGATGGCCGAGTGGCTGCTCGCGGACGCCTGCGAGATCACCTCGCTCGACGAGGCGGCGCTCCAGCGGTGCAACGTCGTGATCGCCTCGACGGGCGACGACAAGGTCAACCTGGTCGTCTCGCTGCTCGCGAAGACCGAGTACGGGGTCCCGAGGGTCGTGGCGCGGGTGAACAACCCGAAGAACGAGTGGCTGTTCAACGAGTCCTGGGGCGTCGACGTCGCGGTGTCCACCCCGCGTCTGATGTCCGCGCTGGTCGAGGAGGCGGTGAGCGTCGGCGACCTGGTCCGGCTGCTGCGCTTCAGCCACGGTGACGCCAACCTGGTCGAGCTGACGCTGCCGCCGGAGTCGGCGCTGGCCGGGATCCGGGTGAGCGACGTGGCCTGGCCGGAGGACACCTCCCTGGTCACGATCATCCGCGGTACCCGGGTGCTGACGCCGAGTCCCGAGGAGACGCTGGAGGCAGGCGACGAGCTGCTGTTCGTGGCCGCGCAGGCGCGCGAGGAGCAGCTGGAGGACCTGCTGTCCGTCCGCCGCGAGCCCGCCGGGGACTGAGCGGGACAGGACGACGCGTGGGGCCCCGGACCGTTGGACAGGTCCGGGGCCCCACGCGTCACACGGGTCGCCCGTCCGGGGAGTGCCGCCCCGTCGTGCGGGCGGCCGGTGGGCCGGGACCGGAGCCCCGGCCCACCGGCCGCAGTGCGTCAGAGCTGGAGGCCGGAGTCCCGGCGGGCCTCCGCGGCCGGGGTGTCGGCGGCGGCCTTGCGGGCCTTCTCGGCCTGTTCCTCCGCCTCCATCTCGGCGAAGACGTCGATCGGCGGCGGCGCCTTGGCGAGGAAGACCCAGGTCAGGTAGACCGCCAGCAGGAAGGGCGGGATCTTGAGCGCGACCAGGACCCAGCCCAGCTGTGCGGTGTCCGCCCACCAGTACAGAGGGAAGAGGATGGCGCACTTGGCGAGGAGGATCAGGCCCCAGGCGTAGCTGGCCTTGGCGTACGCCTTCTTGCGGCCGGGGTTCCTGGTGCGCCAGGACAGGTTCTCCTTGAAGACCGGGCCGAGGATCAGTCCGATCAGCGGCACGCCCGCGAGGGTCGTGACGAGGTAGGCGAGGGCCAGCCCGAGCGTGTAGAGCATGCCCGGCAGGTAGAAGGCCTTGGCGTTGCCCGTCATCTTCGCGAAGAGCACACCGAACGCGACGCCGAAGACACCGCTGAAGGCGTGCTTGACGGTGTCCTTGCGGATCAGCCGTACGACGACGAGGGCCAGCGAGACGGCCAGGGCCGCGACGGCCGAGGCCATCAGGTTCTTGTTGATGGTGAAGACGGTGACGAAGAGCAGCCCGGGCAGGACTGTCTCCACCATGCCGCGGACACCTCCGAACGCCTCGAAGAGCGCGGCCTCCGTGACGGCCTTCGCGTCGGCGTCCTGCTGGTCGGTGCGGTGGTGCTGGTCCGTGTCGGACGTCGGCTTGTCGAGAGACGTCACCGGCTACTCCTTGCCGAGCGGTCGGAGTTCGTATTTGGGGTTGAACAGCACCCGGCGCCCGTGGCTCATGGCCACGCGACCCGACGCGATGAGCTTGCGCCCCGGCTCGATGCCGACGATCGAACGCCGGCCCAGCCAGACCACGTCGAGCGGCGCGGTGCCGTCGAAGAGCTCCGCCTCCAGGGCGGGCACTCCGGCCCGCGGACGCAGGGTGACGGTCCGCAAGGTACCAGTGACCTTGACGATCTGGCGGTCTGAGCATTCGGAGATGCGCGTGCAGCCCGAGGCGTGCGTGTCCTCCTGGAGCTCCTCGGACTCGAGGTCCTGCTGGGAGCTGGCCAGCCGGTCGAGCATGCGGCGGAACCGGCCGGACGGCCTGTCCGGCCTGCCGGGCTTCTCGAATCGGGGTACGGCGCTCATACCCGAAGGGTACCGGTCCCGTGTGGTACGGGCGGGCCGGGACGGATGCCACTCGAACGAGTGACCCGCGATCACTCCGGAACGGACCGTCCGCGTTCGAAGCGGTAGCCCATGCCGGGTTCGGTGACGAAGTGGACCGGGTGCGAGGGGTCCGCCTCCAGCTTGCGGCGCAGCTGGGCCATGTAGACGCGCAGGTAGTTGGTCTCGGTGCCGTAGGACGGGCCCCAGACCTCCTGGAGCAGCTGCTTCTGGCTGACCAGCCGCCCCGCGTTCCGCACGAGGACCTCCAGCAGGTGCCACTCGGTGGGCGTGAGCCGCACGTCGCGGCCCTGGCGGTGGACCTTCTTCGCCGCCAGGTCGACGGTGAAGCCCTCGGTCTCGACGATCACCAGGTCGTCGCCGCCGTCCTGGCCCACGGGTTCCGCACGGCGGACGGCGGCGCGCAGCCGGGCCAGCAGCTCGTCCATGCCGAACGGCTTGGTGACGTAGTCGTCGGCCCCGGCGTCCAGGGCCTCGACCTTCTCGTCGGAGGTGTGCCGGGCCGAGAGGACGAGGATCGGCACCCGGGTCCAGCCGCGCAGTCCCCGGATCACCTCGACGCCGTCCATGTCCGGCAGACCGAGGTCGAGGACGACGACGTCGGGGTGGCGCGCCGCCGCGAGCTGCAGGGCCGTCGCCCCGTCCGGTGCCGCGTCCACCTCGTACCTGCGCGCCTTGAGGTTGATCACGAGGGCGCGCACGATCTGCGGCTCGTCGTCGACCACGAGCACCCTGGTCATCGCGGACCTGCCTTTCGGAAGTGGGGGTACGGGGCGGGGGCGTGCCCCGGAGGACGCGCGGAGCGTGCCGGGGTCCTCATGAGCCGATGCTGCGGACGGGCGGTACGGGACCGGCCCGCACCTGCCCCGGCGCGGCGGTCAGGGTGAGGACCATGGTGAGGCCGCCACCGGGGGTGTCCTCGGCGTCCAGCGTGCCGCCCATGGACTCCACGAAGCCGCGGGCGACCGCGAGGCCCAGGCCGACGCCGGCGCCGCGCGGTGCGTCGCCGTAGCGCTGGAAGGGTTCGAATATGCGTTCCTTGGCCTCGTCGGGGACTCCGCGTCCGCGGTCGGCCACCCGCAGCTCGACCCGCTCCCCCAGGGCGCTGGCGGCGACCGTGACGCGTGCCTGGCCGGGGCTGTACTTGACGGCGTTCTCGACGATGTTGGCGACGGCCCGCTCCAGCAGCCCCGGATCGACGGCCACCATGGGCAGCGTCTCGGGGATGTCCAGGTCGACGCTGCCCTCCGGCACTCCCCCGAGGGCCATCGGGACGACCTCGTCGAGGTCGAGCTCGCGGATCAGCGGGGTGACCGTGCCGGTCTGCAGGCGCGACATGTCGAGCAGGTTGCCGACCAGGTGGTCCAGGCGGTCGGCGCCGTCCTCGATGGCCGCGAGGAGCTCCGCCTCGTCCGCGTCGGACCAGGCGACGTCGTCGGACCGCAGGGAGCTCACGGCGGCCTTGATGGCGGCCAGGGGGGTGCGCAGGTCGTGGCTGACGGCGGCCAGCAGCGCGGTCCTGATCCGGTTGCCCTCGGCGAGCCTTCTGGCCGCCTCCGCCTCCCCGACCAGGCGCTGCCGGTCGAGCACCACGGCGGCCTGCGCGGCGAAGGCGCCGAGGACCCGGCGGTCCTCGGCGGGCAGTACGCGGCCGGACAGCGCCAGTGCCATGTGGTCGCCGACCGGCATGTCCACGTCCGCGTCGTCGGGCCGGGCCACCGGGGCGGGGCCGACGGCTCCGGCGCAGGTCCAGGGCTCGACGTCGCTCTGCCGCTCCAGGAGGGCGACGGACTCCATGCCGAAGGTCTCGCGGACCCGGTCCAGCAGGGCGTCCAGCGCCGTCTCGCCCCGCAGGACGCTCCCGGCCAGGGTGGAGAGGATCTCGGACTCGGCGCGCAGCCGGGCCGCCTGGTGGGTGCGGCGGGCCGCCAGGTCGACCACCGAGGCGACCGCGACCGCCACCGCGAAGAAGATCACGATGGCGACGAAGTTCTCCGGGTCCTGGACGGTCAGGGTGTGGGTGGGCGGCGTGAACCAGTAGTTCAGGAGCAGCGAGCCCGCGGCGGCCGAGGCGAGCGCGGGCGCCAGCCCGCCGAGCAGGGCGGCGGCGACGGTCATGAAGAGGAAGAGCAGGACGTCGTTGGCGAGCCCCGGCCCGTTCTCCATGCCCTGCAGGAGCAGCGTCAGGAGGGCCGGCCCGCCGACGCCGGCCAGCCAGCCCGAGATGATCCGGGTGCGGCTGAGCCGGGCCCCGCGGGCGATGGGCAGCCCGCGCCCCTTGGCGACCTCCTCGTGCGTGACGATGTGCACGTCGAGGTCGGGGCCGGACTCGCGGGCGACGGTGGCGCCCACCCCGGGCCCGTAGACGTACTGCCAGGTCTTGCGGCGGCTGGAGCCGAGGACGATCTGGGTGGCGTTGACGCCCCGGGCGAACGCGAGGAGCGCGGAGGGTATGTCGTCGCCGATGACGTGGTGGAAGGTGCCTCCGAGGTCCTCGACGAGGGTCCGCTGGACGGCGAGCTCCTTGGGCGAGGCGGAGGTCAGTCCGTCGCTGCGGGCGATGTACACCGCGAGGATCTCGCTGCCGGACCCCTTGGCGGCCATCCGGGAGGCACGGCGGATGAGCGTGCGGCCCTCGGGACCGCCGGTCAGTCCCACGACGATGCGCTCGCGCGCCTGCCAGGGCGCGCTGATGTCGTGCTCGCCGCGGTACTGCTGGAGGTATTCGTCGACCCGGTCGGCGACCCAGAGGAGCGCCAGCTCGCGCAGGGCGGTGAGGTTGCCGGGGCGGAAGTAGTTCGACAGGGCCGCGTCGACCTTGTCGGACTGGTAGATGTTGCCGTGGGCCATCCGGCGCCGCAGCGCCTGGGGCGACATGTCGACGAGTTCGATCTGGTCGGCGCGCCGGGCGACCTCGTCGGGGATGGTCTCCTGCTGGCGTACGCCGGTGATCGACTCCACCACGTCGCCGAGGGACTCCAGGTGCTGGATGTTGACGGTGGAGACCACGTCTATGCCGGCCTTGAGGAGTTCCTCGACGTCCTGCCAGCGCTTGGCGTTGCGGGAGCCGGGCACGTTGGTGTGGGCGAGCTCGTCGACGAGCGCCACGGCGGGCGCCCGTTCCAGGACCGCGTCGACGTCCATCTCCGAGAAGACGGCCGAGCGGTGCTCGATGTCGCGGCGGCGGATCTGCTCCAGGCCGTGCAGCAGCACCTCGGTGCGGGGCCGGCCGTGGTGCTCCACGAACGCGACGACGCAGTCCGTGCCGCGCTCCACCCGCCGGTGGGCCTCGGACAGCATCGCGTGCGTCTTGCCGACGCCGGGCGCCGCACCCAGGTAGATCCGAAGCTTGCCGCGTGCCATGGCCCCATTGTCTTCTCTGAACCGGCCGCCGCCGATACGGGAGCCGCTCTCGAAGCTACCCCGAAGAAATCCGGCATATGGGGTCAGGGCCGGACGTGGGGACCGTCTTGACGGGATTCTGATGCGGGCGGGCGGAGCCGCCGCGCGCCGGCGGGGCGGCGGCGAGCGGGCCGGGGACCGCCGTGCGGGCCGCCGGGACGCCGGGGTCCACGGTCCCGGCCGCGGTCATCCGTGGTCACCGGTGGCCGTCCGCAGTCATCCGTGGTCGATGATGCGCCCGTCGGCGAGTTCGAGCACCCGGTCGGCGAAGCCCAGCAGCTGGGGGTCGTGGGTGGCGACGAGGAGGGTGACGCCCTCGCTGCGGACGACGGCCCGCAGCAGCTGCATGACCGCGAGGCCCGTCTCCGCGTCGAGCTGCCCGGTGGGCTCGTCGGCGATGAGGAGGGCGGGGCGGTTGGCGAGCGCGCGGGCGATGGCGACGCGCTGCTGCTGGCCGCCGGACAGCTCGCCCGGGCGCTGCCGGGCGTGGTCGCCGAGGCCGACCAGGGAGAGCAGCAGGGCCACGCGCTCCTCGCGCTCCCGGGGGTCGGCCTTCCGCAGGCGCATGGGCACCCCGACGTTCTCCGCCGCGGTCAGGATCGGGATCAGGCCGAAGGACTGGAAGATGAAGCCGATCCGGTCCCGGCGCAGCTCCAGCAGCCCGTCCTCGTCGAGGCCGGAGAGGCCGGTGCCGCCGACGGTGATGCGGCCGGCGTCCGGTGCGTCGAGGCCGCCGACGAGGTTGAGCAGGGTGGTCTTGCCCGAGCCCGAGCGGCCCTTGAGCGCCACGAGCGCACCGGCCGGGATCTCGAAGGAGACCCCCCGCAGGGCGTGCACGGCCGCGGCGCCGGTGCCGTACGAGCGGTGCACGTCCTCGACACGGACCATGGGGTCGCCGGCCGGTCTCCCGGCAGGGGCTGCCGCGGCGCTCCGGCCGTCGGTGCTCGCTGTCATCGCTCTCCCCCGTGTGTACGCGTGCGTGCGGGCCGCTCCCGCGGCAGGCGCCAGTATGGGCGCGGGACACCCGGTGAGGCAACGGAAGAGGCCGGTGGGCCGCACCCCGGCGAGGGGTGCGGCCCACCGGCCGGACGGAGCAGGGGTGCGCGGTCAGCGCACCTCGGTGGTCTCGGGCCCGCGCTGCAGCTGGCCCATGCCGCCGGAGAACTTCGAGTTCTCCTGGTCCTCCTGCTGGACGCCCTCGGGCACCATCTGGGCGTCGTTGGGGAGCTTGAGGACGATCGGGTCACGCGGTGCCATCGGGCCGTCGCCCCGGACGACGACGGTGTCCCGGAAGATCGTCTCCAGCAGCCCGGCGGCCTCCGGCTGCACGGCGCCCTGGCCGGAGATCACTCCGCGCAGGAACCAGCGCGGTCCGTCGACGCCGATGAAGCGCACCAGCTGGACGCCGTTCTTGCCGTCCGGGAGCTGTACGGGGACCTGGGCGCGCAGTTCCCAGCCCAGCGGGCCCTCGACCTCGTCGATGACTCCGCCCTGCTGGGTGATGCCCGAGGCGATCTCCTCGCGCACCTCGCCCCAGATGCCCTCCTTCTTGGGAGCGGCGAAGGCCTGCAGCTGGACCGCGCTGTCGCGCAGCACGACGGTGGCCGCGACGATCGCGTCACCGGCGACCTCCACCCGGAGCTCCATGCCCTCGACCCCGGGCACGAAGATGCCGCCCAGGTCCACGCGGCCCTCACCGGGCTGCGAGACCTCGGAGATGTCCCACGGCCCGTCGGGGCGGGGGGCCGGCGGGAGGTTCGTGCGGCGCGAGCCGTTCTCGGCCCCGGTGCCGTCGAGCTCGTCGGCGACCTGCTCGGCCTCGCGCGCTTCGTCCACCGTGTCCTCGGCGGAACCACTGTTCTTGCGACGTCCGAACACGTCAACGTCCTTCCCGGTCGGATACGACCGAAGCGTAGCTGTTCCCACCCTGGGTGTGACCGCCCGTGACACCGTCCACCGCGGCGTGACCGCCGGTGGATCCGAAGCCCCCCTCGGCCCGTGCCGAGCCGGGGAGCTCCGTCACCTCGTGGAAGCGCACCTTCTCGACCTGCTGGACGACCAGTTGGGCAATCCGGTCGAACCGTTCGAATCTCACGGTCTCGCGTGGGTCGAGATTGACCACGATGACCTTGATCTCTCCACGGTACCCGGCATCGACCGTCCCCGGGGCGTTCACGAGGGCCACTCCGCAGCGGGCCGCGAGGCCGGAGCGGGGGTGCACGAAGGCGGCGTAGCCGTCGGGCAGCGCGATCGACACCCCGGTGGGGAGTACCGCCCGTTCACCCGGGGCGAGTTCCGCGGCCTCGGTGGTGACCAGGTCCGCACCGGCGTCGCCGGGGTGCCCGTAGGCGGGGAGCGGCACGTCCGGGTCGACCCGGCGGATCAGGACGTCGACGGGAGGGCGCATCAGGGGTTCACCTCGAAGGCGCGGGCGCGCCTGATCTGGTCCGGGTCGGACATGGCGGCCCGGATCTCCTCCGGCCGGCCGTTGTCGATGAAGTGGTCGACCTTGACCTCGACGAAGAGGGCTTCCGCGCGGACCGCGACGGGCCCCTCGGGTCCGCCGGTCCGCCCCGTGGCCCGGCAGTAGATCTTCCTGCCGTGGACCGCGGTGACCTCGGCCTCCAGGAACAGCACCGTGTCCACCGGCACCGGCAGGACGTAGTCGGTCTCCAGCCGTCCGGTCACCGCGATGACCCGCAGCAGCCAGCTCAGCGCGCCGAGCGTCTCGTCCATCGCCGTGGCCAGGACACCGCCGTGCGCCAGTCCCGGGGCCCCCTGGTGGGCGGCCTTCACGGTGAACTCGGCGGTGACGCTCACACCCTCTCCGGCGGTCGCCCGGAGGTGCAGCCCGTGCGGTTGTCCGCCGCCGCAGCCGAAACAGTGTTCGTAGTGGGAGCCGAGCTCCTCACCGGGGGCGGGGGCGTCAGGATGGCGGACGGGCTCCACCGCGTCGGGCGGGGGTGTCAGACGTGCAGATGTTCCACTCACAGCCGCAGACCTTACCCGCGCGGCCGACCGCGGGGCGCGCCGTGCCAAGCTTGCTTCCATGCAGCCTTCCGCACCCCCCTTCGACGAACGTCTCACCGCGCCCCGGTCGTGGTGGCTCATCGCCTTCGGGATCGGCGTCGCGTGCGCGCTGGTGTTCCTGCCGCTCGGCGCCCTGCCCATGCTCGGCGGCCTGGTGGCCGGTACGGCCGCGGCGTGCGTGGCGGTCAGCTCGTACGGATCGGCCCGCATCCGCGTGGTGGCGGGCGCGCTCGTCGCGGGGGACGCGCGCATCCCGCTGGAGGCGCTCGGCGAGGCCGAGGTGCTGGACGGGGAGGAGGCCCGCGCCTGGCGCTCGTACAAGGCGGACCCGCGCGCCTTCATGCTGCTGCGCAGCTACGTCCCGACGGCGGTGCGGGTCGTGGTCGCCGATCCGCAGGACCCGACGCCGTACGTCTACCTCTCCACCCGGGAGCCGCAGGCCCTGGTGGCGGCTCTGGCGCCGGTGCGCGCCTGACGCGGCGAGGTCAGCGGCCGGGCCCGTCCAGCCCTTCGGGGAGCTCTGCGGCGGGTCTCACCGGCTGTTCCAGCGGCGGGAGCTCGGGGAGGCGGTCCCAGGGGATCCCCTGGCGCCGCAGGTCGCCTCTGACCCGGTCGGCGAGCTTCGCGGTGTCCCGCCGGTTCATCACGGCGCCGACGACGGCACCGATCATGAACGGGATGAGGTTGGGCAGGTCGCGCGCGGTGCGCTTCATGATCTGCTGGCGCAGCTCGCGCTTCATCTGTCCGCCCAGGGCCGCGTTGAGCGTGGTGGGGCGGGTGACGTCGATGCCGCGCTCCTCCGTCCAGGACGTGAGGTACGCGGTGCTGCGCTGGCCGAGGTTGCCCGGGGGACGCAGGCCGTAGACCTCGTGGAGCTCGGCGACGAGCTTCAGCTCGATGGCGGCCACGGTGGTGATCTCGGTGGCCAGCCCGGCGAGCAGGGCCGGCGGGACCGGCATCATCGCCGCGGCGCCGATGCCCGCGCCGACGGTGGCCGTGGAGTTGCAGGCGCCCGCGACGAGCTTGTCGGCGAGCTCTTCGGGGCCGAGTCCGGGGAACTGCCCGCGCAGGGTGCGGAGATCCCGCACGGGGACGCGCGGGGCGAGGTCGATGATCCGGTCGGCCATCATGCCCAGGACGGCCACGGCGCCGTCTCTGCTCCTGGTGACGCCTCGTCTCAGTGCGTCCAGGCGTCCTGAGCCCTTCTCCGGCCCGGGGGGCGGATCGGTGGGTACCGCTTCGAGCGAGGCCGGGAGGCCCCGCTCGTCGTCAGGTGTGCTGCCGGGAGAGGCGGGCAGGGCGGTCCGGTGCTCGGCTGCGGGGTTCTCGCCCCGGGCCGGGTCCGCGCCGCCCTGATGTGCCTCCGACGACTTCGTGCGCCGCAAGCGCCGCTTCCGGAACGGGGTGTCGCCTGCCACGGCCGGCCGGCCTCAGTCGCAGTCGCGGCAGATGGGCTGGCCGTTCTTCTCGCGCGCCAGCTGGCTGCGGTGGTGCACGAGGAAGCAGCTCATGCAGGTGAACTCGTCGGCCTGCTTGGGCAGGACCCGCACGGCGAGCTCTTCGTTGGACAGGTCCGCGCCGGGCAGCTCCAGTCCTTCGGCCGCGTCGAACTCGTCGACGTCGACGGCGGACGCCGTCTTGTCGCTCCGGCGTGCCTTGAGCTCCTCCAGGCTGTCCTGATCGACGTCGTCGTCGGTCTTGCGTGGGGTGTCGTAATCCGTTGCCATGTCGCTCTCCCCCTCATGGGTGTCTGCGGTGTCTCAGCGCACGTAACGCGTGAGAGGCCGGACTTGTGCCCGACCTGAGGCGGAGATTTTGCCTCACATCAAGGTCTGTTACTCAATCGACACCCAACCGGATCCCTCGTGAGCGATCAGCTTGGGTGGCGATGGGGACCGTACACGGTCCGATCGTTGCTGTTCACGGGCGCCACCCCGTGTACTTCCCGTGATATCGCCCCCTGAAAACCCGGACGTTTCCCGGCTTTCGGGCAGAGATGTGATCACGGAGAGTAGAGAGCGAAAACCGCTGCTGTGATCGATCACACAGGGACAGAACGGAAACAGAGTTCTAAAATTCCGCCCAAAGCGAACAGAGCGATCCATTGCGGCCTCACACCGCGAAGCCTCTCAGACCGGCAGGGTGACGCGCATCACGAGACCACCGCCCTCACGAGGCTCCGCGATGATACGGCCTCCGTGCGCCCGCGCGACGGACCGGGCGATCGACAGGCCGAGTCCGACGCCCTTGTCGCTCCCCGTGCGCTCCGTCCGCAGCCGCCTGAACGGCTCGAAGAGGTTGTCGATCTCGTACGCGGGCACCACCGGCCCCGTGTTCGAGACGACCAGCAGGGCCTGCCCGTGCTGGAGCTCGGTGGTGACCTCCACCCAGCCGTCCTCCGCCACGTTGTAGCGCACGGCGTTCTGCACCAGGTTGAGCGCGATGCGCTCCAGGAGGACCCCGTTGCCCTGGACGACCGCGGGAGCGCGCTCCCCCAGGATCCGGACGCCCCTCTCGGCCGCCTCCGACCTGGCCTGGTCGATGGCCCGGTCCGCGACCTCGGCGAGGTCCACCGGCTTCCGCTCCACGATCTGGTTGTCGCTCCGTGCCAGCAGGAGCAGCCCCTCCACGAGCTGCTCGCTGCGCTCGTTCGTCGCCAGGAGCGTCTTGCCCAGCTGGTGGAGCTCCGGCGGGGCCTCGGGATCGGAGAGGTGCACCTCCAGCAGGGTGCGGTTGATCGCGAGGGGCGTGCGGAGCTCGTGCGAGGCGTTGCCGACGAACCGCTGCTGGGCCGTGAAGGCCCGCTCCAGCCGGTCGAGCATCTCGTCGAAGGTGTCCGCGAGCTCCTTCAGCTCGTCGTCCGGGCCGTCCAGCTCGATCCTGCGGCTGAGGTCCGTGCCGGCCACCCTGCGGGCGGTACGGGTGATGCGGCCCAGGGGGGAGAGCACCCGCCCGGCCATGGCGTAGCCGAAGGCGAAGGCGATGATGCTGAGCCCCACGAGCGCGAGCAGCGCCCTGTTCAGCAGGCTGTCGAGGGCGTGCTGGCGCTGCGCGGCGGTGCAGTCCTTGATCGTCTCGTTGAGCTGGGTGTTGTTGAGCGCGGAGCCCAGCTGCGGGCACATGTCGCTGGAGATCTGCACGTTCGTGCCCTTGACCTGGAACTCCAGCCCGCCGGCGTCGTGCAGCGCCTGGGCGGCCAGCATGTAGATGATCGACAGCAGCAGGATGCCGGCGATCAGGAACATGCCGCCGTACAGCAGCGTGAGCCGTATCCGGATGGTCGGGCGCAGCCAGGGGTACGGGGACTCCTGGGGCTTGGGTTCCCAGGTCGGCTTCGGGGGTGCCTTCACGGGCGCCGGGGAGGCTGCCATCACGCCCTCAGATCCGGTATCCGGAGCCGGGGACGGTGACGATGACGGGGGGTTCGCCGAGCTTGCGCCGCAGCGTCATGACGGTCACCCGCACCACGTTGGTGAAGGGGTCGGTGTTCTCGTCCCAGGCCTTCTCCAGCAGCTGCTCGGCGGAGACGACCGCGCCCTCGCTGCGCATCAGGACCTCCAGGACGGCGAACTCCTTCGGGGCGAGCTGGATCTCCTGCTCGTCCCGGAAGACCTCGCGGCGGTTGGGGTCGAGCTTGATGCCGGCCCGCTCCAGGACCGGGGGCAGCGCGACCGTGGTGCGGCGCCCCAGGGCACGCACCCGTGCGGTCAGCTCACTGAAGGCGAAGGGCTTGGGCAGGTAGTCGTCCGCGCCGAGCTCCAGTCCCTCGACCCGGTCGCTGACGTCGCCGGAGGCGGTGAGCATGAGGATGCGGGTGGGCATGCCCAGCTCGACGATCCTGCGGCAGACGTCGTCGCCGTGCACCAGCGGGAGGTCCCGGTCCAGCACGACGATGTCGTAGTCGTTGACCCCGACACGTTCGAGGGCCGCCGCTCCGTCGTAGACGACGTCGACGGCCATGGCCTCCCGGCGGAGTCCGGTGGCCACCGCATCGGCGAGCAGCTGCTCGTCCTCGACGACGAGTACGCGCACGGCGCAGTCCTTCCCTAGATCACGAAAAAACGGCGAGGGGCCCCCGATCCGGCCGCTCGCTGCACGTCAGCGGCACCGACTGTGCGCGTCCATCCTGCCCGTAACGCGCATAAACCGGCGGTAAGACGGCGTCGAACGGACCGTGGCCCCGGGGAATACATCCGGTTCCCGGGTCAGTTGAGGTTTCTGGCGGGACAGGGGCGGGGAAGACGCTGTCACACCCGCGATCACGCCCTGTACGGGGCGTACCACAGCCCGTCCTGCATCCAGAGGGACTGCGTGATCACCCGTACCCCGGCCCGGTGTCCGGGGGACCACCGGGCACACCCCCGTGCCACCGACCCACGACGAGGGGGCGCTTCATGGACGCTTTCACCGCAGGTCTCCTGCAACGCATCAAGACCACCGAGTCCGACCTCACGAAGGCGCGCGAGACGGGCGACGACTTCCTCGCCGACGTCGAACAGGGAGAGCTCGACGACCTGCGTCGACTCGCCGCCGAGCACGGCGTGGAAATCGGCGCCACCAGCGTCTGAGCCGCTGCGGGAGGGCCCCGGGAGCCGTCATGGTTCCCGGGGCCCTCTTCGTGCGTCGGTGGGCGCTCCGGCCGGCTCAGGGGGCGGCCGGGTCAGTCGTGCCAGGCACCCAGCTCCTCCAGGAGCGCCTGAAGCGGCTCGAAGACGCCCGGGGTCGCCGCCACGGTGAGGTCCCCGTCCGCGGGGAGGCCGGGGCGGCCTCCGGTGAGCGCGCCGGCCTCACGGGCGATGAGGTCGCCGGCCGCCACGTCCCAGGGGTGGAGTCCGCGCTCGTAGTAGCCGTCGAGGCGGCCCGCCGCGAGGTCGCAGAGCTCGATGGCCGCGGATCCGCCGCGCCGGATGTCGCGCAGCCGGGGGATCAGCTGCCGGGCCACCTCGGCCTGATGGGTGCGCACCTCGGTGACGTAGTTGAAGCCGGTCGACACCAGAGCCTGTTCGAGGGGGGCCGTGGGGCGGCAGCGCAGGGCCTCACCGTTGGCGTGGGCCCCGCGGCCGAGGACCGCGTGGAACGTCTCCCCGCGCATCGGCGCCTCGACCACGCCGACGACCCGCTCGCCGTCGCGCTCTGCGGCGATGGAGACCGACCAGGTCGGCAGGCCGTAGAGGTAGTTCACGGTGCCGTCGAGCGGGTCGATGACCCACCGGATCCCGCTGCTGCCCTCGGCGCTGGCGCCCTCCTCGCCGAGGAAGCCGTCGGCGGGGCGGTGCTCGGAGAGGTAGCCGGTGATCAGCTTCTCCGCCCGGATGTCCATCTCGGTGACGACGTCGATGGGGCTGGACTTCGTCGCGGCGACCCCGAGGTCGGCGGGCCGGCCGTCGCGCAGCAGCGCACCGGCCCTGCGGCCAGCCTCCAGGGCGAGGTCGAGCAGTTCGGACAGGAGGGGGTCGGTCACAACGCTCCAGAGGTGGTGTCGCGGGCCCGGGACGCGCGCGTCCGCGCCCGGGCGGCGGGAAGGGGAAGGGCGGTGTCAGCGGGCGCTGTCGGCACCGGCCGCCGCCGGCTTGGGGACCCTGGCCGGGCAGCAGCCGACCGGGCAGACGTCGTGCGAGGCGCCGAGCGTGCCGAGTGCGCACGGCGTGACGGGGCGGCCCTGCTCGGCGGCGGCGCGCTCCAGCAGCAGCTCGCGGACGGCGGCGGCGAACCGGGGGTCCGCTCCCACCGTGGGCGAACGGCGCACCGGCAGTCCGAGCTCGGCGGCCTTGGCGGCGGCCTCCGTGTCGAGGTCGTACAGCACCTCCATGTGGTCCGAGACGAAGCCGATGGGGGCCATCACCACCGCCGGCACGCCGTCGCCGTGCAGCGCCTCCAGGTGGTCGCAGATGTCGGGCTCCAGCCACGGGATGTGCGGGGCGCCGCTGCGCGACTGGTAGACGAGCCGCCACGGGTGGTCGACGCCGGTCTCCTCGCGCACCGCCTCGGTGATCAGACGGGCGACCTCCAGGTGCTCGGCCACGTAGGAGCCGCCGTCGCCGTGCGTCGGTTCCGGCCCGGAGGTGTCGGCTGCGGCCGTCGGGATGGAGTGCGTGGTGAACGCGAGGTGCGCCCCCGCCCTGACCTCCTCGGGGAGGTCGGCCAGCGACGCGAGGACGCCGTCCACCATGGGCCGGACGAAGCCGGGGTGGTTGAAGTAGTGCCGCAGCTTGTCCACCCGGGGCACCGGGAGGCCTTCCGCCTCCAGCACGGACAGCGACTCCGCAAGGTTCTCGCGGTACTGGCGGCAGCCGGAGTACGAGGCGTAGGCGCTGGTCGCGAGGACGGCGATCCGGCGGTGTCCGTCCGTGACCATCTCGCGGAGGGCGTCGGTGAGGTACGGGGCCCAGTTCCGGTTGCCCCAGTGGACGGGGAGTTCGAGGCCGTGGTCCGCGAAGTCCTTGCGCAGCGCGCCCAGGAGCTCCCGGTTCTGGGCGTTGATCGGGCTCACGCCGCCGAAGAGGAAGTAGTGCTTGCCGACCTCCTTGAGCCGTTCTTCGGGGATGCCCCGGCCCCGGGTCACGTTCGCGAGGAACGGGACCACGTCGTCAGGGCCTTCGGGACCGCCGAAGGACAGCAGGAGAAGGGCGTCGTAGGGAGCGGGATCAGGCAGATCGGACATGGCCCTGATCCTGCCACCCGCCGCCGGCGGCCCGGCACCCGCCATGGGCCGGTACCGGCCGGCCACCGGCCGCCCGTAAGCTGTGTCAGCCGTCCGCACACCTGACAGGTCCCACCGGAGCCACCCCTTGCCCAGCCCCTACCGCGCCCTCTTCGCCGCTCCCGGAACCCTGGCGTTCTCGACGGCCGGACTCCTCGGGCGGATGCCGCTGTCCATGATGGGGATCGGCGTGGTGACGATGATCTCCCAGCTCACCGGTCGCTACGGGCTGGCCGGCGCGCTCTCCGCGACGCTCGCCATGGCGGCGGCGGTGGTGGGGCCCCAGGTGTCCCGGCTGGTCGACCGGCACGGGCAGCGCCGCGTCCTGCGCCCGGTCACCCTGTTCGCCGCCGCCTCGGTGGCGGGGCTGCTGGTCTGCGCCCAGCAGCGGTTCCCGGACTGGACGCTGTTCGTCTTCGCCGCGGGGGCCGGGTGTGTCCCGAGCGTGGGCTCGATGGTCAGGGCCCGCTGGGCCGAGATCTACCGGGGGTCCGGCCGGCAGCTGCACACCGCGTACGCGTGGGAGTCGATCGTCGACGAGGTGTGCTTCATCTTCGGCCCGATCGTCTCCATCGGCCTGTCCACCGCGTGGTTCCCCGAGGCGGGCCCCCTGCTGGCCGGCGGGTTCCTGGTGGCGGGGGTGTTCTGGCTGACGGCGCAGCGCGGGACCGAACCCGGGCCGCACCCGGCGGAACGGCACACCGGCGGTGCGGCGCTCCGCTCGCCGGGGCTCCAGGTGCTGGTGCTGGCCTTCGTCGCGACCGGAGCGATCTTCGGCGCGGTGGACGTGGTGACAGTCGCGTTCGCCGAGGAGCGCGGACACAAGGCGGCGGCCAGTCTGGTCCTCGCGGTCTACGCCCTCGGCTCCTGCCTCGCCGGGGCGGTCTTCGGCCTGCTGCACCTGCGGGGGAAGCCGTCCACCCGGTGGCTGGTGGGGGTGTGCGCGATGGCCGTGAGTATGATCCCCCTCCAACTGGCCGGGAGCCTGCCGTTCCTGGCCGTGGCGCTCTTTGTCGCGGGCCTCGCCATCGCACCGACGATGGTCACCACGATGGCCCTCGTCGAACAGCACGTACCGCGCACCCGGCTGACGGAGGGCATGACCTGGACCAGTACCGGACTCGCCGTCGGAGTGGCGCTCGGTTCCTCCGCCGCGGGCTGGGTGGTCGACGCCTCCGGCGCCGGTGCGGGGTACGCGGTGCCCGTCGCGGCGGGGGTGCTCGCGGCCGCGGTGGCGCTCCTGGGGTACCGCCGGCTCGGCGAGCCGGCGCCTACGGGAGGGCTCGGGGAAGATGACCGACACCTACGCACGGACGGCGAGCACGTGGCGTAACTGGGCGGGCAACGTCACGGCCAGGCCCGCACGGGTGGCGTCCCCCGCCACCGTCGACGAGCTCGCCGGGGTGCTCCGCAGGGCCTCCGGGGACGGGCTGCGGGTGAAGCCCGTCGGCACGGGCCACTCGTTCACGGCGGCCGCCGCCACCGACGGGGTCCTCGTCCGCACGGACCTGCTCGCCGGGATCCGCGCCGTCGACCGCACGGCGATGACCGTGACGGCCGGGGCCGGGACGACCCTGAAGCGCCTCAACGCCGCGCTCGCCCGTGAGGGGCTCTCCCTCACCAACATGGGCGACATCATGGAGCAGACGGTCGCCGGGGCGACGTCCACGGGCACCCACGGCACCGGACGCGACTCGGCGTCGATATCCGCGCAGATCCGGGCGCTGGAGCTGGTGACCGCGGACGGCACGGTGCTGCACTGCTCCGCCGACACGCATCCGGACGTCTTCGCGGCGGCCCGCGTCGGGCTCGGCGCACTGGGCGTGGTCACCGCGGTCACCTTCGCCGTGGAGCCGGTCTTCTTCCTGACCGCCCGCGAGGAGCCGATGACCTTCGACCGGGTCACATCCGATTTCGATCAGCTGGTCGCGGAGAACGAACACTTCGAGTTCTACTGGTTCCCGCACACCGGAAACTGCAACACCAAGCGCAACAACCGCTGCGCGGGCCCCGCAGCGCCCGCCGGGCGGGTCAGCGGCTGGATCGAGGACGAACTCCTCTCCAACGGGATCTTCCAGGTCGCCTGTTCGGTCGGCCGGGCGGTCCCGGCGGCGATCCCCTCCCTGGCCCGGATCTCCAGCCGCGCCCTGTCGGCCCGTACGTACACCGACATCCCGTACAAGGTCTTCACCAGCCCGCGGCGGGTGCGCTTCGTCGAGATGGAGTACGCCGTCCCGCGCGAGGCGGCGGTGGACGCCCTGCGCGACCTCAAGGCCATGGTGGAGCGCTCACCGCTGCGGGTCGGCTTCCCCGTGGAGGTCCGCACGGCTCCGGCGGACGACATCGCGCTCTCCACGGCCTCGGGCCGGGACAGTGCGTACGTCGCGGTGCACCTGTACCGGGGGACGCCGTACCGGGCGTACTTCACGGCCGTCGAGCGGATCATGACCGGTTACGCCGGCCGCCCGCACTGGGGCAAGATCCACACCCGGGACTCCGCCCGGCTGGCCGCGGTCTATCCCCGGTTCGGCGAGTTCACCGCTCTGCGCGACCGCCTCGACCCGGACCGGCTCTTCGCCAACGACTACCTGCGGCGGGTGCTCGGGGAGTGAGCGCCGGGCGTCGGACGGGGCCGGGTCACGGGGCCGGGTCCGTGCCGCTCCCGCCCTGCCGGTCCGCGGCCGCGCCGGTCCCGGCCGGGTCCGGCGCGGCCGGAGTGGTGGCGTCCGGGGCCGGTGCGGTCGGGCTCGCGGTCTCCGGCGCCGTGGTCCCGCCGGACGACGCCGAGGGGGTGGGGGCGGGGCTGTCGGCCGAGCCGTCGCCGGAGGGCTCGGGGCGCGCGCTGCCGCCGGTCCCGGGGGCCGTCGTGCCGCCGCCGTCCGGGACGGACCCGTCGCCCCCGCTCTTCTCCTGGGCCGGGGCGTCCTGCCGGCCGTTGCCGTCCGAGGGCGCGGTCGTCCCCCCGCCGTTCCCTCCGCCGCCGACGACCGACCCGATGGTCGTGCGGCCCTCGCCCCCGAGGTCGTGGCCGGCGACGGCCTCGTACACGGTGATGCCGGCCATGGACAGGACGAAGACACCGGTCGCCGCGAGGGCCGACCGCTTCCAGCCGCGGACACGGGTGCCGTGCGTGCGGGCCTCGGAGTAGCTGCCGTCCGCGTGCGGGCCGCCCGGGCCCGGTCCTCCCGCACGGGCCGCGCCGGGAGCCGCCCCGCCCGGCCGGAGCTGCCGCAGCAGCCTGGTGCGGTCGGCGTCCGTGCCGGTGTCCGGTCCCGCCGCGCCCGGCACCGTCGTACGGTCGGCGCGGCCGGCGGCGTCCCGTCCCGCCGCGCCGAGCGCCGCCGCGCCGAGCGCCGCCGTGCGGTCGCGGTCCGTGCCGGTGCGCGGTCCCACCGTGCCGAGCAGCCGCGTGGCGTCGTCCTGCGGCATCGGGGGCGCGGGCCGGGTCTCCCTGGTGCGCACGGTCACCTGACGGCCCGCCGGATGCTTCACCTGGACGGTGACTTCGCGGATCTGCTCGCCGGTGCGGCGGAAGAAGTGCTGGAAGACGGAACCCCCGCAGGTGGCCACCACGCTCATCACGCCCGCGCCGACGATCGTGCCGTACACGCCGAGCTGGGAGGCCATCACCGCCGCCGCCACCGCGGCCACGGCGCTGCCCGCGACCTGGGGCAGGCTCAGATCTATGCGCCTTTCCTTATGTTCCGCATCACTCTGCGGCTTCTGAACCATGATCTGTCCCTGCTCGACAACTCGTCCACCTTGCACCAGGAAAGGACATATGAGCGAATCGGATAGTTCCGATTCTGGAGATATTGTGAAGCAGCACACCCATCGCGGGCATACCGCGAACAACGGGGTAGTCCAACTCCCGCGCCCGGCGAGAACTTCGGCGGCGCGCCGGTCCACCCGGGTGGCCCGAATGGAGTACTGTGACGAGCCCTGGGGCCGGACTCCCGTACGGGTTTCCGGCACTGACGGGAGGGGGCCGAAGGGTGGTTCCCGCACCGGCGGCGCCGCGGCATCGCACGGGCGCCCGCTGCACGGAGCGACCAACCGGTCACCCCGTGTCGCGCACGGGTGGCCGTGTCATCGTGGTGCATCAGGGTCAAGGCCCGACACGCCGGGCAACTTGGCAAGATTGTGGCAGGCTGAACCCGGGCAGGCCACACTCGACTAGCGGAAGCAGCGACGCACGTGACGTCGGCAGGCACCACCCGGGAGGTTCCCATGCCCGAACTGCGTGTCGTGGCCGTCTCGAACGACGGCACACGACTGGTGCTCAAGGCTGCGGACAGCACGGAGTACACGCTTCCGATCGATGAGCGGCTGCGGGCCGCCGTGCGCAACGACCGCGCCCGGCTCGGACAGATCGAGATCGAGGTGGAGAGCCATCTCCGCCCGCGCGACATCCAGGCACGCATAAGAGCGGGCGCCTCCGCCGAGGAGGTCGCCCAGTTCGCCGGCATCCCGGTCGACCGGGTGCGCCGCTTCGAGGGCCCGGTGCTCGCGGAGCGCGCGTTCATGGCCGAGCGCGCCCGGAAGACTCCCGTGCGCCGTCCCGGTGAGAACACCGGCCCCCAGCTCGGCGAGGCGGTGCAGGAGCGCCTGCTGCTGCGCGGCGCCGACCGGGACACCGTGCAGTGGGACTCCTGGCGCCGGGACGACGGCACCTGGGAAGTCCTCCTCGTGTACCGCGTCGCGAGCGAGCCGCACTCCGCGAGCTGGACGTACGACCCGCCGCGCCGCCTGGTCCAGGCCGTCGACGACGAGGCGCGCTCGCTGATCGGTGAGACCGACGACGTCGCCGCGCCGGAGCCGAGCTTCCCGTTCGTGCCCCGGATCGCACGGCTGCCGCGCGACCGTCCGCTGGACCGTTCCCTGGACCGCCAGCTGGAGCGTTCCGCCGCCCCGCTGTCGGAGCCCGAGGAGCGTGTCGGCGGCGTGTCCGCGAGCGAGCGCGACTCGCTGACCAGCCTCCTGGAGGCGGTGCCGAGCTTCCGCGGCGACATGATCGTCCCGGAACTGCCCTCGCAGCCCGAGCCGCCCGCACTGGAGCCCGCGTCGCAGGCGGAGCCGGAGGCGGACGAGCCGCCGGCCGCGGCGGCGTCCGCCGCAGGGGCCGGGTCCGCCTACGCCGATGTGCTGATGCCTCGTGCGGTGGCGGGCCACCGCGACCGGCTCACGGGGACGACGGACCGCCAGGCCGAGGCCGACGGGGTCCGGCCGGGCCGCCGGGCGGCGGTCCCGAGCTGGGACGAGATCGTCTTCGGCACCCGCCGGAAGAAACAGGACTGAGGGCAGGCCCGCCAGGGCGCCCATGGTGAGGGCCCGCACGCCTCGGCGTGCGGGCCCTCACTCGTGCCACGGCCCCGGACACCGCTCGCGCCGGGCCGGGTCGATCACGGGTCCCGCCGGCCCTCGCCTTCGCCCGCAGCCCCGGCCGGTGTGCGTGCCGGTTCCGGTCACGGTCTCGGCCGGCCGCGAAGGACCGGCCGGCCGGCTCGGCGTGCGCGGGGCGCCCCGGTGCCGAGCGCCCCGCGCCCGAGGGGCCCGGCCGCGAGGGGCTCCCGGCCCGGGGACGACCGGACGGATGCGCCGGTGAAGGCCCCGGGTCAGCGGGGATCCGGCCCCGTGGCGACCGGTCGGGACGTGTCGGAGGACCACTCCGACCAGGAGCCCGCGTAGAGGGCGGCCCGGTGACCCGCGAGCTCCAGCGCCAGCACCTCGTGGGCGCCCGAGACACCGGATCCGCAGTAGACGCCGACCTCCGTGGCACCGTCGGCGCCGAGGGCCGAGAAACGGGAGGCGAGCGAACCGGCGGGCAGGAAGCGCCCGTCCTCGCCGACGTTCTCGGTGGTCGGGGCGGACACCGCTCCCGGGATGTGGCCGCCGACGCGGTCGATCGGCTCCACGTCCCCGCGGTAGCGCTCCGCCGCCCGGGCGTCGAGCAGCAGCCCGGAGCGGGCCAGCCCGGCGGCGCCGTCGGCGTCCAGGAGGCCCATGGCGCCCGGCCGGGGCCGGAAGTCCCCCTCGTCGGGCTTCGGGATGTCGGTGGAGAGCTCACCGGTCCATGCGGCGAGACCCCCGTCCAGCACCCGGACGTCGAGGTGGCCGGCCCAGCGCAGCAGCCACCACGCGCGGGCGGCCGCCCAGCCCTGGCCGCCGTCGTAGACGACCACGGGGGTCGTGCGGCCGACCCCGGCCCGCCGCATGACGGCCCCGAAGGCCTCCGGGTCGGGCAGGGGGTGCCGGCCGCCGCTGCCGGCCGGACCCGCGAGCTCGGTGTCCAGAGAGACGAACACCGCGCCGGGGAGGTGACCGGCCTCGTAGTCGGCGCGGAGGTTCGGTCCGCCGAGCTGCCAGCGGACATCCAGGAGCACCGGCGGGCGCGGCCCCGCCGACTCGCTCGCGTATTCGGATGCGGTGATGATGGGCTTCATACGTGCCATCCTCGCCCAGGGACGGCCCGCGGCGGTAGAGAACCGGAAACAGTCGTACCGCATCAAATCGGCCCACGTCGTGGCCGGAAGCCGCAGAACGCGGCGCGGCCGGGGTGCCTGCGGGGCGCAGGGGTGCGAGCATCTGCACGGAGCGTACGCAGCCGTGTCCGTACCGCTGGAGGCCCTGCCGGCCCCGCCCCCCGTACGGCGTCCCGATGGTACGAGGAGAGAGAAGAAGATGACCGAGGCCGCCACCCGGCGCACGCCCGGAGCACCGTGCTGGGTGAGTCTGATCGTGCACGACCTGGCCGCGACGCAGGATTTCTACAGCCGGCTGTTCGGCTGGGAGTTCCGGCCCGGCCCCGAGCAGCTGGGACCGTACGTCCGGGCGCTCCTCGACGGCAAGGAGGTGGCCGGCATCGGGCAGCTCCCGCCCGACCGGCACCTCCCGATCGCCTGGACGACGTATCTGGCCACGGAGGACGCGGACGCCACGGCGGAGGCGATCCGCTCCTGCGGGGGGACGGTGGCCGTCGGGCCGATCGACGCGGGAGAGGCCGGGCGCCTGCTGCTCGCCTCCGATCCGGGCGGTGCGGTGTTCGGCGCCTGGCAGGCGGCCGAGCACCTCGGAACGGCGCTGGCGGGTACGCCGGGCACCCCCGTGTGGAACGAGCTGGTGACCCGGGAGACCGCTTCGGTCGCCAAGTTCTACCAGGGAGTGTTCGGGTTCGAGACCGAGGCGGTCGTCTCGGCCGACTTCGACTACCAGACGCTCCATCTCCGGGGCCGTCCCGTCGCCGCCCTGCACGGGGTGGGGCACGGTCTGCCGCGCGACCGGGGCCCGCACTGGATGTCCTACTTCCAGGTCGCCGACACCGACGAGGCGGCGGCCCGCGTGGTGGAGCTCGGCGGGCACGTCCTGCAGTCACCCCGCGAGGCCTCCAGCGGAAGGCTGGCCACGGTGGCCGATCCGGAGGGCGCCGTCTTCACCCTCGTCCGGCCGCCGCGGAGTTGAACGGCCCCGTCCGGCGGCTCCGGGCCCGGGACGAGGCCCGGAGCCCGGCCCGGCGGCACCGGTGGCGGCGTCCTCGCGCAGGTCTTCCCCCGCGGCCGGACCCCTGACGTAGGCGGCGGGTGTGGTGCCGTAGACGGTCTTGAACTGTCTGATGAAGTGGCTCGCGTCCGCGAACTGCCAGCGCGCGGCGATCTCGGACACGTTGCCGCTGGCACCCTGTCGCAGCAGCTCGTCGTGCGCCCTCTGCAGGCGTCTTCGCCGGGTGAAGGCCATGACGGTGTCGTTCGACTCCGCGAAGGACCGGTGCAGGGTCCGCAGGGGCACCCCCACCAGCCGGGATATCACGGCGGGAGACAGGCCCTGACTGCCGAGGTTCTTCTCGATGACGTTCTTCGCGGCGCTCACCGTGGCACGGGCACCGTTCTCCTGCTCCGGCGCGGAACGGCCGGAGAGCAGTCTGGCGAAGAGGGCCGCACAGGCGTCCACCGCGATCTCCTGCGCGACGACCGAGCGGTCCAGGTCGCCGCTCCGCTCGATCGCCTCCAGGACGTTCAGGAGAAGGCGCACCTCGGGGGTGGTGGCATCGGCCATGTACGCCTCGCCGATGGCTCGTGACAACCCGGTGCGCGCCAGCACCGCGTGGCGGGGAATCGTCACGGCGAGCGCGCGGGTGGCCGGAGCGCAGGTGAAGTCCCAGGAGGTCCGTGCGTCCCGGATGAGGATCTGACCGGGTCCGGCGGTGCGGGACACCCCTCTTCTCGCGTAGACGAGCCGGCCGGACGTCACGAGGTGGGCCACGACCGGGTCCTGGTCCGTGTCGTTGCCGGAGACACCGGACAGGGCGTCGCAGTACACCCGCGCCAGCAGCAGGCCGCCGAAGAGACGGCCTTCCGCCGAGAACCTGAATCCGTGGGCGGCGGATCTTTCCGGAATGCGCAGACGGGTGAGGTGCGCGAGCGGACCGTCTTCCCATTCCCGGGACAATCGCCGGACCTGACCGGCCTGTCGGGGTGTCAGCTCCACGGCGTTCGTGAAACGAGTCGACGGAACGCCGTGGAGAGGGGAGTTCGCAGAGTCCTGCGTCTTCCGATCGTTCATCGTCACCTTTTCTCGGCGGACCGAGCGTTTCGTGACGCCCGGATACGGACGGGGGTAACACGGAAAGGAATTCTCCTGAACCGGTCGATGATACCGACCGCCGACGGCCTCCGCCGGCGCCTCGGGGAAAGTGGCACTCCGGTTCAACTGCGGAGTCGGCCCGGGCGGCAGGTGGAGCACCGGCGACGGATTCCGGGCACCAGGTCGGGCCGTACGCGCCGGCCGGCCCGGCGAGGAGAGTGCGGTCTCCGGGGCCGGCCACCCGTGGGACCGGCGGGGCGAGTGGCCACGGAGGCTCCGGACCGCGGGGAGGGACGGGGCGGGCCTCCGCGCCCGGCGCCTGGCACTCCTCTTCTATGCGGGCCCGGGCAGCGGTCATTACATTGGCGGGCGTCGATCTCCCTGCCGTGAAACGGAGTCAGGAACATGCGTGTTCGCTTACCGGCCGCCGTCGCCGTGACTGCTTGGGCCACCAGTGCGGTACTCCTCTCAGGAGCTCCCGCGCAGGCGGCCGAATCCGACTGCGGGTCGAATCAGATCTGCCTCTTCCAGGACTACGGCTACGGCGGAAGAATGCTGAACATCACCCGGATAGGAACCTGCATAGAAAACCTGAAGGGATGGGAGTTCAACGACATCACGTCCTCGGTGATCAACAACTCCCCCGTCACCGTGAGGCTGTACCAGGACATCGGTCACGGCGGGAAGTACGTCAGACTGACGCCGGGTGAGAAGATCGCCAATCTCAGCAGCGTGACCATCTACAACAACGACGGTTCGTGGTTCGGCGTGAACACCTTCAACGACCGGACGTCCTCGACCTGCTGAGGCGGCACGGCCGGGGACCGCCGCCGAGAGGCGTCCCCGGTGGCGCGCGCCGCGCGGTGATCCGGGATCCGCCGTTCGCGGCGCGCCTCCGTACGGAGCGGCGCGGCTTCCCGCGCATCCCTTCGCCCTCCTGCCACGCGCAGTGGCTCGACCGAAAAGGCTCCCCATGCGATCACGCGCGTTCTGCGTCGCCGCGACGGCGGCTCTCGCCCTCGCCGGGGCGACGCTCCCGGCCGCTCCGGCGACGGCGGCGGCATCGGACTGCGGACCGGGCCAGGTCTGCCTCTTCAAGGACTACGACTACAAGGGGCAGATGCTGGTCGTCGCCCGGTTCGGTCTTCCCCACCACGATCTGAAGGAAGACGGGTTCAACGACGTCACGTCGTCCGTGATCAACAATTCGGCCGTCGGCGTCCGGCTCCACCAGGACGTCTGGTACGGCGGCAAGTACATCGACGTGAACGCGGGCGAGCGGATCGCCGACATGAGCCGGGTGCACATCTACAACGCCGACGGCTCCTACTTCGGCGTGAACACCTTCAACGACCGGACGTCCTCGACCGACTGAGCCCGGTCCCGCCCGAGGGCGGGCAGGCTGTGAGGCCGGCGGTTCAGGCGGGGCCGACCGGCAGGACGTCGGGCGAGAGCGCGCCGGCGTGGGCGGACGCGCTCGTCATGCGGCGACGGTGATGGCGGCGGCAGAGGACCTCGTAGCCGATGTCCGCGGCCGGCCGGTCCACATCGCCGACCACGACCTGTTCGCCCTCGACCACCATCACCCCTCCCACGGTCCGGGCGTTGTGCGTGGCGCGGGCACCGCACCAGCACATCGCCTCGACCTGGAGGGTCTCCAGCCGGTCGGCCAGCTCGATCAGGCGCTGCGAGCCGGGAAAGAGCTTGGTGCGGAAGTCCGTGGTGATCCCGAAGGCGAACACGTCGAGGCCGAGGTCGTCCACGACACGGGCCAGTTGGTCGATCTGCTCCGGGGCGAGGAACTGCGCCTCGTCCACGATCACATGGTCGACCTTGTCGCCCTGGGACATCCGGCCCACGAGGTAGCCGTACAGATCCATCCCCGGCGCGGCCTCGACGGCCTCCGTCACCAGTCCCAGCCGCGAGGACAGCTTCCCCTCCCCCGCCCGGTCGTCCCGGGTGAAGATCACACCCTGCAGACCCCGCGCCGACCGGTTGTGCCCGATCTGGAGAGCCAGGGTGCTCTTTCCGCAATCCATCGTTCCGGAGAAGAACACGAGCTCGGGCATGAGGAGGTGGGTGCCTTTCGGGGGTGGGGGGTGCGAGGAGCGGAGAACGTCGGCTAGGAGCGTACTTCGAGCAGCGGTACCAGCTGTTCCACGGGGGTCAGCGAACCGTGCATGCCGACCATCGCCGACTCGTGCGGCTCGTTGACCGAGGCGGTGATCACCACGTCGTCATGGGCCGCCGCCACCACGTCGCCGATCCTGCCGTGGACCCGCTCGTCGACGTGCGGGCCGAACCAGCCCGCCGCGATCGCCTCGTCACGGCTCGCCACCCAGAACTGCTCGCCGAGCACCTCGCGCCAGACGGCCAGGACGTCCGACGCGGCGCCGGGGACCGCGTACACGTGGCGGGCCCGGCCCTCGCCGCCCAGCAGCGCGACTCCGGCGCTCAGCTCCCAGTCCTCGTCGAAGTCGATGCGGGACTCCTCGCCGAACGGCACGTCGATCATGCCGTGGTCGGCGGTGACGTACAGCGCCGAGCGCGGGGGCAGTTGCTCGGCCAGGCGCCGCGCGAGGCCGTCGACGTACATCAGCTGGCCCCGCCAGGCGTCGGAGTCGACACCGAAGCGGTGCCCCTGGCCGTCGACCTCGCTGTAGTACGTGTAGACGAGCGACCGGTCACCGGCGGCGAGCCGCTCGGCGGCGAGGTCCATCCGGTCCTCGCCGGTGAGCCGGCCGAGGAAGGACCCGCCGCTGAGCGCGACCTTGGTCAGGGGGGTCTGCTCGAAGCCGGGGGCGGAGACCTGGGCGGTACGCACACCCGCGGCGTCGGCCAGCTGGAAGACGGTCGGGTAGGGCTGCCAGGGCTTGAGGTCGGTCCACGGCCTCCAGCGCAGCTGGTTCATGAGCGCGCCCGTGTCCGGGTTGCGGACCGTGTAGCCGGGGAGGCCGTGCTCGCCCGGGGTCCGGCCCGTGCCGACCGAGGCGAGCGAGGTCGCGGTGGTCGACGGGAAGCCGGAGGTGATCGGCCGGCCGGTGCCGCCGCGCGAGGTGGGGAGCAGCGAGTGCAGGAAGGGCGCCTCGTCCGGGTGTGCCGTGATCTGCTCCCAGCCGAGCCCGTCGATCAGGAAGACGCAGTTCCGGTCGGCCGGGCTGAGCTCGGGGATCATCGCCTCGAAGCCGGGTACGCCCTGCCCCGCGGCGAGGGTCGGCAGCAGGTCGGCGAGCGAGCCGGTGCCGTACTCGGGTGCGGGCGCGGCCTCGGGGGCGAGCAGGACGGGGTCCTGCCAGGCGGGCTGGACCATCAGCGGGCGGTGGCCGCGGTCGCGGCCGTGGCCTCGGAGAGGGACTGGGCGAAGGCGAGGGTCTGACGCACGGTGTCCGGGCCGTCCCCGGCCTCGCTGACACGCAGGCTCAGGTCGTCGGCGGTGGAGCTGCCGGTGTAGCCGTGGTCGGCCTCGCAGTTGGGGTCGCCGCAGGCGGCGGGTTCGAGGTCGATGCGGGAGACGGCGCCCCAGCCGATGGTCAGGACGACCTCGCGGGGCAGTGTGCCGGGCACGTACTTCTCGGGGTTGGCGACCACGCGGCTGACCACGACGGACGAGATCCGGTCGAGCTTGACCGACTCGGTGGACGTCGTGGCGTAGGGCGTCGGGGAGCTCGTGTCGGCGGCCTGCTCGTCGGTGTGGCTGACGATGAAGCGGGTGTCCGTCAGGACGAGGACCGTGACATGGCGGCGGACCTCGTTGGAGTCGAAGGTGGTCTCCTGGTGCACCAGGTACGAAGCGACCGGCTCCCCGCCGACGGCGGCCTCCACCGCCTCGGCCACGAGGGCCGGGTAGTAGCCGCTGCGCTCGATCGCCGCGCGCAGCCCCTGGGTCGTCGTACCGGTCTTTGCCATGCGGACCATCCTACGGGGGGCGGGTGGCTGCCGGGGACGCCGTGCGCGGGTCCGTGGGCGGCCGGTGCGCCGTCAGTAGCTGGGGAGGCGGCGGGGGCCGAGGTCGGTGCGGGCGGGCGGCGGCGCCAGCCGGACGCTCGCCCCGAGGACCGCCAGGCCCTGGGTGGCGACGACGACGGGCTCCAGGGTGACCGAGACCACCTCGGGGTGGTCGTCGACGAGCCGGGACACCCGCAGGAGCAGCTCTTCGAGCGCCGCGGTGTCCGCCGGTGCGGCGCCGCGCCAGCCGAACAGCACCGGGGCCGCCCGGATGGAGCGGATCAGCTCCGCGGCGTCGCGGTCGGTGACGGGCACCAGGCGGTGCGCCGTGTCCCCCAGCAGCTCGGAGGGCGCGCCGGCCAGGCCGAACGAGAGGACGGTGCCGGCGGCCGCGTCGATGGAGGCCCGGACGACGGTGTCGACACCGCGGGGGGCCATGGCCTGGACGACGGGCCGGAGTTCGGCGGAGGTGCCGAGCAGGTCGGTGAGTTCGTCGTACGCCCTGCGCAGGGCGTTCTCGTCGACGAGGTCGAGCCGGACGCCTCCGAGGTCCGCCCGGTGCCTGAGGTGGGGTGCGGTGGTCTTGAGCGCCACCGGGTATCCGAGCTGCGCGGCGGCGGCGACGGCTGCCGCCGGATCGGGCGCGGGGAGCGCGGGCCGCACGGTCACCCCGTAGCGGGCGAGCAGTCCGCGCGCCTCGTCGTGGGTGAGCGGGCGGCCCCGGGGATCGGGGCCGGGGCCGAGCAGGGTGTCGATCAGCCTGGCGGTGCCGTGCTCGTCGATGGTCTCGTCCAGGAACGCGGGCACCTTCCCGGGGGCGGCCGCGTGGCGGCGCCACTGCGCGTACTTCACCACCTCGGCCAGCGAGCGGACGGCTCGCTCGGCGGCGGGGTAGGCGGGGATCCGCCCGGCGGAAGGACCGGCTCCGGCGGTGGTGCCCGCCGTGCCGGCGGCGGCGGTGCCCGTCGCACCGTTGCCGTCCCGGCCGCCGGTGGGGCCCGCCGCGTCGGTGGCGCCCCGGGCGCCGGTGGTGACGGAACCGTCGGTTCCGCCCCGGGTGCTCGCGCCCCCTCCCCGGGCGGTGCCGTCCTGTGCTGCGGGACCGGACGGGGGCGTGTCCGCACCCGGTGCGCCGGGAGGGGGCGCGTCCACGGCCGGTGCGGGGGCCGCTCCTTCCGCATCGGGAGCGGTGGGCCGGGGCGGGCCGGCCGTCCCGGTCGCGGCGGCGAGCGCCTGGGCGAGGCCGCCCATCTCCACGTGCACCACGGCGACCGGTTTCGCGGGACCGGAGGCCGCCGCCTCGCGCAGCGCGGCGGCCAGCACCTCGCCCTCACCGGTCTGCGGCTCGCCGTTCTCACCGACCCAGGGGATCGCCGTCACGATCACGGCGTCGCACGTGGGGTCGGCCAGCGCCTCCGCCAGCGCGTGCCGGAAGTCCTGCGGGTTCGCCCGGGTGGTGAGGTCGCGGGGCGGGCGCGGGCGCAGCCCTTCCGCCAGGCAGGCGTCGTAGGTGAGGAGGCCGAGCGACTCGGAGTTGCCCAGGATCGCCACCCGCGGACCGTCCGGCAGGGGCTGGCCGGCGAGGAGCAGGCCGACGTCGATCATCTCCGTCACGGTGTCGACGAGGATCACGCCGGCCTGGCGCATCAGCGCGGAGACGGTGGCGTCGGGGATACGGCTGACCGGTACGGCGTGGCCCGGCGGGTTGGTCCCGCTGTGCCGGGCGCCCTTCACCACGACCACGGGTTTCACGGCGGCGGTCCGCCGGGCGAGGCGGGTGAACTTGCGCGGGTTGCCGAGTGATTCGAGGTACAGCAGGGCGACGTCGGTGTCCGGGTCCTCGTACCCGTACTGCAGGAAGTCGTTGCCGGAGACGTCGGCCCGGTTGCCCGCGGAGATGAAGGCCGAGAGGCCGGCGCCCCTGCGGTGGAGACCGGACAGCAGGGCGATCCCGATGGCCCCGGACTGGGTGAAGAGTCCGATGCGCCCCGCCGTGGGCGACTCGGGGGCGAGGGAGGCGTTGAGGCGGACCGTGTCGGAGGTGTTGATGATGCCGAAGGCGTTCGGGCCGATGAGGCGCATGCCGTACGAACGTGCCTGCCGGACCAGGTTCCGCTGGCGCTCCCGCCCTTCCGCGCCGCGCTCGGCGTAACCGGCGGAAAGAACGACGAGGCCCTGGACCCCGTGTTCCCCGCAGTCGGCGACGGCGGCCGGCACCCGGTCGGCGGGCACGGCGACGACCGCGAGGTCGACCCGCCCGCCGATCTCGCCGACGGAACGGTGGGCGGGCACCCCTTCGACCGTGCCGAGGTCCTCGGCGAACGACGGGTTCACCGCGTAGGTGCGTCCGGTGTAGCCGGAGCCGAGGAGGTTGCGCAGCACGGTGCGGCCGACGCCGCCGGGTGCGCGTCCGACACCGATGACGGCGACGGATCCGGGGGCCAGCAGGCGCTGGACCGAGCGGGCTTCGGCGCGCTGTTCGCGGGCGCGCTGGACGGCGAGCGACTCGGCCGTCGGTTCCAGGTCGAGCGTGAGGTGGACGGAGCCGTCCTCAAAGCTGCGCTGCTGGGTGAACCCGGCGTCCCGGAACACCTTGATCATCTTGTTGTTGGCGGGCAGCACCTCGGCGGCGAAGCGGCGGATGCCCCGTTCCCTGGCGACCGCCGCGATGTGTTCGAGGAGGGCGGACGCCACACCTCGGCCCTGGTGGGCGTCCTGGACGAGGAAGGCGACCTCGGCCTCGTCGGCGGGCGCGGAGGCGGGCCTGCCCTGGCCGTTGATGCGGTCGTAGCGGACGGTGGCGATGAACTCGCCGCCGATCGTGACGGCCAGACCCACCCGGTCGACGTAATCGTGATGGGTGAAGCGGTGCACGTCCCGGGCGGAGAGCCGTGGGTACGGGGCGAAGAAGCGGTAGTACTTCGACTCGTCGGACACCTGTTCGTAGAAGCTGACCAGCCGCTCGGCGTCGTCCGTGGTGATGGGCCTGATGCGCGCGGTGCCACCGTCGCGGAGCACCACGTCCGCCTCCCAGTGGTCGGGGTACGCGTGATGCGGACTCTGCTCCGCAGTGGGCTCCATGGCCAAAGCCTACGACCCGGGACACCGGTCGCGGCGGGATCGCTGCACGGGCACGCTGAGGGGGCCGCCGGGGCGATGAGCGACCGGTGGCGGTACCGGGTACAGCAGCCCGCACCGCATGAGAGACTGGTCTAGACAACTCATCGTTACGTGAAGGGCAGAACCATGGCTGAGCGCCGCGTCAACGTCGGTTGGGCCGAGGGCCTGCACGCCCGTCCCGCTTCCATCTTCGTCCGTGCCGCCACGGCCTCCGGCGTCCCCGTGACGATCGCCAAGGCCGACGGCAACCCGGTCAACGCCGCGTCGATGCTCGCGGTGCTCGGCCTGGGCGCCCAGGGCGGCGAGGAGATCGTGCTCGCCTCCGAGGCGGACGACGCCGAGGTCGCCCTGGACCGGCTGGCGAAGCTGGTCGCCGAGGGGCTCGAGGAGCTCCCGGAGACCGTCTGACTCCGACCGCTCCGGGTCGGAATTCTTTCCGGACGAGCCGCGGCACCCTGACGGGGGCCGCGGCTCGTTCTTTTTCCCGGATGCGAGAAGAATGGTGAATACCTGGATCAGGGCAGCGGAAAACAGGCCCCCGATATTCACCCTCTTTGTATACGGCGTCCTTGTTAATGGCGGACGCCCGCGATGTTTACGGGATGTTGCGAATTCCTCACCCGGGCCGCACCCGACTGCTGCGCCGGCAGGTCCGCCCGGCGCAGCCGGTGGGCGGCCGTGGCCCGCTCCGCGTGCTGGACGGCGAGCGCCCTGGCCCGCTCCGCGTCACGGCGGGCGACGGCGTCGACGAGGGCACCGTGCTCGGCCCACGATTCGGCGGGGCGGGCCGGCTGCTCCACGGCGTACATCCAGGCGATCTTGTGCCGCAGCTGGGTGAGGAGCGCGATCAGCGCGGGGCTGCCCGACGCCTGCGCGAGCGTCTCGTGGAACCAGCCACCCAGCGACCGCAGGTCCTCGCCCTCCCCTCTGCGCACCCGCTCCTGACCCAGCCTGACCAGGCCGCGGAGCACCTTGAGGTGGGCCTCGGTGCGGCGCTGCGCCGCACGGGCCGCACCCAGGGGCTCCAGCAGCATGCGGATCTCCAGGAGGTCGGCGGCCTCCTGCTCGGTGGGCTCGGCGACGCACGCGCCGGCGTGCCGCCGGGTGACGACGAAGCCCTCGGACTCCAGAGTGCGCAGCGCCTCGCGCACGGGCACGCGGGAGACGCCGTAGCGGCGGGCGAGCACCTCTTCGGTGAGGCGGCCGCCCCGCTCGAAGACACCGGAGACGATGTCGTCACGGATTGCCGTGCATACCGAATGCGCGGGAATGCGCATGTCCGAACCTCCGCCTTAATCCCCGCGAAACGCGGCCGACCGACGCCTGTTCTGCGACTCTATTGCAACCGGCCCGAATTTCCGACGGCGGGGTGGAATCCATGGATATCTTTTGGCCGGGGAGCACTTCCGCGGGAGCTCCGGCGCACGGCCGCGCCGGGGTACGCCGAAGGCCCCGGCGGTGCCGGGGCCTTCGTGACGGGCGGGTGCATGCGAGAGGGGTGCGCCCGCGCGGTGCGTGGGGTCAGACCTGGACGCCGTGGGCGCGCAGGTAGGCGACGGGGTCCATGTCCGAGCCGTACTCGGGCGTGGTGCGGGCCTCGAAGTGCAGGTGCGGGCCGGTGGAGTTGCCGGTCGAGCCGGAGATGCCTATCTGCTCGCCCGAGCCGACGCTCTGCCCGACGGAGACCCCGATCGAGGAGAGGTGGCCGTACTGGGTGTACGTGCCGTCCTTCATCCTGAGCACGATGTTGTTGCCGTACGCGCCGCCCCAGCCGGCCTCGACGACCGTGCCGGAGCCGACGGCGACGACGGAGGTGCCGGACGCGGCCTGGAAGTCGACGCCGGAGTGGCTGCCGGAGGACCAGAGGGCGCCACCGGACTTGTACCCGGTGGTGACGTGGGAACCGGCGACGGGCAGGTGGAAGGCGTTCAGCCGGGCGCGCTCGGCGGCGCGGGCGGCACGCGCCTTCTCCTCGCGGGCCTCCTTGGCGCGGGCCTCGGCCTTGCGCTCGGCCTCGGCCTTCGCCTTCGCCCTGGCCTTCGCCTTCGCCGCGGCTTCCGCGGCGGCCTTGGCCGCGGCGTCGGCCTGGCGCTGCTGCGCCTTCGCCTGGGCCTCGATCTGGGCGGCGAGCGTGGTGTCGAGCGCGACGGTCTGGGTGAGTCCGGTTCCGGCGGCGGTCTCGGGGTCCGCGGCGAGTGCCGGGGAGGCGGTGGCGCCGATGACGCCGGTGGTGGCCAGGGCTGCGATGCCGGCGGCCTTGGCACTCTTGCGCGTCAGGCGGCTCGGGGCACGATGCTTCCCGGTGGCACGGATGAACGCCATGGAGGGGCTGGTCCTTTCCTTCCTTCTCGCCTACCGGGTTAGCTGACGGGTTCGGAGCAGGAAGGTCTCCTACGGGCCGCCGGCCCACTGACGAGGCACGGAGAACCGATTCACCCCAGGGACTTCACGGGTCCCCGGCTCCCCAGGCTCGCGCCTGACGGGGACTCGGCGATGGCTGTCCGGCGCCGCGGGCGCGGCAGTCGTCCGGCGGACAGCCGAGCCGACGCTAGAGCGGGGCACTTTCGGCCACCAAACGGAAAGGGCCTTTTGTCGCACATCCCACAGAATGAATGCGCCCATACCCCTTAAATCAGACAAAGACGGAACCCCCGGTGGGCCTGCGCCCGCCGGGGGTTCCGTCCTGTCCTGTCCCGCCGGGACCGGTCAGCCGGTGACGATCGACACCTCGCCGATGCCGAGCGCCCTGACGGGCTCCGCGATCAGCGCGGCGTTCCCGACCAGGACGGTGACGAGCCGGTCGACGGGGAACGCGCTGACCACCGCCGCGGTCGCCTCGACCGTGCCGGTGCCCGCCAGACGCGCGTACATCTGCGCCTGGTAGTCGTCCGGGAGGTGCTGCTCCACCTGGTCTGCGAGAGTGCTCGCGACGGAGGCGGCCGTCTCGTACTTCAGCGGGGCCACCCCCACGAGGTTCTGCACGGCCGTCTCGCGTTCGGCGTCGGTGAGCCCCTCGGACGCCAGGGTGCGCAGGACCTTCCACAGGTCGTCGAGCGCGGGGCCGGTGGACTCCGTGTCGACGGAACCGCTGATGGCGAGCATCGCCGCACCGGCCGGCCCGGACGAGGAGCCCGGCGCGGCCGAGCGCAGCACCTGGCCGAAGGCGCGCACCCCGTAGGTGTAGCCCTTCTCCTCGCGCAGGACCCGGTCCAGCCGCGACGTCAGGGTGCCGCCCAGGCAGTACGTGCCGAGCACCTGGGCGGGCCACACGCTGTCGTGCCGGTCCGCGCCGATACGGCCGATCAGGAGCTGCGTCTGCACGGCTCCGGGACGGTCCACGATGACGACGCGCCCGGTGTCGTCCGCGGTGATCGGGGGCACCGGCCGGGCCTGCCCGGCATCGCCCGACCAGTCGCCGACGGTGTCCGAGAGCAGCGCGTCCAGGTCCACCCCGGTGAGGTCGCCGACGACGACCGCCGTCGCGGTGGACGGACGGACGTGGGCGTCGTAGAAGGCGCGCACGGCGGCGGCGTCGATCCGGCCGACCGTCTCCTCCGTGCCCTGGCGCGGACGCGACATCCGCGCCGTGGCGGGGAAGAGCTCCTTGGAGAGCTGCTTGGCCGCCCGGCGGGCCGGGTTGGCCTGCTCGTGCGGGATCTCGTCGAGCCGGTTGCCCACCAGCCGCTCGATCTCGCTCTCCGCGAAGGCGGGGGCCCGCAGGGACTCGGCGACCAGGCCGAGCGCCTTGGCCAGCCGGGAGACCGGGACCTCCAGGGACACCCGCACCCCCGGGTGGTCCGCGTGCGCGTCCAGGGTGGCGCCGCACCGCTCGAGCTCGGCGGCGAACTCCTCCGCCGAGCGCTTGTCGGTGCCCTCGGACAGCGCGCGCGCCATGATCGTGGCGACGCCGTCCAGCCCCTCGGGCTCGGCGTCCAGCGGGGCGTCGAGGAAGATCTCCACGGCGACGACCTGCTGGCCGGGGCGGTGGCAGCGCAGCACGGTCAGCCCGTTGGGCAGGGCGCCTCGCTCGGGCGCGGGGAAGGCCCACGGCCGGGCCTCGCCGGCGGTCGGCTGCGGGTGGTACTCCATCGCTACTCCAGTCACGGCGGCGTCGGTCACTTGTCGGCCCCCTCGTGCGCGTCGGTGCCGTCGGCACCGTGGTTCTCCTCGGCCGGTTCGACCGGCTCGTAGACCAGGACCGCACGGTTGTCGGGGCGCAGGTGCGCCCGGGCGGCGTCCTTGACCTCGTCGGCCGTCACGTCGAGGACGCGGCCCACGGCGGTCAGGGCGAGCTGGGGGTCACCGAACAGGACGGCGTACCGGCAGAGTTCGTCGGCGCGGCCGGAGACGGTGCCCAGCCGGTCCAGCCACTCGCGCTCCAACTGCGCCTGGGCCCGCTCCATCTCCTCCGGGGTCGGCCCCTCCTCGGCGAAGCGGGCCAGCTCCTCGTCGACCGCCGCCTCGATCTGCGGCACCTCGACACCGCCGGAGGTCTTGACGTCCAGCCACCCCAGCGAGGGGGCGCCGGCCAGCCGGAGCAGCCCGAATCCCGCGGCCACGGCCGTGCGGTCGCGGCGGACCAGGCGGTTGTGCAGCCTGGACGACTCGCCGCCGCCGAGCACGGTCAGCGCCAGGTCCGCGGCGTCGCACGCGCGGGTGCCGTCGTGCGGCAGCCGGTAGGCGGCCATCAGGGCACGCGCGGGGACCTCCTCGTGGACCACCTCGCGCAGCTGCTCGCCGATGGTGCCGGGCAGCGTGCCGTCCCGCGGGGGCTGCTTGCCGTCGTGAGAGGGGATGGAGCCGAAGTACTTCTCGATCCAGGCGAGCGTCTGCTCCGGGTCGATGTCGCCGACGACGGAGAGCACCGCGTTGTTCGGCGCGTAGTACGTGCGGAAGAACGTCTGCGCGTCCTCCAGCGTCGCCGCGTCCAGGTCGGCCATCGACCCGATCGGGGTGTGGTGGTACGGGTGGCCCTCCGGGTAGGCGAGCGCGGTGAGCCTCTCGAAGGCCGTGCCGTACGGGACGTTGTCGTAGCGCTGGCGGCGCTCGTTCTTCACGACGTCCCGCTGGTTCTCCATGGACTCCTCGTCGAGCGCGGCGAGCAGCGAGCCCATCCGGTCGGCCTCGAGCCACAGGGCCAGCTCCAGCTGGTGCGTGGGCATCGTCTCGAAGTAGTTGGTGCGCTCGAAGCTGGTCGTGCCGTTCAGGGAACCGCCGGCGCCCTGCACCAGCTCGAAGTGCCCGTTCCCCTTGACCTGGCCCGAGCCCTGGAACATCAGGTGCTCGAAGAGGTGCGCCAGGCCGGTGCGTCCCTTGACCTCGTGCCGGGAGCCGACGTCGTACCAGAGGCAGACCGCGGCGACGGGGGTCAGATGGTCCTCGGAGAGCACCACGCGCAGGCCGTTGGCCAGGCGGTGCTCGGTCGCCGTCAAGCCGCCGGAACCGGCCTGGGCTGTGGCCGTGTGACCCATGGGCATGTACGTCCCTTCCATCGGTACAGGATTTCCTGCCGGACCTGCCACTCTAGGCAAGCGCTCGGGGACCCGGCGAAGTTCCCGCCGGGTGAATGTTGTCGTAGATGCTGCCGTAATCAGGGGCTCCGTGCAGGGCGCGGGGGCCGCTTCGGACGGGTCGAGGTCCGCGTTGTCGGTACGGCGGTCCACAATGGTCGGCGTCAGAACCTGAGGTTGCCCGACAGAATCTGTGAAGGAGTCGCAGCCGCGATGGCCCGCCGCAGCACGAAAACCCCGCCGCCGGACGACTTCGAGGAGAAGATCCTCGACATCGACGTCGTCGACGAAATGCAGGGCTCCTTCCTCGAGTACGCGTACTCGGTGATCTACTCCAGGGCTCTGCCCGACGCCCGCGACGGCATGAAGCCCGTGCACCGCCGCATCGTGTCCCAGATGAACGAGATGGGCCTGCGCCCCGACCGCGGCTACGTGAAGTGCGCGCGCGTGGTCGGCGAGGTGATGGGCAAACTGCACCCGCACGGCGACGCGTCGATCTATGACGCACTGGTGCGCATGGCACAGCCGTTCTCGATGCGCCTGCCCCTCGTGGACGGGCACGGCAACTTCGGCTCGCTGGGCAACGACGACCCGCCCGCCGCCATGCGGTACACCGAGTGCCGGATGGCCGACGCCACGTCGCTGATGACGGAGTCGATCGACGAGGACACCGTCGACTACCAGTCGAACTACGACGGCCAGGAGCAGGAGCCGGTCGTCCTCCCGGCGGCGTACCCGAACCTCCTGGTCAACGGCGCCTCCGGGATCGCGGTCGGCATGGCGACCAACATGCCCCCGCACAATCTCGGCGAGGTCATCGCCGCCGCCCGCCACCTCATCCGGCACCCGGGCGCCGACCTCGACACGCTGATGCGCTTCGTCCCGGGCCCCGACCTGCCCACCGGCGGCAGGATCGTCGGCCTCGGCGGGATCAAGGACGCCTACGCCTCCGGGCGCGGCACCTTCAAGATCCGGGCCACGGTCGCCATAGAGAACGTGACGGCCCGCCGCAAGGGCCTCGTCGTCACCGAACTGCCCTTCACCGTCGGCCCCGAGAAGGTGATCGCCAAGATCAAGGACCTGGTCGGCTCGAAGAAGCTCCAGGGCATCGCGGACGTCAAGGACCTCACGGACCGGGCGCACGGCCTGCGCCTGGTGATCGAGGTGAAGAACGGCTTCGTGCCCGAGGCCGTGCTGGAGCAGCTCTACAAGCTGACGCCGATGGAGGAGTCCTTCGGCATCAACAACGTCGCCCTGGTCGACGGGCAGCCGCTCACCCTCGGGCTCAAGGAGCTCCTGGAGGTCTACCTCGACCACCGCTTCGACGTGGTGCGCCGGCGCAGCGAGTTCCGCAGGACCAAGCGCCGCAACCGGCTGCACCTGGTCGAGGGGCTGCTCGTGGCGCTGCTCGACATCGACGAGGTCATCCGCCTCATCCGGGACAGCGACAACTCCGCGCAGGCGAAGGAACGCCTGATGGAGCGCTTCTCGCTGAGCGAGATCCAGACCCAGTACATCCTGGACACCCCGCTGCGCCGGCTCACCCGCTTCGACCGGATCGAGCTGGAGACCGAGCGCGACAAGCTCTCCGAGGAGATCGCGGAACTGACGGCGATCCTGGAGTCGGACGCCGAGCTGCGCAAGCTGGTCTCGTCCGAACTGGCCGCCGTGGCGAAGAAGTTCGGCACCGAGCGACGCACGGTGCTGCTGGAGTCGGCGGGTTCGCAGGTCGCCTCGGTGCCGCTGGAGGTCGCCGACGACCCGTGCCAGGTGCTGCTGTCCTCGACCGGGCTGCTGGCCCGTACGGCCAACGCCGAGCCGCTCACCCAGACGGAGGACGACGGACGGGCGAAGCACGACGCGATCGTGTCGGCCGTCCCGGCCACCGCACGCGGCGACGTGGGCGCGGTGACGTCCACCGGACGGCTGCTGAGGCTCTCGGTGATCGATCTGCCGCAGCTGCCGGACACCCATGCGGCTCCGAACCTCTCGGGCGGGGCCCAGATCGCCGAGTTCCTCACGCTGGAGGCGGACGAGGAGCTGATCTGCCTCACCACCCTGGACGAGGAGGCGCTCGGCCTGGCCATCGGGACCCTGCAGGGGGTGGTGAAGCGCGTGGTGCCCGACTACCCGGCCAACAAGGACGAGTTGGAGGTCATCTCGCTGAAGGACGGTGACCGGATCGTGGGCGCGACGCAGCTGCGCACGGGCGAGGAGGACCTGGTCTTCATCACGTCCGACGCACAGTTGCTGCGCTACCCGGCGGCATCCGTGCGCCCGCAGGGGCGCGCGGCGGGCGGCATGGCGGGCGTCAAGCTCGCGGAGGGCGCGACGGTCCTCTCCTTCACCGCGGTGGATCCGTCCCGGGACGCCGCCGTGTTCACGGTCGCCGGGTCGCACGGCACCCTCGACGACTCCGAGCGGACGTGGAAGCTGACCCCGTTCGACCAGTACCCGCGCAAGGGCCGGGCCACCGGCGGGGTGCGCTGCCAGCGCTTCCTCAAGGGGGAGGACGTCCTGGTGTTCGCCTGGGCGGGGCGGACCCCGGCGCGGGCCGCGCAGAAGAACGGCGCACCGGCCAGGCTTCCGGCAGCGGATCCGCGCCGCGACGGTTCGGGGACGCCGCTGACCAGCCAGGTCGCCGTGATCGCCGAGCCCCTCTAGGGACCGGCGGAACGGGGGCCGCGGTGTCCGGGACGTCTGTCGCCCGGGACACCCCCCCCCCGAGGAACCAGCGACCGGGGGGCCC